>JBAQUT010000061.1:0-18760 GCA_049297695.1 Alphaproteobacteria bacterium | reverse complement strand
GTATTGGTCTTCCAAGGCGGATTTCACCCCCAACGCCTTGGTGGTGGGCTGGTTGGCGGTGCGGCCATCGTACAGCAGGGCGCCGCGTTGGTCGATAATGGTAATGGTGTCGGTCGTTAAGTTGGGTATGGCGGCGGCCACCAATTGGGCAATGCTGTTCACTTGCGCCTCTTCCAGCTTGCGCTCGCCCACGTTTAACGCCACGGCGGCGCTGGGGGCCACTTGCTGGCTGGAAAACAGGTTTTGCTTGGGCATAACAATGTGTACGCGGGCGCCGGTAACGGCGGGGATGGTGCCGATGGTGCGGGCCAGCTCGCCCTCCAAGGCCCGTTTGGCGTTCAGGTTTTGTACAAAGTTGGTGGTGCCAAAGCTGCTGGCGCTGTCAAATAACTCATATCCTGCGTTGCTGCCGCCCACCAACCCTTGGCCAGCCACTTGCAGGCGCAGGTTGCCCACTTGGTCGGCGGGCACGTACACGGCGCCATCGCCCTTGGTTTCAAAGCTGATGTTCTGGCTGCCAAGGTATTGGGTGATGGCGCTGGCTTCTTGTTGGTTAAGCCCCCCGTACAAAAGCGCAAGGCCAGGGGCGTTGAGTTTGTTGACCACCATGCCGCTCATATACACTGTGGCGGAGAGACCGAAAAACAAAGCCAAAATACGGGCAGGGCCTAAACTCCGAAAGGCATTGAGGAGTGATTCCATGCGCAGCGACCCTTATATTTTATTCTTGTTGGGGCGGCCTACGTGCCAGATGGGTAACGTACTGGCAAGCACGTTTGCACATGCCCGCGCGTCCGCCAAGGGGGAAGTGTGACGCAACTGCCGCAGGGGGGTGCACCGAAAAACAAACGGTTGGAACATGAACTTTGCTTGAGCGTAAGGAAATATAAGTGAAAACTACATGAAGATGCGAAACCTTGAAGTGCGCAGAAAATAGGCAGTTGTGGGGAGTGTCAGGTAGCTGTTTGAGGTGTGGTGCATAGATGCCATGGAGGATGCGGGCTTATGCGTAAGCAAGCAGCGAGGGGGTAGACATAGGTGCCTTACTTATGGTTGGCTTCACCCAGCTGGTATGTAACCAGTTTTAGATAAATCCTAAGTAGGGACAAAAACAATGGGTATTACCTTTAACACCAACCTGTCGGCCTTAACGTCGCAGCGTTACTTGGGCATTGCCGGTGATAAAACCGCAAGCTCACTCGCCAAGCTTTCATCTGGTAGCCGCGTGCCAACCGCCAAAGACGACGCCGCTGCTCTGGCCGTGGGTAGCAAACTCCGTGCCGAAGTAGCCGGTTTGAACTCCGCCGCCAACAACGCCAGCCAGGCCGTAAGCTTGCTGCAGATTGCCGACGGTGCTCTTTCAACCGTGGGTGACATTCTGGTACGTCAAAAAGCTCTGGCCGTGCAGTCTTCATCCGGTCAGTTGTCTGACTCGGAACGTAGCTTGCTGAACCAAGAGTTCACGAACCTCCGTTCAGAAATCGACCGTATTGCCGGTATTACAAACTTTAACGGTACCAGCTTGCTCTCCGGCTCCACCACTGTGGCCGCCAGCGTGAACAGCATCACCAGCGCAGGTACCTCGGTTACCGTGAATGGTAGCTCGGTTGGTAACGCCGCTGAAAACCTGATCAGCGAAGGTGTGCAAAGCATCTCGTTCAACAGCGACTTCGGCGACGGTGTGGTGAAATTTGCTTACGACGCTGCCAACAAAACCGCAACCATGACCAACTTGGAAACGGGTAACAGTCAATCCGTAACCCTGGCCACGGCCGACATTGCGGTGGGTGCTACCGAAACCGTATCCTTCGGTTCACTGGGTGCCACGGTTGTGCTTAACAGTAACTTTGATAAGAGCGTGAGCAGCAGCGCCACCAACGGTACGCGGCAAGCCAGTTACGTGGCCGCCAACACCAGTGGTTCCGCCATTACCACCACAGCCGGTTTGTCCAGCATCAGTGAATTCCGCTTGAAGGCCAACGGTACGGGCGGTGTGGTTGCCAACGACTTGAACGGTTTGGTGTTTACCATTACCGGTGCAGGTTCTACGGCTGGTACGCAATCGACCATTCAAAGCGCAAGCTTTACGGGTAACGATGGTGCGAGCCACCAGTTCAGCGTGAAATCGTCTTCCGGTGCCACCGGTGGTACGGTAGACCTGAGCACAACCGGTGCCAAAACAGTCACTCTGATTGACGCTTCGGGTAACGAAGTGGACCTCAGCTTTACTGTGGGTACGGCCTTGGCCAACGGTAACACCGCAACTATCACGTCTACGGTACAAGGTATCAACAGCAGCCGCGTGGACGTGAATGCTGGCGACGTAACCTTTGCCGCCGCGACGGTAGGTGCAGGTAACGGTACGACCCCAGCCATTACGGCAACGGTTATTACCTCGACCAGCTTTAACGGTTTGAACCCCCCCTTGCTGAGCGCCATTGAAGGTGCCACAGCTCCGGTGTTGGGTACTGCCGGTACAACGGGCGCACCTACAGCTGTAGGCGCAGGTAACATCACCTTTGGTGGTAAAACCTTCACAACCAGCAGCACGGGTAACTTCAACTCGGGTTCATCGGCTTATACCTATGAAGATGGCGATGGTAACAGCTTTGTGTTGACCATCACCACCACAGGTACGTTTGGTACAACCAGCACGGCCGCCTTGGGTGCGATTGACTTGGACCACAACCCTGCCATCCAAAACAGCAGCATTAACTTGCTGGCTGCTAGCAAATCGTCTACCAGCACGTTTGACTTTGGTGACATTGATGTGGCGAAGGTGACGTTTGACACCAGCACCGCCAACTCATCCGATGCTACCTTGACGCTGAGCGATGGTACAACCTTCACCAACACCGCTGTGGACTTGACCACAACCGGCGTGAAAACCGTAACCTTGACGGGTAACGGTTCGGCTGCAGGCGCCACCATCACCTTCTCGTTCAACCTGACAGGTGCTGTGGATGCCAGTGACTCGTTTGAAATCGACCTTGGCGAATTGGGCCAAGTGATTGGTGCGAACGAAAACACCGGTGAGTCGACCAACTTCTCGTTTAAAGTAGGTACGGGTGTGACCACCAACGACAACATTACGTTTGCGTTGGATTCGGCCACAACCAGCCAGTTGGGGATTGACTCCAGCACGGTGGACACGGCTGATAACGCCGAGTTGGCCATTACGGCCCTGAATGCGGCGATTACCACCGTATCCAGCCAACGAGCCGACATTGGTGCAAACCAATCTCGTCTGGACTTTGCTGCGGCCAGTATTGCCGTGAGCATTGAAAACACCACAGCTGCCCAAAGCGGTTTGATGGACGTGGACGTGAGTGCCGAAATCACCGAGTTCACCAGCCAACAAGTGCTGCTGCAAGCCGGTGTGTCGTTGCTCGCCCAGGCGAACCAACAGCCCAGCCTGCTGCTCCGTCTGCTCCAGTAGTTCGGAAACTAAGGTTGCACAAAGCCCCTACGGGGGCTTTTGTGTTAGGTGAGGCTATGTTTGATAGGGTGTAAAATCTTGTCGAAAAATCCCCCTGCCAAAAAGCAGGGCCTAGGCGTTTGGAAAAGTGCTTGAAACTCCAAGGGCCGACCCCTGTAAAAGCGCGTATACCACAACATGTAGTATGTTGCACACCAAAAAGACACAGGGGGTAGATGTAAGAAGGTTGTAAGAGATGCCTAAAATGGGGGCAGATTGAAACGTATTATCAATCGGTTCGCCGAAGTTGCAGCAAGTTGCAGGTGCTTGTGAAGGGGGGCGGGGGGATGCATGATGGGTTTTGTCAGCAGCCCTTAACACGAGCTGCGACACGCAAACATCTGGGGAGAGGCTTGCGGGGTACGGCTGAGTTAAAGCCGCACCCACACAACGGCATCAAGCTGGCGGTTATAGCCGGCCCACGCCACCACAACAGATTTGAGGGGTTGAGTATCCTGCGGCCACAAGGCCCTGGGAAATTCTGACCCCAACACCAGGGTACAACGGGTAAAGTTTAAGTAAAGGGCAAGGCAATGTATCAAGTAACCGTGGATTACAGCCGCAACGATCTCCTCACCGATTTTGGTAAGGCCACCTTGGCCGAACGTTACCTGTTGCCCGGCGAAACGCCCCAAGACGCCTTTGCCCGCGTGGCCGGCGCCTATGCCGACAATGAGGCCCATGCTCAGCGGTTGTACGATTACATGAGCCGCCTGTGGTTTGTGCCCAGCACGCCTGTGATGGCCAACGGCGGTGCGGGCCGTGCCTTGCCGATTAGCTGCTTTTTGAACGAAGTGGGCGACAGCATGGATGGCATCACCACCACGTGGAATGAAAACATTGCCATCTCCAGCAACGGCGGCGGCATTGGCACCAACTGGAGCAACGTGCGCAGCATTGGCGAAAAAGCCGGTTTGAACGGCAAAACCACGGGGATTATCCCCTTTATTGTGGTGCAAGACGCCATGACCCGTGCCATTGACCAAGGCGGAACCCGCCGTGGTGCGGCGGCGGTGTATTTGAATGTAAACCACCCCGAAATTGAAGAGTTTATTGAAATCCGTAAGCCAACGGGCGGCGACAGCAAGCGCAAAGCCTTGTACCTGCACAACGCCGTGGTGGTGAACGACGTGTTTATGCGGGCGGTGGAAACCGACAGTGAGTACGACCTGATTAGCCCCAAAACCGGCAAAGCCATCAAAAAGGCCAAGGCGCGGGATATTTGGATTCGGATTTTGACCAACCGGATTGAAACGGGTGAGCCCTACATTCTGTTTATCGATAACGCCAACCGTTATTTGCCCAAATTCCAGAAAGACCTTGGCCTTTCGGTAAAAATGAGCAACCTGTGCTGCGAAATTACGTTGCCCACGGGGATGGATAAATTTGGCCGCGAGCGCACGGCGGTATGCTGCTTGAGCTCGGTGAACTTGGAATACTTTGAAGCTTTTACCCAAGAGCCCCGCTTTGTGGAAGACCTGATGCGGTATTTGGACAATATTTTGCAAGATTTTATCGACCGTGCGCCCGATGCCATGGCCCGCTGCAAATATTCCGCCATGCGGGAACGCAGTGTGGGGTTGGGGGCGATGGGTTTTCACAGCTTTTTGCAGTCTAAACAAATCCCCTTTGAAAGCGTGATGGCCAAGGTGTGGAACCAAAAAGTATTTAAATACCTGCGGGATGAAGCCGACAAAGCCAGTTATGTGTTGGCCGAAGAACGCGGCCCATGCCCCGACGCTGCCGAAAGCTTGGTGAAGGAACGCTTTAGCCACAAGATTGCCATTGCGCCCAATGCCAGCAGCAGCATTTACTGCGGCAACGCAAGCCCCGGCATCGAGCCCTACCCCAGCAACAGCTACAACCACAAAACCTTGGAAGGCACGTACAACGTGCGCAACAAGTACTTGAAAAAGATTTTGGCCGCCTATGGCCGGGATGATGAAGATACGTGGACGAGCATCACGGTGAACGGCGGGAGCATTATGCACTTGGACTTTTTGACTGACATGGAGCGCGATGTGTTTAAAACCGCGTTTGAGCTGGACCAACGCTGGCTGATTGAGCACGCCGCCGACCGCACGCCGTTTATTTGCCAGGCCCAAAGCCTCAACCTGTTCCTCCCCGCCGACGTGCACAAGCGCGACCTGCACATGCTGCACTACATGGCATGGAAAAAGGGTGTGAAAAGCCTGTACTACTGCCGCAGCAAATCGCTCCAGCGGGCCGAGGTGGTGAGTATCCCCGGCATTGCCAGCAAAACGGCAGCGGCCACGGTGCCGTTGATGGCCATGAAGGCGACAGGGACCGATGGGCCGAAGTATGAAGAGTGCTTGGCTTGCCAATAATCAAGGCGAGGAAGCTTAAAAGGTTTAGGGTTTTTATGCCGCGCCAAACGGTATAGGAAGGTTGAGATGGCCACGCGACGCTCGCCATGACGAAAGAGCGAAGGGGGAAAACATGGATATAAAGCCTGCATTGATACCTGAACTTAAGATTTCAAATTTTCAGGAATCTCTCAAATTTTATACGGAAATTGCTGGCTTTAAAGTTGAATATAGTCGGCCAGAACATGATTTTGCTATGTTAAGCAGAGAACATGCTTGGCTTATGATTGAAGGAATGTCTGAAAATACGAGAACTTTTGAAAAAGGAAAATTAGAATATCCTTTTGGAAAAGGAGCCCACTTTCAAGTTCAGGTATTAAATGTTGATAGACTGTTTGATACATTTAAGAAAGTTTCATATCCAATATTTCTTGATATGGAAGAGAAGTGGTACCGTCGAGATGATGTGGAACTTGGTAATAAGCAGTTTCTTGTACAAGATCCTGACGGGTACCTCTTTCGCTTCTATCAAGATTTGGGTAAACGGGAGGTTAAGAGATGACCAACGTCATCAATTTTGCGCCAGCGGCTGCCAAAGTGCAGCATCTGGCAACGGTGAATCAACGGAAACGAGAGGGAAGTACCATGCCAAACCTGAAGAAAGAACAGATTGCCTACAAGCCTTTTGGCTACCCATGGGCGTACGAGGCTTGGCTGCAACAGCAACGTATTCACTGGCTGCCCGAAGAAGTGCCCATGGCCGACGACGTGAAGGATTGGAACACCAAGCTTTCTGGGCCTGAAAAGAACTTGCTGACGCAGATTTTCCGGTTTTTCACCCAAAGCGACATTGAAGTGAACAACTGCTACATGAAGCACTACATGAAGGTGTTTAAGCCTACGGAAGTGCTGATGATGCTCAGCGCGTTTAGTAACATGGAAACCGTGCACGTGGCGGCGTACAGCCACTTGCTGGATACCATCGGCATGCCGGAAGTGGAGTACAGCGCGTTCATGGAATATGCCGCCATGAAGGACAAGTACGATTACATGCACACCTTCAGCGTGGATGACGACCACAGCATCGCCATGACCATGGCCGTGTTTGCGGCCTTTACCGAAGGCTTGGCGCTGTTTGCCAGCTTTGCCATGCTGATGAACTTCCCCCGCTTTAACAAAATGAAGGGCATGGGCCAGATAGTCACCTGGAGCGTGCGGGATGAAACCCTGCACTGCCAAAGTGTCATCAAACTGTTCAACACCTTTGTGCAGGAAAACCCCAAGGTGTGGACCGACAAGCTGAAAGGCGAAATCACCGAAGCCTGCCAAAAAATTATTGCCATGGAAGACAAGTTTATCGACTTGGCCTTTGAGCTTGGCCCCGTGGAAGGCATGGTGGCGGCGGATGTGAAAGGTTACATTCGGTTTATTGCCGACCGTCGCTTGCGCAGCCTGAACCTGGAGCCCGTGTACAACATTGATAAAAACCCCCTGCCGTGGATGGACATCATGTTGAATGCTGACGAGCATGCGAACTTCTTTGAGCAGCGCAGCACGGAGTACACCAAAGCCGCCACCAAAGGTGGGTGGGATGAAGCCTTTGACGCCATGCTGCAAACCAGCACGGACGAAACGGCCCACAGCCCCGTGAACATGCAAACCTGGGAGGAGAGCAAGTTTAAGGATGTGTTCAAACCCCTGCAGGATGCGGCAGGGACAAGCAATTAAGGAGATAGGAATATGTATAAGTCATCTAACCCTCCCAATGCAATGTCGTGGGCGGCTTATGTCTCCCGTTCCAATGGTCATCAAGACAACCCCTATTGCATGACACGGGCATGTGGGAGTGGGTTTTTAACACCAGCAGACTACGAGTTCTCAGAACCAATGACAGACGCCATGAACAGGGCATTTATGGCGAAATTTGATGCCAATGTGGAACAATATGTTGCTATTGTCATGGATGCATCTCGGAGAAATACGGGTCGGGGTCGCTAGGTTGCACCTTGCCAAAACCAACCAACAGGGGCACATTGCCCCTGTTTTGATAAGGAGAGCCCCATGACCGAGATTGTATTAGGCCAAACCCCTGAAGGTCCGTTGGTGTTGGATTTAAGCCGCGCCAACCGCCACGGCTTGATTGCGGGTGCCACGGGCACGGGCAAAACGGTGAGTTTACAGGCCATGGCCGAGCAACTGGCCGCCAACGGCTGCAACGTGTTTGTGAGCGACGTGAAGGGTGATTTGAGCGGCATGGCGGCCCCAGGGGATAGCCCCGCATGGGCCACCGCGCGGTACACCGAGATGGGCGTTAACTACACCCCCACCGCCGCCAACGTGGTATTTTGGGATATTGCGGGCAAGCAAGGCCACCCCTTGCGCACCACGGTGAGCGAGATGGGGCCGCTGTTGCTGAGCACCCTGCTGGAACTCTCCGACGTGCAGGAGGGCGTGTTGCAGATTGTGTTCCAAGTGGCGGACGATGAAGGTTTGCTGCTGCTGGATTTGAAGGATTTGCGGGCGTTGCTGACCTATGTGTATGAGAACGCCAAAGCGCTGGGCAGCAAGTACGGTTTGATTTCCACCGCCAGCATCGGGGCCATTCAGCGCGGCCTGTTGGCGTTTGAGCGGGAAGGGGGCGAAAGCCTGTTTGGCGAGCCTGCCTTGCAGATACCCGATTTGCTCTCCAAAGGTGCCGATGGCCGCGGCGTGGTGCACATGTTGCACGCGGTGGAGCTGATGCAGCAACCCCGCGTGTACGCCATGTTTTTGCTGTATTTGCTGAGCGAGTTGTTTGAACAAATGCCCGAAGTGGGCGACTTGCCCGTGCCCAAGCTGTGCTTCTTTTTTGATGAGGCCCACCTGCTGTTCCAAAACGCCCCCAAGGCGCTGCTGGACAAGGTGACGCAGGTGGTGCGGCTTATCCGCAGCAAAGGTGTTGGCGTGTACTTTGTAACCCAGCAACCCAGCGATGTGCCCGAAGACGTGCTGGCCCAGCTGGGCAACCGCGTGCAGCATGCCTTGCGGGCAGCCACGCCGCAGGGGCAGAAAGATATCAAAGTAGCGGCCACCACCATGGCCAGCAACCTCAAGCTGGATACGGCCAAAGAGTTGCCGAACCTCGGCGTAGGTTGGGCGCTGGTGAGCGTGTTGGATAAAAAAGGCATCCCCCAGCCTGTGCAAAAAACCGCCATATTGCCGCCGTTAAGCCGGGTAGGGCCTCTTACAAACTTGGAACGAAATGGCGTGATTTACCAAAGTACGTTGCGTGGACGGTACGAACAGGCGGTGGACCGTGAGAGTGCGTATGAAATGCTCCAGAAAAAAACCGAACACGCGGCGAATGTGGAAGAATCTCCCAAAACCAAAGGCAAGGCCGTCAAAGAAGACCCGAGCGCGTTGAACGAGTTCATGTGGGGCAACGGCCGCCGCCAAGGCGTGGTGGAATCTGCCGCCAAAAGCGTGGCACGGCAGGTGGCGGGGCAGATAGGCCGCGAACTTCTGCGCGGGTTGTTGGGGGGCTTGCGGCGTTAGCGAGCGTCTTTGCTCATACCAACAGTTGCGGCCTTAATTTTGCCGTTTGTGATGAGGGGCTTACGCCATTCGCTTGCAAGGCGAACTGCTTCTTGTCCAATCATATTATGTAAGGGGCGAGGAACGCTACTGCTTGAACTGTTATGACCTTTTATCTCTGTTATTTTTCCGTCTACAACGAACGAATAATAGAAATCGGTATTACTTGCTGGCATAAAACCACTCTGAATGAGGAGGGCTGATACAGAGTTTCCAGATTTACGTTCTTCGGTATCGGATGAATATTCCCCAACCATTCTTGAGAGGCGGGGGTCTGTCATGATACGCGTGGCGTAGTCGGGGGTGTGCATATTGTCAAAGGCCAATTGAGAGCTAATAGAAGCTGCCAATGTTAAAAAGGCCCCCGCTTTAAGAGCTTCGCTGGGGTTATGAGGGTTGGGGCGGGCTTGGGTGTTGGCAAAAGGCGTAATTCCAGCTTCCTTAAAAACATCTAAGGCTGAAATGCTGGGTTCGCGGATAACAAGGCTGCCGGCGGCTTCTTTGGCTTTCAAATGAGCCTCAACGCCTTGATTGATGGTATTTTGCATAGCTTTCAGTTGTTCGGTCATGGCGGCTTGTTGTTTCAGAATTTCTTGTTCGGTGGCGCTAGGTCCGCGATCGCAACCACTCACGAATACGGCGGCGAGGGCGCTGGCGGCAAAAGCGGCGGAACGGAAGTTGGGTAGGTTACGCATGGGTGGTCTCCTTGGGTTTCTAGAGGATATATAGGTATACTTTCAGATGTTTCAAGCCCTCTTTTGACTTTTTATAGGTTTAACCTTACAAAGGGCCATGCCATACCCCATCACCCTCCTTACGTTATTCCCCGAGATGTTCCCAGGCGCCTGCGGGCACAGCGTGGTGGGGCGGGCGCTGAAGGCCGGTGTGTGGAGCTGCACGGCCATAAACATCCGCGATTGCGCCACCGACAAACACCGCACGGTGGACGACACCCCCTACGGCGGTGGCGCAGGCATGGTGATGAAGCCGGATGTGGTTGCGGCAGGCCTCCGCGCGGCCAAAGCTGCCCAGCCTAACGCCAAAACCTTGTTTTTGGCGCCTCATGGCACGCGGCTCACCCAACCCAAGGTGCGGGAGCTTTCCAAGCACGCGGGCGGGCTGATTATCTTGTGCGGCCATTACGAAGGCGTGGACGAGCGTGTGCTGGAAGCTGAAGTGGATGAAGTTATAAGTTTGGGCGATTTTGTCCTCAGTGGTGGTGAGCCTGCCGCATTGGTGCTGATGGACGCCGTGGTGCGCCTGCTGCCCGGTGTGCTGGGGGCGGATGCCAGCCTGCACGAGGAAAGCTTTGATATCATTGACCCCGCCACCGGCAAGCCCTTGGTGGAATACCCCCACTACACCCGCCCCGCCGTGTGGGAAGGTCGCGACGTACCCGCCGTGCTGCAAAACGGCAACCATAAAGAGATTGCCAAATGGCGGTTGGAGATGGCAAGATTACGGACAATACATGAAGGGAAATGAGATGCGTGTTATTTTTGCGAATCAAAAACTGCCCGAAACACCTAGGAGTGGGATTGTTGAAAACTCTCTATTTTTAGTTGGCCCAACTCCGCGAGACGAAGGTGTTCCTTCGTGGCGGCCCCAAGCTATCGAGATTTTAAAACGGAGAGGTTTTGATGGCTATGTATTTGTGCCTGAGGATGATTTGTGGGGGTTTCAAGGGGATTATGACCACCAAGTATGGTGGGAGATTGAAGGATTAGGAAAATCGGCCGTGATTGCCTGCTGGTTAGACCGTAAAATGCCAGATATGCCAGCTTTTACAACGAATACGGAAGTTGGCATGGCACTTATGGCGCGACCGGATAGGTTTGTATTAGGTGCCCCAGATGATGCCGTGAAGGTTAGGTATCAAAAAACATTGGCAGGTCAAATCGGCAGGTTGCATTGTGCTTTTGGTATGAGTTCTCCAGTTCAAGAAGTTCCGATCGTCTCATCTTTAGAAGATTTAATGGTAAAATCCATGGAAATGGCCAAACCACGAACCGTATGGGGACGTCGTGACGTTGAAGATGAAATGAATTATTAACGCTCCCTCACATACCCCCCCGGTGCCTTTTCCAGAACGGTAAACTGTGTGTTGCCCAAGGTTTTGGGCGCTGAAACTTGCGGGCCGGAAAGGGGCATGAGCCACGCCGCGTAGTCGGGCCACCAGCTATCGGCCACTTGGGTGGCGGTGGCAAGCCACGCTTGGCCGGTGGGCGTGGTGGCGGGGCCGGCTTGCAGGAAGCGTTTGCCCGCTTTGTCGGCCGCGGGCGGTGGGTTCACCACCCCCGCCACGTGGCCGGATTTGGAGAGGATAAACCGCTTGTTGGGGCTTTTCAGCTTGGCAAAGGGCGCGTAGCAGGTTTCCCACGGGGTGATGTGGTCGGTTTGGCCGCCCAGCATGTAGGCGGGCTGGGTGATGTTGGAGATATCCAGCGGCGTGCCCAGCAGGCTAAGTTTGCCCGCTTTGGCGATGTTGTTTTCTAGGTAAAAGTTTTTCAAATACCAGCTGTGCATGGCGGCGGGCATGCGGGTGCTGTCGTCGTTCCAATAGAGGATATCAAACGGCTTGGGTTGGTTGCCAAGCCAGTAGTTGTTGATCACGTAGCTCCAAATCAAATCGCTGCTGCGCAGGTGGGAGAACGCGGCGGCCATGTCCCGCCCATCCAGCACGCCCGCATCTTTCATCTTGGCGTCCAGTTTGGCAAACTGGGTGTCATCCAAAAACACGTCAATCTCGCCCACGTCGCTGTAGTCCATCAGGGCGTTGAGGAACGTCACGCTGTTCACCCGCGTGTCGCCTTTGGTGTTTAAAATAGCCGTGGCGCAGCCCAGCATGGCACCGCCGATGCAATAGCCCAGCGCGTTCACCTTGGGCTGGCCCGAAATGGCCATGGCGGCATCGGTGGCGGCGATGAAACCGTGTTGGATGTAATCGTCGAACGTCACGTCTTTGTAGCTGGCGTCGGGGTTTTTCCATGAAATCATGAACACCTGAAACCCTTGGCCCACCAGATAGTTCACCAACGAGTTGTGGGCTTGCAAATCTAAAATATAAAAGCGGTTGATCCACGGCGGGCAGATAACCAGCGGGATGGCGCCCACTTTGGGGGTTTGGGGGGTGTATTGGATGAGTTCAATTAGTTTGTTGCGGAACACCACGCTGCCTTCGGTGCAGCCGATGTTGTCGCCCACGGTAAAATCGTCATAGGCGGTCATGGAGATACGGCCAGCGTCCATATCTTTTTTAAAGTTCTCCATGCCTTTCATGAGGCTTTGGCCATTGGTGGCCACGGCTGTGGCCATCACTTCGGGGTTGGTGAAGGGGTTGTTGCCGGGGCTCATCATCTCCAGCACCAGCTTGGTGTAAAAACTGGCTTTGCGGTGGGTGGCGGCATCCACTTTGCCTTCGGTGGAGGCCACGCTGTCGGATATGAATTTGCTGGTCAGCAGGTAGCTTTGTTTCAGGGCGTTGGCCATGCCCTCGTTCCACAAGGGGTTGGCAAAGCGTTTGTCATCTTTCTCCGGCACGGCCACAGGGGTGGTGGGCTGGCCCATCATCTGTTCCATCAAGCTGGCGCCAAGGGCCAAGTGCTGTTGGTACAACGTCAGGCTGCGTTGCATCAAGGCGTGGGGGTCTTCCGCCATGGCCTTCAAGGTGGCGGCCATGGCCTCGGTAAAGGGTTGCGTCACCTCGGCTTGGGCTAGTATCTTCTGTGTGGCTTTTTGGGCAGCGTGCAGGGGGTTTTGCGGGGCGGTTTGCATGAGGAAGCTTTTCTTGTTGGATTGTTACGGGCAAGCTAACAGGCATAACCTGCAAACACAAGGCTGTGCCAAATGTATGATGTGAAACTCCCCGTGCTGGTGTGTGGCCAAGGCCCCGTAGCCGCCCGCGTGGGGCAGATGTTGCAAAGCCATGGCGTGCCCGTGCGGTACGGCGCCAAGGTGGAGAACACGCCCCTGGCGGCCGTGGTGGATTGCACCGAAGGCCTAACCCCCGCGCTGGACAATGCCATGAAAGCCTTGGGCCGCGGCATCCCCGTTATAACCTGCAACGCCTTGCTGGTGGGCGTGCATGGGCGGGTGCTGGCCAATGCTTCGTTGGGGCAGCAAACGCCTTGTATGTTTGGGGCCGCCCTGGGGGCTGCCCAACCTGTAGCCGCATGGTTGCCCACGGCGGGCGCCCACACGGTAACGTTGGTCGAGCCTATGGGCGCCAATGCCATCCTCCGCCGCATGGTGCAGCGGGATGACGACATGCACAAAGCCACCACGGCGCTGGAAGCGCAAGGCGACCCCCTGAGCAACGCCAGCGGCAAAACCACCTACGTGCAAGGCTTGGCCCTGCACGGGGCCGTGGCGGGCACGTGGCTGGCGCCAGAAGCCGCCCAGCGCACAGGGCTGGAAATGCTCACCAAACCCCTGATGGCCCACATGCGACGCTTCGGGCTGGCCCCACTTTACACGGTGTCGGTTCAACACGGCCGGGTGCAGGCGGGCGTGGTGGCGTGCAACCCCCAAAGCCCGCTGATGAACGGCCAAATCGCCCCCACGGTGGTGGTGGAAACGGCGGCTGGCACCCACACGCTCAGCCATTCCACGCTGCGGGATGACTCCACCGCTGCCGCCATGGTGGCCGATGTGCTGGTTTGCCAAACGCCCACACGCCTCCGCCTGCCCCGCCAAGGGTTTGCAGCGGCGCCCCACGCCCACACGCTGATTGTGGGCGAGTACGCCCAGCGCCACCGCGTGCTGGAAGCGGGCGGCACGGTGCTGGACGAACACATCACCCCCCACGGCGATTGGCTGGCCGTGGTGCAAAGCCCTGCACCCTTGAGCCTTGCCAATCTGCTGGCCGTGCCCGTAGCGGGCGGGTTTACACCCCAATCCGGCAGCTTGCGGCTGGTGGGGTGATGTTCGTGTAAGGTTCGTGTAAAAATTGCTTGACATGATATTGTGCCGAACGCCGCGATAAGCGCTGGAGAACACCATATGTAGGTATTTTCTCTTTTTCGTATACTTGGGGTTGATTTTTGGGGGGCGGGGCCTATCTCGGTTGGGTAACTCAAAAGGAGATAATTTGAATGAGAAAAACTTGCAAAATTGCGGCAGCGGCGACAGCATTGGTGCAATTGTTTGGTATATCAACAAGCATGGCAAGTCCTCGTGAAGACCGCGTTCATAACATCAAGGGTGTTGCCGGGGATGTAATTGCAGGGGTTCGGGCGGCAACAAGCCATTGTTCAACTTTGGAGTGGACGAGTGGCGTCTCTCATCGTACGCGTGTAAATACGGGATATCGTACAAAATCAGCAGGTAAGGGAAGTTTCCATAATTCTTCACGGGCAATAGATTTCCGTGTAAGTGGAGCAGGGTGCTCGGAAAGAGAAATTGTGCCGCGTATTATGGCAGAAGGATTGGCCGTTGTATGTCACGATGGTTTGTTGCATGCCGATAACCGTGGTGCTGCGGTGGCCGTAGATTGCCACGGTAGCGGGAGAAATTCGGGGGCATCCTCAACTGGCCAGGTGCCATCATCCAAGCGTGAGTCATCGGGTAGTACGTTCAGTGGGTTTGATGGCTACAAATCGTGCGACCCCACCGTGTTGGTGGAAAAGGGCGAATGCCGATAAGACTAACAATGAGTAAATCTCTTGAATATGGGGCCGCGCGCCCCATATGGTGGGAATGAAGACTCTTCGTACCGCCAGCCATGTTGCCCTTGGGGGTTTGAACACCCTGACGGCGGGCACGGCGTTGGTGGGGGCCATGGCGTGGTGGGAGCAGCCCAAGGTTGCCGTACCGCCCGTGCCAGTACCCGTGGCTACCCCCAAACCCCATAACCCCTTGCCTGTGGTGAAGGTGTTGTACAACGCAGGCGTGAACAAGCAGCAGATGGACCCACGGCTGGAGCTGTTCATCCAAGCCACCGCCACCCGCTGCGGCGGCCGCACGGCGTGGGTGACCAGCTTGCACCGCACCAACCCCACAACGGGGCCGGATGGCAAAATGGCCCTGAACAGCTACCACATGAAGCACGAGGTGGTAGTGAAGGAGGGTAAACCAACATCTGTGAGCATGGCGGCCGATTTTGTGGTGCCCGGGTGCAGCCACACCTCGCAAAACACCGCCGCCGTCGAGGTATGGCAGCGCTGGAAAGACATGGGCGGAATGTTCTGCTATGACCCAACCTACACCTTGCCACGCCCCAATGTTCACATCGATATGGGGCCACGCCGTACCAAGGGCTGCGGTATGCCTCCAGTATGGCGGCAGGTTGCGGGACGGTAGTTACATTGTGTAGTATTCGCCTAAGCCGCTTTTGAGCTCGGTACGGGGTTTCGGCTTAACATCCAGTTCTTGTTTTACGGTGACAAGGCTGTCGGCGGGGACGGAACCTTGGATGACGCACCCCGAACCAATCCATGTATAAGCCCCCACAATACTTCCAGGAGAGAGGGTAACATTGGCACCAACACGAGATTGATCACCCAGAAAAGCCCCTAAAAAGTCACGTTGGGAATCGATAGGGCCATTGCCAAAATCGACCTTGATGTTGGTTTGGTTGAACTTGCGGTTGGAGAGAACGGCCCCCGAACCGACGCGTGCACCGCGACCCAACACACTATCGCCTGCAAACGTGTTGATTTGAATTTTGGCGCCATGTACGGCTAGTGTGTTTTTAATGTCCGCACCATGGCCAATCACGCATTCATCCCCTAAATACACACCATTTCGCAAGCTAGCATGGGGGCCAACTTTGGTATTTTTACCCACATACACGGGGCCTTCTAGCACGGCGCCTGCATGAACAAAGGCACCTTCTTCAATCCATATGTCGCCTTGCAAAACAGCGCCATCTTGCACAGTACCTTTGATGGTTTGGCCTTTAAATTGCAAAAGCTCGGGCAAACGGTTCAGCGCTTCCAGCGGAGTTGGGCAGGTTTCTAAAAAAGCAGCTAATGGGGCTGGGAGTTTGGCAACATCAAACAGGTCGCGGGTTGTGTAAGTCATGCGGCTTGGGCCTTTCGGTTCAGGTAAATACGTTCACTGGCAGCAAGTTGCTCAGGGGTATTCACCCCCCCCAGCTCCCCCGCATCCTGCGGGATGGTCAGCGCATCCACCGGCAAGCCTGCGGCAAGGCCCAGGGGGATAATGTCGGTAAGGTACAGTTCGTGCTGCACGTTGTTGGGTTGCAACTTGGCCAACGTGGGCCACAGGGCGGCGGCAGAAACGGCGTAAATACCCGTGTTGCATTCGGTAATGGCGCGCTCGGCCTCGGTGCAGTCTTTCTGCTCGCGGATGGTGAGCAGTTTGCCCGTATTATCCCGCAACATGCGTCCAAGGCCCGTGGGATCACTCACCACCGCGCTGGCCACGCTGATGGCGTTGCCCCGTGCGTGGTGCTGGGCCACAAAGGCTTGCAAGGCGGCGGGTTGCATCAAGGGAACATCGCCGCACAAAATGAGGATGGTACATGTAAAGCCGTTCAACGCCGCTGAGGCTTGCTGCACGGCATGGCCCGTACCTTTTTGCTCGGTTTGGCGGGCAAACTGCACGGTGGGGAAGTCGACCGCAATGGCCGCTTCCACGGCCTCCGCCCCGTGACCGGTAATCACCACCGTACGGGTGGGGTTCATGGCGTGGGCGGCGGTCAGTACGTGCCAAATCATGGGTTTGCCTGCCAGCGGGTGCAGCACTTTGGGCAGGTCGGATTTCATCCGCGTGCCTTTGCCAGCGGCCAGCACGATAATGGCGAGGGGGGAGGAGGGGGTGCTCATGGGGCGTTTATAGCAAATATGTTCGGGTTTGTCATGCAAGCCACAGGGGGTGCGATGAAGTGCTGTGCAGAGGTGTGGAAGAAAGGGTGTTTGGGCTAAGGTTGGGCCATGAACAGCACGAAACGCAAGGTTTCGGCCCTTATGGCAGTTATGGCCCTGATGGGCGGCACGGCCGTGGCGCAAGATGTATCGGTAACTACCCCTCCCGCCGATGCCCCGTTGGCCATGGCGCCCACCGAGGCGGAAGCGGAACAGCAGTTTTTGCAGGCCCAAGAGCAGTTTAAGGCCATGGCCGCGGGCACGGTGATTTCTAACACAGGGCCGTACGAAGTGGCCGTGTTTTCCGATCCTACCAAACAGTTCCATGCGGGTAGCGATGATATTAAAAACGTGGCCTTGGGGAACATTCACGTAACGATTGACGTGGAAGACACCAGTCTGCGGGATGTGGTGAACGAGATTGTAAGCCAAGCCGCCGAACACAGCGGGGCCTGGACGGTGAAATGGCGTTTGAAACCTGAAAATTCCAGCATCCCCGATGAAAAGGTGAACCTCACAGCAGAATCCAACTTTGACGACTTTGTGGCGCGTTTAACCGAGCGGGTGCGCAACCTGACTGGCGTGGGCCTGTACATCACGGCATTTGAAGGTTCCCGCGTTATTTTAGTAACCGATAGTTTTTATTAGGAGACTGCCATGCTGTTTGCCCCCCGCCTCCGCCACACCATCAACCTGCTGCTGGTGGCAAGTTTGGTGCTCTCCACCACCGCCTGCACGCAAGCCTATTACAACGACGAAGTGAAAGCCCCCACCGAGCAAGCCCTGCAAGACGCCCGCGAATTTATGAAGCCCCAAAGCGCGTTGCGGGAAGGTGTGTTCCATATGCAGCGCATCCAGCAAGGCAGTACCGTGCGGGTGAAGGACGAAATTAAACTGAAAAAGCCTGATTTGCCCGCCTTTGACGTGGCCTACATTGGGCGCGATGTGGAAAGCGTGGTGTTGGAACTGGCCAATGCCGCCGGCGAAAGTGTTGTTATTCCCCAAGGCTTGCGCGGCCGCACCGTAACCTTGGTGCACAGCGGGGCCAACTTTGAGCAAATGCTGGATTTGGTGCTTTCCAAAGCCGGTTATCATTACAATTACGTGAACGGCGTGTGGTACATCACCCGTTACCCCGTGCGGAACTACGTGCTGGAAATTGGCCAGAGCAACCGCAAGGGCTCGCTCTCCAGCAAAGTGGAGCTTAGCCCCGAACTGGCGGCAGGCAGCAGCAGCGGCGGCGGCGGAAGCGAGCTGGACACCGATTACTCCGACCAGTTTTGGACAGAAGTAAAAGACGCCCTGACCGATTTGGTGAAAATTGGCGACAGCACCCCCAACAACAACCAACTTCAAGCCACGGGTGTTACCGCCAGCGGCCAGATTGTGACCGATGCCAATGCGGGCCAAGTAAGCCAAACTATCGGGTTGCTGCCCCCGCCTGAAAAAGAAGGTGTAGTGCCCGCGCAGGATGAAAAATTGTTTGCTGCTGTAACGGGTACGGCCACCGATACCCTGAAAGTGGAAGCCCCCAAAAGCGATGACCACCAAGG
>JBAQUT010000060.1:0-17184 GCA_049297695.1 Alphaproteobacteria bacterium | reverse complement strand
ATCGACTCAGCAGACAGAATGAAAGGTTAAAGTCATGAAAAGAAAACTCGAAAATTACGTTTGGCATAAAGAAGAAATTAAGTTTAACAAGCTTGGTTTATTTATTGGCGATGAGCCTGTTATGCAGTATTGGGAAAAACCCCTTATGAAAAGATTGGCACATATTGTAACTGAAACTAAAGGAGATGTGCTGGAATGTGGGTTTGGTTTAGGTCTTTCAGCTTCAGAAATTATTAAAAGCGGTTGTAAATCCTATACTGTGATTGAAGCTCATCCCGAAATAGCTGAAAATGCAAAAGTCTGGGGTAAAAAACAGAAGGTAAAAGTAACTGTAATTAATGATTATTGGCAAAATGCAGTTAAAAAATTAACTAAAAAGTTTGATGCAATTCTTTTTGATACATACCCTCTAAGTGAAGAAGAACGTTCGAAAAATCATTATCCATTTATTCCCCAAGCATTTAAGTTGTTAAAAAAAGGTGGCCTATTAACTTACTATTCTGATGAAACAAAATCATTTCGCCAAGAACACTTACATATACTTTTAGAGCACTATAAGACGGTGACTTTAGAAAGATTTGATATAAAACCACCTAAAAGCTGCGTTTACTGGGGTTCAGACCATATGATCATTCCAATAGCCAAGAAATAGGCCATGACCCACCTCCCCACCACCCTCATCCTCCTCCCCGGCCTCGCCGCCCTCTTGGCCGCCATCCTCGGCTATGCCCTCCCCAAAGGCGACAAATCCGATTGGGCCTCCATGCTTCTCTGCACCGGCGGAACAGTCCTCGCCGCCATCCTCGCATGGGTCGTGTTCGTGGGCCTCAACACAGGCACCATCCCCCCCGACAGCGTGGACTGGTTCACCTGGATAAACGCGGGCAGCTGGCAAGTGAGTTTCGGAGCCCTGACCGACAAACTCTCCGCCACCATGTACATCGTCGTCCTCACCGTCTCCGCCTGCGTCCACGTCTATTCAATCGGTTACATGGCGGAAGACCCCAGCCGCCGCCGCTTTTTCATCTACCTCTCCGCCTTCACCTTCGCCATGCTGATGCTGGTCAGCGCCCCCAACCTCGTGCAAATGTTCATGGGCTGGGAAGGGGTGGGCGTGTGCAGCTACCTCCTCATCGGCTTTTGGCACCACAAACCCTCCGCCAACGCTGCCGCCATGAAAGCCTTCCTCGTCAACCGCGTGGCCGACGCCGCCATGCTTGTGGGTATGTTTATGCTCCTTTTTCAGTTTGGAAGCCTCACCTACAGCGATATTTTCGGACAGCTTGCTAATAGCACGAACCTCGTACCTAGCACCCTAGCACCTAGTACCTTAAATCTGAATCTCGCCGCCCTTCTGATATTTGTGGGAGCCATGGGTAAATCCGCCCAGTTCGGCCTCCACACCTGGCTGCCAGATGCCATGGAAGGCCCCACGCCCGTCTCCGCCCTTATCCACGCCGCCACCATGGTAACAGCAGGCGTTTTCCTCCTCTGCCGCCTCAGCCCCCTGTACGAACTCACGCCGGATGTTCTGCACATCGTCGCATGGGTCGGCGCACTCACCGCCATTTTCGCCGCCACCGTGGGCCTCACCCAAACCGACATCAAGCGCGTCATTGCCTATTCCACCTGCTCCCAACTGGGCTACATGTTCTTCGCCATCGGCGTGTCGGCCTACCCCGCCGCCATGTTCCACCTCACCACCCACGCGTTCTTCAAGGCCTTGTTGTTCTTAGGCGCTGGCTCGGTCATCCACGGAATGCACCACGAACAAAACATCTTCAAAATGGGCGGTCTCCGCCACGCTTTGCCCATCACCTACGGCCTCATGTGGATTGGCAGCCTCGCGCTGGCAGGTATCCCGCCGTTTGCAGGGTTCTTCAGCAAAGATCTCATTCTGGAATCCGCCTTCATGGCCCCCGGCGGCTGGGCCCAACCCATCTACCTCGTGGGCACGCTGGGCGCCATGCTTACGGCCATTTACGGCTTCCGCATCGTGTTCATGGCCTTTAACGGGAAATTCCAAGATACCTCCAAACACGGCCAACATACCTTCCATCACGCTCACGAATCCCCATGGCTGATGCTGGCCCCCATGCTGGTGCTGGCCGTCGGCGCCGTCACCGCAGGCTTTATGTTGAGTGATATGGGCACGCTGGAATGGTGGCAAGGCGCCATTATGATCGACCATCATCACAACGCCCTCCATGCCGCCCACCACACGCCCACGTTTGCCAAGTTCACGCCGCTCATTCTGGCCATCTGCGGCATCACGCTCAGCTATTACCTGTTTGCCGAGTACCGACACGTGGCCAAACGTATCTCCCAAGTGGCCAGCATCCCCTACGCCATCAGCCTGAACAAATGGTACGTGGACGAACTGTACGACTACGTATGGGTGCGCCCCACCACATGGCTTAGCAACGCCTTGTACAGGGCAGGGGACCAAACCCTGATCGACGGCACCCTCAACGCCACCGCCGCCGCCGTGGCGGATGTAGGCACCGAGCTCCGCAAAACCCAAACCGGCTATGTGGCTCATTACGCCTTCGCTATGCTTCTGGCCCTAGCCGTAGGCCTTGGGCTGCTGTTGTGGAGGGTTTTATAATGAAGATTGTTCGTATTTCTCATGATCATCCAGATGCCGATAAAGCTTTCAATGAGTTAAAAGAATATAATAACCAATTTGAACCAAAAGTTGATTTTGAAAAAGTCGTTTTGGTAGCAGAAGATAACGGAAAGTTTATGGGTTCTATTGATGCTCATAGGGCTTGGGATTTTCTTGAAATCTCCAATATGGTTGTCTTAAAGAAAAGAAAAGGAATTGGTTCAAAACTCATGGCCGAAGCAGAAAGCTATGCTAAAACGAATAAATTAAAAAAGATTCTACTATGGACAATGGATTTTCAAGCTCCTGAGTTCTATAAGAAAATGGGCTTTAAAGAATATGCAGTGTTACCTGATGTAGCTGGTAAACATTCATGTCATTATTTTGTGAAAGAAATAAAGATATGAAATCTACCCGCACCCACGTCATCGTCACCACAACCACCAATACGGCCGCCTGCACCGATGCCATCATTGCAGCCCTTTTGAACAACCGCTTGGTCGCCTGCATCCAAGTAAGCGCCATCACCAGCCACTACAGCTGGAAAGGTAAAATCGCCCACGATACCGAGCAACTCCTGACCATCAAGACCCGCAAAGCGCTTCTGAACAAGGTGGAAGCCTGCATCCGCGCCCACCACACCTACGAAACCCCGCAAATCGTCAGCTGGCACATCTCCCACGGCCACGCCCCCTACTTCAAATGGATCGATGAGGTGACGAAATGAAGTTTGTACAAAAAAATGCGACAGGTTGGGGTTTAAGGGGCGCAGCCCCTTACGCCTCAGGCGTCATTCCGGCGAAAGCCGGAATCCAGAGCGAGGTGCACCATGCCTAAATACATCCTCCACGGTGGTATGACACGGTTTGATACACCATCTAATAAAGATTTCTTTAAGCTTATGGCCGATGAAATTCCTCTAAATGGAACGTGGCTTGGTATCTACTTTGCCCGTGAGCCAGAAGATGTGCAGAAAATATTTGAACGTGATATCAAACAACTCAATGAAGCCAAGGGAGATAGAAACGACATAAATCTAGTGTGCGCTGAAAAAGAAAATTTATTGAAGCAAATGAAACAAGCTGATGTTATTTTCATTTCTGGTGGTAATACAGTTCAGCTCTTTGAGGCAATGAACCAACACCCAGATATGAAAGAGCATTTGAAGCTCAACAAAACCTATGCAGGCTCATCCGCAGGTGCCCAAATTCTTTGCCGTGAGTATGTTGAGATGAATGAAAGTTCTGGGGAAGGTTTTGGTATTATTCCGTTCTCGATTGTCGTCCACCACCGTAGTCCGATAGAGGAATATAAAATTATCCAAAGCACTAAAAACATTCAAAAACCCATTCTCAAAATCCACGAAACCCAATTTGTCGTAATCGAGGTCTAACATGCAACTCATCTCCCAAAATCTCCTCACCCTCCTCATCCTCACCCCCTTGCTGGGCGGCGTGCTCACACTCTTCAGCAGGGGAGGGGCCAAACACGTTGCGCTGGCTGTCAGCATCATCACCCTCGCCCTTGCCGCGTACATGGGCTGGCATTTCAACCCCGCCCAAGCCGGCTACCAGTTTGCGGCCTCCCACGCATGGCTACCGGCCTGGGGCCTCACCTACACGGTGGGGGTGGATGGCATCAGCCTCCCCCTCATGCTCCTCACCGCGCTGTTAACCCCGCTCTGCCTGCTGGCCAGTTGGAAGGTTGAGAGTAAACCCCACCAGTTCTTCTCCGCGTTTTTAGCGTTGGAAGCCGCCGTTCTCGGCGTGTTCTGCGCGCTGGATTTCATTCTGTTCTATGTGTTCTGGGAAGCCATGCTCATCCCCATGTTCCTCATCATCGGCGTCTGGGGCGGCGAAAACCGCGTCTACGCCGCCCTCAAATTCTTCCTCTACACGTTCGTGGGCAGCGTGCTGATGCTCGTCGCCATTTTGTACCTCTACGCCAAAACGGGCACGTTCGATGTCGCCCTCATCACCTCCGCCCTCCACACCAACCCGGCTTTGATAACCCCGCTGGCAGGCCAACTCATCTTCCTCGCCTTCTTCGCGGCGTTTGCGGTTAAAATCCCCATGTGGCCCGTCCATACATGGCTGCCGGATGCCCACGTCCAAGCCCCCACAGCAGGTAGCGTCATCCTCGCAGGCGTGCTGCTGAAAATGGGCGCCTACGGCTTCCTCCGCTTCAGCCTCCCCATGCTGCCGGAAGCCTCCCACACCTTCGCCCCCATGATCTTCACCCTCTCCGCCGTCGCCGTCGTCTACGCCGCGCTGGTGGCCTACGCCCAAACCGACATCAAAAAGATGATCGCCTACAGCTCCGTCTCCCACATGGGCCTCGTCACGCTGGCCATGTTCAGCGGAACCGAAACAGGCTTCCACGGCAGCCTATTGGTGATGCTCAACCACGGCATCGTCAGCGCGGGGTTGTTCCTTGCCATCGGGGTTATTTACGAACGCCTCCACACGCGGGATCTCACCAAATTCGGTGGCCTTGTGCAATACATGCCCCAGTACGCCTTTGTGATGATGACCCTCACCCTCGCCGCCGTCGCGCTCCCGGGCACCAACAGCTTCGTGGGCGAATTCCTCGGCCTTGCAGGCAGCTTTCCAACAGCCCCCCTCGCCACCGCCATAGCCACCACGGGCGTTATTTTTGGAGCCTTGTACATGTTGTGGTTGTACAGAAATATGTTCTTTGGAGAGCCTAGTAAGTTTGTGAAAGACCACCTTCTTCCTAAATCCAACACTCCAACACTCCAACATTCCAACATCGATCTGAGCCTCCGCGAGTGGACCATCTTCCTCCCGCTCCTCATTCTCATCCCGCTGCTGGGCATCCTCCCCAACCTCGCCATGGATATGTGGCGCGAACCCGTCAAAATCCTCGCCGCCACTGCCGCCTCCGCCATCCCCCCAGTACCTGTTGTCGTCTTAGTGGAACAACCCGCCGCCACACCATCAACAACCTCGCTAACCGAGGTCCTTTCCCCCACCACCCCCATCAGCGGAACAACTCATGAGTAAAGATATCGTCATCCTCCACGGTACCAAAGGCAGCCCTCAAGGCAACTGGTTCCCGTGGCTCAAGGCCGAAATGGAGCAACGCGGCCATACCGTCTACGTACCCAAACTTCCCACGCCTGAAGGTCAATCCAAAGAAGCATGGTGCGCAGCCCTCCGCGACCAAGCCCCCATGTTCGGAGATAACACCATCCTCATCGGCCACAGCTGCGGCGCCACCTTCATCCTGCACATTCTCGAAGTTGTCCGTAACCCCGTCGCCCAAGCCATCCTCGTCAGCCCGGTCATTGCCGATATTTCCAATACCGAGTACGACACTCTTAATAGCACCTTCACCCACCATCCCTTTTCATGGAGCGCCATTCAAGCAAATGCCAAAAGCATCAACATCCTTCATGGCGATAACGACCCCTACGTGCCTTTCACCCAAGCCCAAACGGTTGCCGATAAACTCGATGCCACCCTCACCATCATCCCCCAAGGCGGCCACCTCAACGCCGAAGCGGGTTATACGAAATTCGAAAAATTACTGGAGATAATACAATGATGACCAACCTCACCCCCACCACCGCCATCATCTCCCTAGCCCTCGCCGCCCTAACCCTCCTCATGCTCGGCGCCTTCACCCGCAACACCAAACTGGTGGGCGCGTGCACCTTTGCGGGCCTGTTGGCCTTAGCCGCCTATGTATTTACAAACCCCGCCATAGGCCAAGCCTTTGTCACCGCCCACGGCCCGCTGCTGGGTTTTAGCCCTTTCACCAATCTTGCCATGGTCATCGTGCTGGCTCTGGCCTCCCTCGCCAGCCTTTTGGTGGGCGATTTTTATACCCAGCATAAAAGCTTGTCCTCCGGAACTTCAGCGAAGGATGGAGCCTACCGCCCCGAACTCTACGTTCTCCTCACCCTCAGCCTTGCCGGTATGGGCGTTCTCATGGCCGCAACCGATATGCTCACCGTGTATCTGGGGCTGGAGCTAATGAGTTTCCCCCTCTACATCCTTGCCGCCACGCTGCGGGAGAACGCCAAAAGCAGCGAAGCCGCGCTGAAGTATTTCGTGCTGGGCGGGCTGGTCTCGGGCTTATTCCTGTTCGGAGTTAGCTTGGTGTACGCCGCCACGGGCACCACCCAGTTTGCCGCCATCGCCACCGCCGTGGGGACAGGGGCCACGCCGCTGATGATGGTCGGGTTGGCCCTCACGCTGCTGGCCTTCCTGTTCAAACTCTCCGTGGTGCCGTTCCATATGTGGACGCCCGACGTTTATGAAGGCGCCCCCACCCCCGTTACCGCCCTTATGGCTGCCTTGCCCAAAGTGGCAGCGGTTGTGGCACTCATCCGCCTGTTGCACGGCCCTATGGACGGCCTTGCCGCCCTCTGGCAACCTGCCTTGGCCGTACTTGCCATGGCCAGCATGGTGCTGGGCAGCTTTGTAGCTATTATGCAAACCAACCTGAAGCGCCTGTTGGCCTTCAGCACCATTGCCCACGTGGGCTTTGTGTTGGTGGGCGTGGTGGCGGGCACGGCCCAAGGCCACAGCGGCGTGCTGTTTTACATGGCCGTGTACGGCCTCACCACGCTGGGCCTGTTTGCCAGCATCATGGCCCTCAAGGCCGAGACGGTAACCAGCCTCCAAGGCCTTTCCCGCACCCACCCCCTGATGGCCCTCACGCTTCTCATCCTGTTGTTCAGCTTGGCAGGCGTGCCACCGTTTGCAGGCTTCATGGCCAAGTTTGCCGTGTTTGGTGCCGCCATTCAGGCAGGCTATACGTGGCTGGCCTTGGCAGGGGTTTTGGCCAGCGTCATCGCCCTGTTCTACAGCCTGTGGCTGGTGAAGGTGATTTACTTTGATGCCTCCACATCCTCTGAAACTCCAACGTCCACCCCGCCCTGTCTGCTGGCCGTCATCGTGGCCGCCGTGGTGGGTACGGTGCTGTTAGGAGTGTTCCCCCACCTGCTGGCCACTCTCACACTCCCCGCAGGTACAGCCTTGTTTTAAATATGTGTCTCTGAAACGTAAGAGGGTTGCCTTCTCAAGAGAGTAGGCTTGGCTATGGGGAGAGAAAGGTTTATGCTGAACCTAACAAAAACATAAAGCAAAAATCATGAGCCTTTTTTCCCGCAATCCCAAATCCCAACCTCTCAACATGCTGGATGTCCTCAAAGATACGGTGAACATCTCCATGCAGGTGGTGGATGTCGCCAATCTCGTCAGCGCCATCCGTAAAGCCGCAGGCGATATCAACGGTCAAGTGCACGGCCTTGCCAGCGCCAGCGAGGAGATGAACGTCACCACCAAATCCATCGCCGAAAATGCCAACAACTCCAGCCAAAAAGCCAACGATGTTCAAATGCAGGTAGATGGTGCGGTCAAAGCCATGTCGGCGCTGCAAAACCAAATGCAAGTTACCAGCCAAAGCATGGAAGGCTTGCGCAAGGCGTCGGAAGAAATCAGCGTTATCGTCAACACCATCGCCTCGATTGCGGGCCAAACCAACTTGTTGGCCTTGAATGCCGCCATTGAAGCCGCCCGCGCCGGCGATGCGGGCCGTGGTTTTGCTGTGGTGGCGGATGAAGTGCGCAAGCTTTCCATCCAATCCGAAACCGCCTCCCGCCAAATCGCCGCCACCATCTCCCAAATCCAAGGGGATATCAGCCGCGTGCTGGAAGGCGTGGAAGGCTCGCGCTCCGAGGTGGATAACGCCACAGGCACCGTGCAAGCTCTGTCATCCTCCGCTGGCGAAATCTTGAATCTCATGAACGGCATCGCCCATTCCACAGGAGAGCAAGCCATCGCCTCCCAAAGCGTGGCGGATGGTATCCGCGAGGTTTCCGCAGCCGCCAACCGCAACGAAGAACAAACCAACACCATCATGGATTTGCTGGACGAACTCTCCATCGTGGTCGAAGCCCAGCGGATGTTACTCGCCAATGCAGACATCCCCAACAAAGTGGTGTACTTGGCCCAAGCCGACCACGCCCTGTGGAAGAAAAAGATTGTCGATTTCTCCATGCAACGCATCAAGCTGGAACCCGCCCAAGCTGGCGACCATACCCAATGCCGCCTGGGTAAATGGTATTATGGCGAAGGACAAAAAAAGTACGCCAAAAACCAACATTTTTGCGATATGGAAGACGCCCACCGTCTGGTGCACCAATCCGCCAAAGAAGCCGCCGAGCGCCGCAAACATAACCCCAATGCCGATATCAGCGATTTGGTAACCCGGTTGGATAACGCCTCGGTGCACGTGGTCAACAGCCTCAAACATCTGGCATCGTGATGATATCGTTCCGCTGGGTGTTGGTAGGGGCATGGTGCGCCGCTGTCGGGCTTGTGTGGTACAGCGATGCTGCCGCGTCGTTTACTCTTGAAAACCTCCGCACCCACTTCGTCCAACTCCAAACCTTTGTGGCCCAACACTTCCTCCAAGCGGCGCTTATCTACGTGGCGGTTTATATCGCCGTGGCGGTGTTGGCGCTACCGGTTGCCGTGTGGCTCACGGTGGCAGGCGGGGCATTGTTTGGCGTGGGCTGGGGGTATGCCTTCAAGTTTGTGGGTGCCATGGTGGGTGCCACGCTGGTGTTTCTGCTGGCCCAAGGCAGCTTAGGGGCGTGGGTTAAATCACGCTTCCCCACACAAATTCATGCCATCCAAACCCGCCTGAAAGGCCATATGTTCACTGGCCTTCTCATCCTCCGCATCATTCCCCTTTTTCCGTTTTTCTTGGTCAACATCGTGCCCGCGCTCATTCACATGCCCTTGCGCACGTACATGCTGGCCACGGCGCTGGGTATTACACCGGGAGGCTTTGTTTACACGTTGGCAGGTGCGGGCCTCGCCCAAACCCTCACGGCGGGCGGCCCTGTCAGTCTTGGCACCATCTTCACGCCCACGCTCATTGCCTCTATGGCGGGTATGGTGCTGCTGGCGTTGGTGCCGAACATCATTAGCTATGTGCGCGGCAAAAAGCTTTAATCAATAATCCATTTATTCTTGGGGAAGCTCGTCAAGTTATGGCACCCATGTTCGGTTACCACAACCACGTCTTCCATCCGACACCCACCCACGTTGCCTTTGCCGGAGAGGCTGCTGGGGTAATACAATCCTGGCTCTACGCTGGTCACGTACCCGTTTTGCAGCACGCAATCTCCGGTGCTGATCATCCGCGGGCCCGGCTCGTGCAAATCCAGCCCCACCCCGTGCCCCGTGCCGTGGAAATACCCGTATGGGTTCCCATCGTCATCGGTGCCCGTTTTAAACCCGGCTGCAGCAAAATGGGCTACCACGGCGGCATGGATGTCTTTCCCGTTCACCCCCGCCCGCACCATCCCCAGCGCCAAGGTTTGGGCCTCCAGCACTGCACCATATACCTCCTGCTGCCACAAGGTGGCCTTGCCTTTTACAAACGTGCGGGTCAAATCGCCCCAATAGCCGTTGCGGTGGCGGGGGAAGCAATCCACCACAATCAGCTCATGCGCCCGCAACACTCCGTGCCCGCGCTCGTGGGGCATGGCCCCTTGCACGCCGCACGCCACAATGGGGCCGTTATGAAATTCTTCTGCCCCGTGCGCCACCGCCACCATGTTCATCTCGCGCTGAACCAACTCGGCGGTTAAGGGTACGCCTTTCCACACAAGCGTCCCGTCGCGGGCTATGTCCGCCTCGCGCAACACCTTCATGGCATGATGAAAACACTGCTCGTTCGCCCGCTGTGCCACCGCCAACATCTCGGTTTCGGCAAGGGTTTTTACGGCGCGGGCGGGCTCAAACAAATCGTCGTTGCAGGGCACCAAGGGCAATCCTTCGGCCTTCAGTTTGGCAAACATGGCGGCTCCAAACGTGCTGGGCACCACAATCTCGCGCACAGGTTCTTTGGCTGCCAACCACGTTACCATGCTGGACAAATTCAAAGGTGCACCGTTCAAATCCTTTTTTACGTCTCCAAAACTATGAACATTCTCCACCTTCGCCGTGGCCCGCATCAACCCGATTTCCAACTCGCTCACAATCATGTGAGTAGCCCCGCTGGGGGCCATGTACCACAAGGCAGGGTCGCTTATATCCACGCCGGTGGCATAGCGCCAGTTGGTGTCGTTGGCAAAAATCAGTTTGGCGGGTTTCATGATGAGGATACTAGGATGCTAGGATACTAGGATACTAGGGGTTCTTGTCGGTTTTAATAACGTCAGTGTGACCCACATACCATCCACATGCCGCTGCACCACGGTCATATCGGCATAGGCGGCGGTAATATCCACCTCTTGGTCGGTGGTGAAACCCGAAAGTATCAAGTATCCACCCATCCCCACCACCGTCTTCAACGGCTCGTCCAAACGCACCAGCGGCCCCAGCAAAATGTTGGCAAACACCAAAGGGTAAGGGGCGCGGGCCATCACGTCGGGCTGGGCAGGGGTATCCGCCCAAAAGCTGGAAATCAACGGCGCCACACCATTTGTTGCGGCATTTTCCAACGCAATCCGCACGGCGGGCTCTTCGTTGTCAGCACATACAACGGATATGCCCAACATCTTCGCTGTCGCCAGCGCCAAAATGGCGCTCCCCGCGCCAAAATCAAGGGCATGAGTAGGTTTCATGTCGCCCACCGTGCACCACCACTCTAACGCGCGCAAACACCCGCTCGTCGTCGCATGTTCCCCGCTGCCAAAAGCCTGGTTGGGGGGTATCTGAATGGCCAAGCACCCCTCAGGAGGCTCTTCAAAATTCCGCGTAATATAAAACCGCCCCACCCGCAACGGAGCAAACAAATGCGCCGTCGCCGCCACATAATCCACGGTGGTGTCCACGGCCTCCCACACCAAACCCGTTATCCCTATCTCCGCCAACCCCGCGTCCACAGCCGCCAGCACATCATCCTCCACATACCACGTGGCGGTTTGGGGCACGTTTGGTCGCGCCACCTCGCTCACGTGGTTCACATAAGTAGGGTCGTTCACCACCAAGGTGGCCCCCAACTCCTCCGCCAACGCCATGGCAGCACCCGTATGGACATAGGGCAGGGGGTGGGTGGTGGTTTTCATATAAACATCCTTGAAATAGCATTTTACATACACTATACTGACACAGAAACAAGGGAAGGAAAAGATCTATGGACAAACGAGTGATAGCCCGTGCTATGGAACTAAAGCAGATCGCACGGCAAGGTTCCCGGGATTATCCAGCGTTCCCTAATAAAGGTTACCCTTTACCTTACGGTTTCGGAAAAGTACTCCAGAACGCCCGAGCATGGGCTTATGGAGCTTTAACAGCTGCAAGCAAAACCTCATCCTATAAAGAACAACATCTTGTGGCTGTGAGACCTGCCCCCCTCGTACGAGGAAAAATGGAAATCATAGTTCCTCCATGTCATTCAGGAGAACGTACAGATTTCTGGAAACCTTGCTTTGAATCTCCTGAAAAAATGTTCTAGTAGAACCTAAAAATCCCCCACCACCCCAAGGTGGTCGGTCCCCCCAACTCGTACGCGGTGGAGGGTTGGCGCGGGCCACTCGCGGCTGGCTAGCAACAGGTCAATCGGCGTCATAGGGGCCCAGCGCGGGAAGGTGGGCGCCCAACTGCCATGCAGCACCAGTTTGGCGCGGAGAGGCGCAAGGTGGCCATCCCACGGCACGGTGTTCATATCCCCCACCATCAGCAAGGGTTTGTCGGTGGGCAAGGGGGCGGCGGCCAAGGTTGCCAACTCGCCATTCCGCTGCGCCATGGCATGGGGCAGGTACGGCGATTGCGGATGCGCCTGCACCACGTAAAACGGGTTTGCAGGCCGTGCGATTTTCAGTAGGTGCATCCGCTCGCCATAACTGGCCACATAAGTTACGGGCCAACGGGAAAGCACCATCATCCCCAAATGAAACTCTTTCAAAACCTTTTGACTATCAAAACGATACGGATATTCCTTCAGGTTTTCCAACAACGCCCGCAGTTCGGGGTTTACCTCCACCACGCTCACCACATCGGCATCGCTCGCAGCCACAAAATCAACTTTGGTTTGCAATTCGTCATGCTCGTACCACAAGGCATTCAGGTGAGCCACGCGCAGGCTTACGTTCTCACCTCGCACAGGCGGCACGGTGGGTATCATTCCCCCCATCACGGCCAACCCGCCCAGCACCAACAACGGCACCAACAGGGCATAACCCACTACCACTCGCCATGCCCACCCCAGGCTCCATCCGCCTCCTACCATCAACAGCATGCCCAGCACCGTGGGCACCACGGCATAGGTCAAACTGCTGGCCATCATCAGCCCCCACGCCAGCACAATACCGGGCTGAAGGTTTTCCATCTGGTACAAGTGCGCTAAAAAGTTTTGCACTACACCCGCTCCAACTTCGCCAAATTGGCCAACAATTTCTTCACCCCCGCATGGCGGAAGGCAATGGTCAGCGTCTGCCCGTCCCCGCTGCCTTCAATGCTTTGAATTTCGCCCGTACCAAACTTGGCGTGGTGCACTTTTTGGCCTTTGGTGTAGGCCCCTGTGGCGGATGACTCCAAAAACGGGTTGGCCACCACAACCTCGGCAGGTTGAGTAGGTGGTGCCACAGGCCGTGGTGTAAAACTGGTGAAGGCGCTTTGCGCTTTGGGCACAAACCCATGCACAGGCTTGTACGGCGCGGCGCTCCCTCCAAACGCCCCGCCAAAACTGGAAGAGCCCGTATTCCCTCCCAACCGCCGAATATGAGTTTCAGGTATCTCTTGCAAAAAGCGGCTGGGAGCCCCCGGCAAATACTGCCCCCACATGCGGCGGGCATGGGCGTAACTTATTACGCACCGACGCTTGGCGCGGGTAATGGCCACGTAGGCCAGCCGCCGTTCTTCCTCCAGCCCCTTCTGCCCTTCATCGTTCAGGCTGCGCTGGTGGGGGAACAACCCTTCCTCAAACCCCGGCAAAAACACCAACGGGTATTCCAACCCTTTGGCGGCATGGATGGTCATCATCTTCACCGTGTCCGCATCGTCCACGCTGTCGGCATCGTTCACCAGCGCCACGTGGTCCAAAAAGCTGGTCACATCGCTGTAATCCAGCAAAGCGCGGAGCAACTCTTTCAGGTTGTCCATGCGGGCCTTGGCGTCTTGGCCATCGTCTTTACTTTTATCGTTCCGCAACATTTCGGCGTAACCGCTTTCTTCCAGCACCAATTCCATCAGGTTGGCGGGTTCGGCTCCCAAACTCCGCCAGCGTTCCACTTGGCTTAAAAAGTGGCCCAGTTGGTTGCCCACTTTGCCTGTAATTTCGCCATCCGCCACCAAATGTTGGGCACTCACAAACATCCCCGCCAAACTGCTGCGGTTGGCGGCGGTTATGGCGTCCATGGTGGTATCGCCCACGCCGCGGCGGGGTACGTTCACAATCCGCTGGAAGGCCAAATCATCCCGCGGGTTGGCAATCAGGCGGAGGTACGCAATGGCATCTTTAATTTCGCGCCGCTCATAAAACCTTAGCCCTCCCACCATGGTGTAGGGTACACCCGCTTTCATAAACTGTTCTTCCAAACTGCGGGTTTGGCTGGTGGTGCGCACCAGCACGGCAATATCATTCAGTTTGCCTGCTTGCCCGTCCAACCCAAACCTCAAGTGGCGCTGGGCGGCATCTGCCACAAAACGGGCCTCCTCGCGGTCGTCCATCATGGCATGAAGTTCCAGTTGGTTTCCGTGTCCGGCATCCGTCCACAGGTTTTTACCGTGGCGCTGGCGGTTGTGGGCAATCACGGCGTTGGCGGCGGCTAAAATGTGGCCCGTGCTGCGGTAGTTTTGCTCCAAACGGATGGTGCTTCCCCCCGGAAAATCCGCCTCAAAGTTTAAAATATTCCCCACCTGAGCCCCCCGCCACGCGTAAATGCTCTGGTCATCATCGCCCACCACGCACAGGTTTTTGTGGCCTTGAGCTAGCAGTTTCAACCATTGGTATTGCACGGCGTTGGTGTCTTGGTATTCGTCCACCAAAATGTACTTAAAGCGCTGCTGATAGTTTTCCCGCAACCCTTGGTTGGCCTCTAAAATGGTCAAGGGGTGCAGCAACAAGTCGCCAAAGTCCACGGCGTTCAAGCGCTGCAAACGGGTTTGATACTCCCCATACACCTCCCGCGCCCGCCCCGCCAACGCCCGCGCTTCGTCGCTGGGCACATCGGCGGGCTTCCACGCATTGTCTTTGTACCGGCTAATAATGCTGGCCACCAACCGCGTGGGGAATTGCTGGGTGTCCAAATTCAAATCCTTGATAATCTCGGTCAGCAAACGTGTTTGGTCATCGGGGTCTAAAATCACAAAGTCGGGGCGCAGGCCCACGGCCTCGGCATGCTGGCGCAAAAAGCGGTTGCCCAGGCGGTGAAAGGTGCCTAGCCACATGCCGCTCACGCTGTGACCCACCAGCTTTTCGGTGCGCTCGGCCATCTCGCGGGCGGCTTTGTTGGTAAAGGTTACGGCCAAAATCTGGTGGGGCAGGGCGCTGTGGGTGAGTAGAATATAAGCAATTCGACGTGTCAGCACATTGGTTTTGCCCGTACCCGCCCCCGCCAGCACCAGCAAGGGCCCTTCCGTGGTGCGCACGGCTTCGGCTTGGGGTGGGTTCAGGCCGTGGGTCAGCATATCTAAGCCAGTGTCAGCTTGCACAGGCGCGTCCTCGGGGGGAGGAACCTCCAGCAAGTAGGCAGGAACATCCGCTTCGGCAAAGGGGTCGTGCATGGGGTGGTTGTACGGTGGATGATCGGTATGGTCAAACAGTGATATTAAAAAACGTGCTTTAATAATGTATTGATATATTGTATTCACAGTGGTAGTATCAATGGTAGGTTGAACCAAATAAAGGATTTCCAACATGATAACCATAGCTGTCAACAAGGCTGTAATCGAACAAATTATCTTGAACGCATTTGCTCCTAAGTCTGGTTTTGCGATGCCGGATTTTGGGTACTATGCGGGTCCAAGAAAAAGATATTCGGAAGGTGTTGCTATTTATAATGGTGGTTTTGGTGATTGTATCTCGTTGTGTAAATCACTCGGAGTTTCAATAGATGAATTTCCCAAAATTAAAGCTATTGGGCCAATTATGTTTAAAAAAGCTATATTAGATCAAGTGAACCGTAACGATAGTTTAAAACCGTTCGGGGTTCGTGGTTACCTTAGCTGTGTTGAAACTGATGTAGCCGTTGACCATGGGTTTGTAACAGTGGACGATATTATCTCAATTCTTGAACCTCTTGCACCGTTGCATGGCCCTGATTTTGCAAAACCTGAATTGATTCAAAAGGAAGTGGACACGCGGTTGGCTGCCTATCGTGAGCGGTTGGCTCGACAAGAGGCCCATCAAGAGACCCAACAAGTGGCCGAATCGGCTCGTTAACACGCAAACGGTAGTAGTGAGAGGAAGGAAGGGGGTTTGCCCCCAACGCTAACGTGCTATACGGCCTATGGGAATTCAAAACATATTGCAGCTATGGAGTGATAGGCTTCAGGCGCATTTTTTGAAAAGATTACCACTAAATTGGTATGTTAAAAAGTACCCATGTCACAAGCAAATTTTGAGTGCTGGAATTAATTTTATCAAGGTGCTATCTTTTTAGGCAGCTCTGCGCTACAAGCGGGGTAAGATCCACAAACCTATAACAGATTGTACCCCCCATGGCTGATTTTACACGCGGACCCAAGCGCGAAGGCGGATTTAAAGGCGGCCCCCGCCGTGAAGGCGGCTTTGCCCGTAAACCCCGCGAAGGTGGCTATGCCCCCCGCGCCCCCCGTGAAGAAGGCTCGGGAGGCGAAGACCGCCCCCGCCGTGCCTACGGCGACAAACCCGCCTACGCCAGCCGTGGCCCCCGTGAAGGAGGCTACAAACCCCGCAGCGAAGGCGGTTACAAGCCCCGCGAAGGCGGCTTCAAACCCCGTGGGGAAGGTGGTTACAAACCCCGCCCACCCCGTGAGGATGGCGAAGGTGGCGACCGCCCCCGTCGCGCCTACGGCGATAAACCCGCCTACGCCAGCCGTGCCCCCCGCGAAGGCGGTTACCAACGCCGTGAAGGTGGCTTTAAGCCTCGCAGCGAGGGTGGTTACAAGCCCCGTGAAGGCGGCTACAAACCCCGTGGCGAAGGTGGCTATGCTCCCCGCGCCCCCCGTGAAGATGGTGATGGCGGTTACAAGCCCCGCCGTGATTTTGGCGACCGTAAACCGTATGGTGACCGCGCCCCCCGTGAAGGCGGCTATCAACGCCGTGAAGGTGGCTTCAAGCCCCGTGGCGAAGGCCGCCCCTACACCCCCCGCGACCGTGACGACGCCCCCCGCGAAGGTGGTTTTGCTCCCCGCAGCCGCGCCCCCCGCACCGAATGGGTGGAAAAAGACCCTTACGAAACAGCCCCCAACAGCGATGGCTGGCTGATTGGCAAACACGCCGTTACCGCCGCCATTGTGGCAGGCCGCCGTACGGTGAAAGAAGTGCTGCTGGCCGGCGATGAAGCCGAACTGGCCGCCTTTACCGCCCAACACCCCAACGTGAAGGTACGCACCGTTAGCCGGAAAGACTTGGACGAACGCTTCCGCGACCACGTGCACCAA
>JBAQUT010000059.1:0-1754 GCA_049297695.1 Alphaproteobacteria bacterium | reverse complement strand
CTTTGGCACCAAAACCGGCGTGCTGCTGGTCAACTTGGGCACACCCACCGCCCCCACACCCGCCGCCTTGCGGCCCTATTTGCGGCAATTCCTGTCCGACCCCCGCGTGGTGGAACTCCCCCGCTGGCTGTGGATTCCCCTGCTCTACGGCCTCATCGTGCCGCTGCGCGCCCCCAAAAGCGCCCACGCCTACGCCAGCATTTGGGATAAAACCCACAACGCCAGCCCCCTGAAAGTGATTACCGAAAGCCAAACCCGCAAGCTGGATGCCCTGCTGCCGCGCGAAGTACTGGTGCGTTACGCCATGCGCTACGGCAACCCCAGCATCCCCCAAATGCTGTCGGAAATGACCGCCCAAGGCTGCTCCCGCATCGTTGTGATGCCCCTCTACCCCCAATACGCGGGGGCAACGGTGGGCACGGTGATGGACGAGATCGCCCGCTGGATCCCCACCCAACGCTGGGTGCCCACCCTCCAAGTCATCCCTCCCTATTACGACAACCCCGCCTACATCTCCGCTCTCGCCCAAAGTGTCGTCATGGCGAGCAAAGCGTGGCCATCTCATCCTCGTAAACCCGCCACCAACACCGCACCCCAAGTTCTCCTCGCCAGTTTCCACGGCATGCCCTTAAAGGCTTGCCAAGATGGCGACGTGTACTACTGCCACTGCCACAAAACCGCCCGCCTGCTGGCCAAAAAACTGGGCGTACCCTTCTGCAAAACCATCGACGACGTCCTTTCCCTCACTCCAACACTCCAACACTCCAACACTCCCCCTCTCCTCCTCACCTTCCAATCCCGCTTCGGCAAAGCCGAATGGCTGAAACCCTACTTCGCCGACGTGATTGAACAACTCCCCAAGGCAGGCATCACCCGCGCCGCCGTCATCAGCCCCGCCTTTGCGGCGGATTGCGTGGAAACGCTGGAAGAACTGGCCATCGCCGGCCGCGAATCGTTCCTAAGCGCCGGAGGCACCCACTACACCACCATCCCCTGCCTCAACGACAGCGACGACGGCATGGCCATGCTCCACACCCTCCTGAAACCGCTCCTATAGTTTATAACTCCACACATATGCTACCACAACGGGGGTTAAGGGGGTTTACCCCCTTCCGCCAACGGCGTCATTCCGGCCTAACGAAGCCCGATGAGCAATGCGAATCGTTGGCTGAGTTTGAGCCGGAATCCAGGGCTTACACCACAACTCAAGCTAAATTTCTACAAACCCCTACCGCACCGCCCCCTCCATCGCTACCGCCTTGCGTTCCCCATACGCCACGGCCTCCGCCCCCATCCCACGCATCAGCGCCATATGTTGCAACAAGCCATACACCACCACCTGAACACGTCCCAACTCGTCTCCCTTCACACCCAACTCGGGCAACCGCACCAAAGCCTTCACCACATACTCTTGGTACACCTCGGCTTGCCCAGCCACCGCAGGCACGGGCACGGTACGGCCTTTCACCTGATACTTCTCCACCCACGCCACCATGCCGCCCAACATATCCCGAATCTTCCGCGTTTCATCCACAGCCACAGGCGCCACCGCCACACGGGGCGTAACGGGCTTAACAACCTGCTGGGCCGTGGCGGCCGTGCCCATCATAGCCTCCTGCCGCACGCGGCTGGCATTCTCTCCCGCACACCCCGCCACTACAACTGCAGCACCAGCCACATTTATCCAAACCTTGCCCATCCCTCATACCTTTCCTTCACAATCTCAAAAACCAAACCCCCTTGCGGGGGTTGGG
>JBAQUT010000058.1:0-12675 GCA_049297695.1 Alphaproteobacteria bacterium | reverse complement strand
CTGTTGTCAACACTACCAACGGTGCGGCAGTTCGTTTGGCAGAACCTTCGGAGATGTTGGCTGTGGCCGAAGGAATTGAAACAGCCCTTGCCGTTCAACTTGCTACCAAAATCCCTACATGGGCTACGGTGAGCGCCCATGGAATGAAAACACTGGAAATACCTAATTCAGTAAAATATCTATACATTGCCCACGATCATGATGTGAGTGGCACAGGTCAGCGATCTGCTGAGGCATTGGCAATGCGAATCCATCATTATGGCGTAAGGGTGTGGAGTGTTTTCCCGCCGATTACTTACCTCTCGCAAATGGCGACATTGATTGGTTAGATGCTCACAACGCAAAAAAATCCAGCGCCTCAACGCTGGATACAGAATAATCCTCAATTACACAAAGGACACCTTAAAATGACACAAGATAATGTAATTGCAAAGGCTTTTGCAGATGCCAAACCGTATTTACCACCCCCTCCAGAGATTCACCCCGAAGATATGGGGCGTGGACACCTGAAGGCCCTCCTCTCTCTGTTGGCAGACATTAAATTAAAGTTAGTTCTGGATTCTGGGGGAGAGATTTATGCCTTTTTTTCTCAGGGCGGTCACTTTGAAGTGCATCGGTTGCACGGCAACACCTTCAAGCAACGACTGGCGGCAATGTATTTTCAGGCTGTTCAAAAGGGTATTTCCCCCAATGTCATGAGCGAACTCTTGGCGGCATTGTCGGGGCGTGCCCATAGCGAACACAACGTTACCAACATATCTGTTCGGTTGGGTGGCACAAGGGAGTGTGTGTTAATTGATCTCTGCAACAAGAGTTGGCAGATACTGGAGATTACGCAAGACGGATATGCGGTAAAACCCTCCACCACACCTACCTTTCAAAGATTTGCGGGGATGCAACCACTCCCATGCCCCAAGGAAGATGGGGATTTTGAAGCTATATGGGAACTTTGTAATCTCAACGATCCTGAGGCGAGAATGTTGGTGGAGGCGTGGCTTGTCACAGCCCTGATACCCCAAATGCATGTGCCCTTGTTGGTTTTGAATGGGGAGCAGGGAAGCGCCAAAAGCACCACAACCAAGCTTTTAAAGAACATCCTAGATCCCCATGACGCCCCCTTGAAAAGCTTGCCGACTTCAGAGAGGGATTTGTTTATCAGTGCCGCCCGAAGCCGTGTACTAGCCTTCGATAATGTCAGCGGTTTTGGAAAGGATATGTCGGATGCCTTGTGTAAACTGATTACAGGTGGGGCTTATAGCAATCGGACGCTTTACTCGGATCAGGATGAAACCATCATCAAAGGGCACTGCGTTGTGATCATGAATGGAATCCCAGACTTTTTGACGCGGGGCGATTTGATCGACCGTTCACTGGTTATCCAGCTTTCCCCCATTGATCGCAAGCAGCGTAAAGACGACACGGCGTTTGAAAAGATGTTTCAACGCTGCCACCCCGCCATTTTTGGGGGTTTAGTGGGAAAGGTAAGGCAAGTCATCGGACTGTTGCCGTCCATTCAGGCGGAGGAACATGCCATGCCCCGCATGATTTCCTATGCTCAGGTTGGCCTTGCTTTAGAAAGGCTGAACAACTGGCCCGCTGGATCATTTTTGGAAGCCTATAACATCAACCTGAAGGGGATGAATCGTAAAAGTCTAGATGCCAGCCTTGTGGCCTCCAAGTTGATACAATTCATGAGAACCCGCGGCACATGGTCAGGCACAGCCACTGGCTTGTTGGAGCAGTTATCCAATCTGGGGGAGAAACCAGCGGGATGGCAGCACCACTGGCCCCAAACGGCGCACAGGCTAAGTCAGGAGCTGAAGCGCCTCCGCCCAGCTTTGGAAACCGAGGGAATCACGATTGATACCCATCGTTCCTCCTCGGAACGCACACTCACCATCTGCAATAGCGTCATCGGCGTCACTAGCGACATTATATGACGCTGGTGACGGTGGTGACGATAATTACATAATTTGTTGCTAAACACTTAAGCACAGACTACCATCATTTATGTGTAATGTTTTACATTTCGGCCAAATTTAATCTATAGGTCAGGCATATGAAATCACTAATCTTAATTTTCCTTTTATTTTTTTCGTCTGGAATTGCCCAGGACAAAACTTGTGAGCAGGAAAAGCAGGCATATCTTAATGCCATGAATGATTTATCTAGGTTTCTTCAGGAAAACGATGGCCCTTCTTCTAGGGATTTTTTACGGGCAGCAAATCGTAATGCTTTAGATGTATCAAGGCGTACATCCCAAACAACCTTGGCCGAAACTACCTCGGCCGATGATCTATTTAATGCACGCACGCAGCCCCAGATAAATATGATGAATATGAGAGTTAATTTAGCTAAAACTCAATATGATTTTTGCAAATCACAGTAAGCTACTATTAGTTTAAAGGAATAGCTAATAGTGTGTTCGCTAACAACCCTCTTGGCATATGCACACCACATCCAACCGACCTTCTCCCCTCAAAGGGGGGAGTCCTCCTTCCAATGCGGCGCAACGTGCTGACGCCAAAAGCGGTTTAGCTCTTTCACCAACAGGCTGTATCTCCCGTGGCGGTAGTTGGCGCTTTGGATGCGCTCAATTCCCTTGCGGGTTTTGGGGCCTGTAGACTTCCCACCATGCAGGCGGCAACGGCCATTTTTCATGGCAGGTTGCTTGCATGGCTTGTGGGTGCGTTTGGCTTTCGCCCCACACTTGCGAAGGGTTTGAATGTTAACGGGCATGAGGTGTTCCCTCCTTAATAGTAAACGATATGCGCTTAGGGCGTATTTTGAGACCTTTTGGATGCAGATGCAATGTGCCTGAACCCATCGCTAATCTAATTAGGAAGCCCCAAAGATATAAACAGTAACAATTATTTAGGTAGTATGGTGCGGAATAGGCTTGTGCTTCATGCCGTGTTGGATGATACTGGCTGCGGGTGGATAAATCCCCACTGTCTTGCAGGAGTAGCGCATGCCGTTGGGGGCATATTTGGGGGCATCGGTGTAGTTCGAAACATAATTAAGTGACTATAAACAAACCATTATTATCTCAGTAGTAATCCCTCCCGTCGCCATTTTTATAAATAAAATCAATGGTTTAAAAAAATTTAGTTCAATACAGACTATTAATATAACATACAATTCAATACTTTGAACTAATCAATGCGCTTCCACCCCAGCATCACCTCATGGCATTGTAACATACCTTCCTGCTGGTTCTGAACTTCCTGAACCGTGTTTAATGTAATCAAAAGCTCACGCATCGCCCCGCTCAGCACTTGCAAGTTGCCCGCAATCTGCTGAAGGTACATCACCAAGGCATCATCAGGGTTGGCCATGTCGGGAGAATGTAATTCGTGAACAATCTTCATAACACTTACTTTTACAACACCTTCTAAGTTTGACAACACCCCTCCCTCAATACCAATGCCTCCCACATTTTAATTTCATGATACGTCAAGATACATCATGAAATCTGTTACACACGAGTCACTTATCCTTGGTATGATGTTTCAGTATCCCTTGTCACCCTATCGTCAAGGTAGGATACTTCTACAGCGTACGCTCATGCGTGCCATACCTTAACAACATGAAAAAGGGTAAACCTCACATGAACCTCAAAGTTCTTTCAACCGTGTTGGCGCTGGGGTCGGCTATCTTGCCTGCTCTTGGTGTTGCACAAGATGCCGCACCGACCATCGACAGCGGCAACACCGCATGGATGCTCACCGCCACCGCCCTGGTGCTCATGATGAACATCCCTGGTCTCGCCCTGTTTTACGGCGGCTTGGTACGGCGCACAAACTTAGTGAACACCTTGGCCCAATGCTTTGTGATTACATCCCTTGTCACGTTTATTTGGATTATCGCAGGTTATTCCATCAGCTTTTACGGCGGTTCGGAAGGTATCGTCCCCGGCTACTTGGGCACCATGGAACGCTTCCTGCTGCAAGGCATGGGGCTTAACACCGTTCACCCCCTCGCTCCAACCATCCCTGAGGCCGTGTTCATGATGTACCAAATGACGTTTGCCATCATCACCCCGGCCCTCATCGTGGGTGCCATTGTGGAGCGTATCAAGTTCAGCAGCATGCTGGTGCTTATGGCCAGCTGGAGCCTGCTGGTGTACGCCCCCGTGGCCCACATGGTGTGGGGTGGCGGCGTGCTGGGCGTGCAAGGCGTGCTGGATTACGCGGGCGGTACCGTGGTGCACGTCAACGCTGGTATTGCGGCACTGGTTATGTGCCTCATGCTGGGCAAGCGCCAAGGCTGGAAACCTGACGGTGAAGGGTTCGAGCCCGGCAACATCGCCCTCGCCATTATGGGCGCCGCCTTGTTGTGGGTGGGTTGGTTCGGGTTTAACGCAGGTTCTGCCCTGGCGGCCGATGGCCGTGCAGGCTTGGCCATGAGCGCCACCCACTTGGCCAGCGCCGCTGCGGCCTTGTTCTGGATGGCGACCGAGTGGAGCGTCAAAGGGCGCCCCACCACGCTGGGGATGATCTGCGGGGCCGTCGCTGGTTTAGTTGCCATCACACCCGCCGCGGGCTTCGTGAATGCGGGCGGTGCCCTCATGATCGGTGTTCTGGCAGGTATCTTCTGCTTCTTCGGCAGCACATGGCTCAAAAGCGTGTTCGGGTACGATGACAGCTTGGACGTATTCGGCGTCCACGGCGTCGGCGGTATCTTGGGTTCCATCCTTACCGGTGTGTTCGCTGTCTCCGCCATTGGCGGTACCAGCGGGTATTTGGAAGGCAACCACGCCCAGTTGTGGATCCAAATCAAAAGCGTACTCATCGTAGCTTTATGGAGCGCGGTTGGTACGTACGTTATCGCGAAAGTGATTGATCTCACCATGGGCCTGCGCGCCAGCGCGGCCGATGAACGGATTGGCTTGGATAAAGCCATCCACGGTGAAATGGTAGACTAACACATCGCCTTCTCCCGCCCATGGCGGGGGGAGGTGTGTGGGGCGTTCCGTTGTTGTTGCGCCCCACTCATCTCCCTTTCCAAGCCACACACAATAAAAGCAAAAAAAACTCATGACCTTCGCCACCCACCAACACTCCAACGCTTCTGCAACCGAGAGGAAAGAAGCCACCCCCCGCCGCGTCAAAGTCATCATGCAACGCCTGCACGAAGATATTTTGCGCTTTGCCAAAAGCAACGAAACCACCGCCTCCCAAACCCAGCTTTTAGCGCTAAATGCCACCATTGAAGCTGCCCGGGCCGGCAAAGATGGTGCGGGTTTTGGCGTGGTAGCCAGCGAAGTGGGCAAACTGGCCAAACAAGCCACCAGCAACTCCAAGGCGTTTCAAGAAAAAGTGTTAGGCCGCCTGAACCAAGGCACCAACTACGCCGAAGGCTTGGTGGAACAGCTGGAAAGCCAACGCCTCACCGACATGACCCTCGGCCTCGTGCAACTGATTGTGCGTAACCTGTACGAACGCACAGCCGATTGCCGCTGGTGGGCCACCGACGATGCCATGGTTACCACCTGCAGCGACCCCACCGACACCATGCTGGCCGACCACGCCGTCACCCGCCTTGCCGCCATCAACGGGTTTTATTCGGTATATTCCGATTTGGTGCTGTGCGATACCGAAGGCCGCGTGCTGGCCAACGCCCAACCCGCGCGGTTTGATGTGCGGGGCAAAAGCATGGCAGGCGAATCCTGGTTCCAAAAAGCCATGGCCACCGAACGGGGTGACCAGTTTGTGGTGGATGAAATCAAACCCTTTGCCACCCACGGGGGCCTCCCCATGGCCGTGTACGCGGCTACGGTACGCGAAGGCGCCCAAATGGACGGCCGCACCATCGGCGTGCTGGGCGTGTATTTCGATTGGCAAACCCAAGGCCACGCCATTGTGAACAAAGAACCTCCCTTTACGCCCGCCGAATGGGCCCGCACCCGCGTGCTGCTGCTGGATAGCCACCACCGCATCATCGCCTCCAGCGATGATAAAGGCCTGTACACCCGTTACCAGTTGGAAAACAAAGGCTCCAAACGCGGCAGCTACTACCACAATGGCAGCATCGTGGCCTACTCCCAAACCCTTGGCTACCAAGAGTACGATGGCCTCGGCTGGTGGTGCGTGGCCGAACAGGTGTTCGAGGACGATGCCCAAATATCCGAAAAACTGGGTTTTAAAAATGAAGCCCGTGGCACGCTGGTAAGGGTCAAATAGGTTCTACCGCCATCTGCAACCATTTATGAATTTTCTGGTAATCCGTCGGGCTGGTTTTCCACTCCAACCATGCCTGCTGAACCAAACGCGGGCTTGCCGCCAACCGCAGGTTGTTCATCCCCAGAAGCACATGAAAGCAAGCAAACGCCGTGGCCGTGTTGTGGGCCACAAAGGGCCTAAAGTTCATCATCGCCTCTAAAAAAACGGCAATCTCGGTCAACGTATCACCATAGTTTTTCATGCGCGGGCGGGCGCACGCTAGTTCAATCAACAGGCTGTCACGGGGGAGTATGGGGTCATACCCGTACGTCCGCTCCACGGCCTCATACAGCCGCAACACTTCATGGGGCGTTAGCATCTCCATGTTATTTACCCCCTACCAAAGCCTTATACACCTCGCCAAACTCCACCGTGCTGCGCTGAAACCCGTTCAACACCGCAGGTCGTACCTGCCCCTGTTTTATCTGCGCCAAATAATCCACCAAGGCTTCTCCCAACACGGCCTGCACCTGCCGCCCTTGGGCGTGGGCCATCAAGCGCAATTCCTCCAACACCTTGGCATCCACTTGGGTTGCAAACTTTTTTAACATTGCAATTACTTCCTTTTCATAAATCTATACGTCCTATCTTGATGTATCAAGACAGATTCACCCTATGTTTTTTTGACATTCATCATGACAACCGCCCCCCTCCCCGCGTATAACATGCCATGGATACTCCCACCCCCTCCCTCAAACCCCACGTCGAAACCTTCATGCGCAGCCTCCAAACCCGCATCATCACGGCGTTTGAAGGCCAAGAAACCTCCGGCGCCACCTTCACCCGCACCCCGTGGAGCAAACAGCCTCACGAGGCCATGCAAGGCGGCGGAATCACAGCCCTCATGCGCGCAGGCACTGGTCCCAACGCGGTGTTTGAAAAAGTGGGCGTCAACTTCTCCTGCGTCCACGGCACCTTCCCCCCCCATTTTGCGAAGGAAATCCCCGGCGCGCTGGAAAGCAACGGCCATTTCTGGGCTTGCGGCGTAAGCTTAGTTGCCCACATGGCCAACCCCAAATGCCCCAGCGTGCACATGAATGTGCGGCGGATTGAAACCAGCAAAGGCTGGTTTGGCGGCGGGGCTGATCTCACCCCCACCCTCGTGTTCCCCGAAGACACCGCCCATTTTCACACCGAACTCGCCAAACCCTGCGAATCCAACCGCCCCGGCAGTTACGCTGAATATAAAACATGGTGCGATGAATACTTCTTCATCCCCCACCGGAACGAAGCCCGAGGCGTTGGTGGCATCTTTTTCGACTATCTGGACAGCGGCAACCCCGAGGCCGATTTCACCTTCGTCCAAAACGTCGGGCAGGCGTTTTTGGATGCCTTTGTGCCCCTTGTGGCCAAACGCAAGGCCGAGCCTTTCACCGAAGCCGACAAGCACGCCCAAAAGCTGAAACGCGGCCGCTACGCCGAGTTTAACCTGATGTACGACAGGGGCACCCGCTTCGGCCTTCAAAGCGGCGGCAACGTGGAGGCCATCCTCATGTCCCTCCCCCCCGAAGCGGCATGGTAAACAAGCCTTTCTTTACAAACATACCACCATCGAACATACCAACATACCGTTTTATCCCCTTGACAACCCTCCAAAAATAGCATAATAAACAGGCACATTTGGTTAAGTTGGCACCGCAAGGCGCCCCACCCACCCGAATGCTACCTGAAGTTTGCGGCCATGGTGGGCGCGGGTTTTACGGGTAAACTTAAATAGACTGGACTCTCACAATGACTGACGCTCAAGTACGTAACGGTACTGTTAAATGGTTTAACACTCAAAAAGGTTTCGGGTTCATCCAACCCGCCGAAGGTGGCGCCGACGTGTTCGTGCACATCACGGCTCTGGAAGCCGCCGGCATCCGCAACCTGCCCGATGGCACCAAGGTGACCTTCACCCTGGAAGCCGACCGCCGCGGTAAAATGGCTGCCCAAAACATCAAGATCGTTGGCTAAGCCCAACCGTCTATGTTTGCAAAAAACCCCGCCTGGCGGGGTTTTTTGTTACTTGGCAGGCTCGTAATCTTCGTCATGCAACACCTCTCCCTGAAGGAAAAGAGGGTCTTTCGGAGTCGCAAAATCCGCTGCGGCGTCAATGTTGGGTAAAATCTCCATCCACGGCGAAGGAAACGCGGTCAAAACCAAGGTGTTTCCATCTTGATCTTGTCGAAGAGGGAAGGTTACGTCTACGGCCCGTGCCTGCAATACATACCCTGCCACATGGTGCCAGTTTTTCATCTCAAGCTGCGTACGGTGCGGCAGCTTATGGCCTGTTGGCCGCCCTTCAATCTTCCGTATCCAACGGGCTGCGTGGCGCACACGGTTTACGGTGTAATCAAAATCAATTTTCCTCATAACCGCTACGGTTCCACCCACCTCGTTACGCGGACGTATGGAAGACGAACGCGCCCCATTGCTCAAACTTGTCGAACCACCCGCAGCACGTGGTGTACCCAAACCAACCCGACGAACCTCAGGCAATTCCGGCGGAACGCCATCATAATACTGAACTGTGAAGAACAAACTTAACACTTCATCTGCAATTTTGTTCGGGTCAACCTCGTCCCACCGCGTATCTACCGTCCCACGCTGATGTTTTTTGCGTTGATTGAGAGGAATATGAGGTTCTACATCAACGGCTTCGACACGTTCTACCTCACCTTTATTACTTTCCAATTCAGGAATAATATCCACCACAACAGGTTGAACAACCTGCGGCAACACCTCATCTCCAACCACAGCAACCGCCGTAGCAGTCTGAGTAGGTTCAATCGAGCTTGGAAAATTTTTTACGAATAAATCAGGGCAAACCTGCTTCATTACCCGCAAAACTCTCTGGACATTCTGATAATCCGCCAAAATATCACATGGGCTCGTATAGCCAGCCTTCTCTACATAAACGGAGCATGAGAAACCAAGTCCCTTCAATATTTTAGATTGTAAAAAAGCGCGGCAAACATCCTTATTGTTTCCAGAAAATGTTGCCAAAGCTATAGGGGGGGTATTCTCGCGCAAGGCATAAATTATTTCTTCCTTGGAACAAGGCTTCAAAAACATATCTGGATGTACTTGCATAAGCCTATCCAATGCCACAATAGCCATAAAACTTTCATTTTTAGGCAGCAAGATAGATTCCGGTTTGAAAGACCCCGGTTTTTTAAATAAAATTGGAGACTCGTTAGGTTGAATAAACCGCAAATAATCCATCTCGTTACGGATGAGCACTGTAGAAGCTTGGCTAATAGATTTATCTAAATCGGCAAGCTCCAAGAAACCTCTTCTCAATTCCTGACCTGAAGAACGTTTAATATTACCAATCGGAGTTTCCAATAATCCATCATAGTCAACAAGGTAACCATCTTCCCCACGAATCTTCTCAGAACCTATGACCATGAAAGAAATGGCCTGCCCACCAATATTCAGTGAACGATACATATCATCGTCCAATTTATTAATTTCTTGGGCAAGAGCTGAATATGCATAATGTCCCCAACGCGAAGGAGAACCTCCCTTAAAAGCTAAAACAGCATCCATAGGGGTTAGATAGAGTTACAGCTTCCCAATTTCAACCCCCTACCTGCTCAAATGCACCTCAACATTCACATTGAGGGTCACTTCGCTCTCGCCCTCCTGGCCTTCGGGGGCAGGCATAGCGGCATCGGCGCTGGCCATCATCATTTCAGGCCCGCCCCGTTTCACCATCACATGAGGATACACCGGCCCGCCGCCGCCCAAGCTGATGCTCGCAAACCGCACGTTGGGCAGGTTCATCAACCCCGCCACCTTTTGCGCGCGGGCTTTTACGGTGCTCAGGGCCTCGGCCAACAGCTCATCCTTCAGCTTGTCGCTGGCCTCGCGGCTTAAGTAGAAATTCATGCCCTGCATGGCAAAATCCATACCTTGCATGGCGCCGGATAACTTCAAAACAGTGTCCTTATCCGCCCCGTCCAACACCAGCGTTTGCTGGGCCGTCCAATAGGCTTGTTTTTCCCGCTGTTCTTGGCTCAACGGCTTGGGGCCGGGCTCGGGCGGGTATTGCTTGTAGGCGTTGTAATACCCCGTGCTGGCCTTCACGCCGCTGCTGGCTTTGGCCAACGCCAAGGCCTCGCGCATTTTGTCGTTCACCTTGCTTTGGGCTTCCATGGCGGTTTTACCATCGCGGGAGATATTCAACGTCACCTGCACGCGGTCTTGGCTTACCACGCGGCGGGCCTCGGCATCCAAGTTCATCACGGTCACCGTGCGCATATACGCTGTTTGGGCACCATCCTCGGCCACCACATTCGGCTGAAGGGCCAACGCCCCCACAAAACTTCCGGCCAAAAGGGCGGTGGATAACATCAACGTACGCATGGTGGTTCTCCTTGTGTTGTTATTCGTCATGGCGAGCGTAGCGTGGCCATCTCGCGCACACAAGAGGCATCATTACAACAAACCTACATCACCTCGTAATCCACGGTCGTCACCACGCGCAGAACCTTGTTCACTTGCTCGGCCTCACCCGCAAATCCATCACGCCCCAACACCTCCACGCTGCCCTGACGTGCACGGCGGATGCCCCCCACATCAGCCCCACTGTCCTTGGCAAACTGCTCGGCAGCTTTGCGGGCCTCGGCAGTAGCTTGGCTAATCAGTTGAGGCTTGTAATCATTCAACTTGGTAAAGGCATAGTTGGGACCCCAGCTGTTGGTTAAAATCACGCCCTTAGCCACCAAGTCGCCCAAGGCATTTTTGGCCTTACCCAAAGCCTCCAATGCTCCCGTGCGCACCACCAACCCGCCGGAAATGGTAAACCGAGGCCCACCCGTGTTCTGGTTGTATTGGTTGGCCTGCGCATCGCTCACCGAAACGTTTTGTGGCTCCACATCCGCACTCGGTATGCCCTGCCCCTCCAAAAACGCCCGTACGGTCTTCAGGCTACCGTTCAGCTCGCCTTGCACCAGCTTCAAGTCATTCCCGCTGGCCGAAAGCCCCAAATTCCACGTCGCAATATCGGCCACCACGGGCACTTCCGCCGCCCCACGCACGGTCACGGTACGGTCAGCGTTCTTAATGCTGGCAATCTGGCTGCCCAACACCCACGCCGCCCCAATGGCTAAAAGCCCCGCAACGATAATACTGATATGATCTTGCTTCATAGAGTGCTCCTTGTTGTTTGGATAAAGCATAACCTATAAAAAGACCTTACAAAAGTCTTAAATATCCTTGAAAAATATCTAGTTGCACCTATCTTTATATTATGACATCTCAAAAAGCTTTTAAATTGCAATCTCCTCCTAAGCCGTCTGACCTCATCTCAAGAAATGATTTTATTCATATGTTAACTCTCAAATTAAGTCATTTGCTCTCTATCTCTAACTATGACTTGCTCGAAATCATCAAAGCCCACCCAGAAATAAAACCCATTTTAAAAAATCGATATTCACCAGATACCTGCCAGACTTACCAAGACGCCCACACACTGTGCGAAGATATCATGCTCGCCATAGCTCAGATAAAATGGGCAGCATCCCCTGAAACACGTAATGGCCTCCATTTCTACCACGCCCGCCCCGAACTTCATCCCCTCCATACATGCCTCAAACCACCTCAATCCATAAACCAGCAGCGTTACGACAAAAGCGAGCCTGGGTGGGTTTACCTCACCACATCCCAAGAACCTCATAAAAGCATCAAACTCGATTCCTTTATGGAAAATTGGAATATCTACCGTGTCGCCCCATTAGGAAAAGTCGTGCTGCATTTCTATGACGATATCAAATGCCGTAGCGCCGTCATACTTGAACATTTAGGGACAGCCAATCAAGTATCTCCCCAATGGTTCTCATCAACTGTAACACCTCTCCAAAAAGCATATTTCCGCACTCAATGGCCTAAATGCCAAGCCATTTGGAACGAAGCCAGCAAAACCCCTGCCTCCGCCGAACCTACCCGTTAACAACAAAAAACCCGCCTTGCGGCGGGTTGAATCGTAAAAATTATAGGATATTCACAACACTTGAAACAGGAAGATAAATCCTGGCAATGAGCTACTCTCGCGTTACTTAAGTAAAACTACCATCGCCGCTGGAGGGCTTCACGGCCGTGTTCGGAATGGGAACGGGTTTTAAACCTCCGCCAATGTCACCAGGAAGATATCTCCCCAATCCAAGCGTTGTGCGTCAATAACTCTAAGCGTTAACTCTCAAGGTATTTCCTGCCGCGCCTTAAATCTGCGCAGTGTAAGGAAAAATCATAAGTCAATCGGACGATTAGTACCAGTTAGCTCAAGACATTACTGTCCTTACACATCTGGCCTAACAACGTGGTAGTCTTCCACAGTCCTAATTGGGAGTTCTGGTTTTGAAGGAGGCTTCCCGCTTAGATGCTTTCAGCGGTTATCCCGTCCACACATAGCTACTCTACAATGCCGCTGGCGCGACAATAGATACACCAGAGGTGTGTTCGCCCC
>JBAQUT010000057.1:0-39811 GCA_049297695.1 Alphaproteobacteria bacterium | reverse complement strand
CCTGCGGGGAGCGCTCCCCGTGGCAGCAAGGGGGGCGGGAGCAATGGCGGAGGGAATACACCTCGCGGGCCCCAGCCCGATTTGGAAGATGTGGTGAACAAACTGACCGAAAACCTGCGCGGCATGTGGCGGAACGATGGGAATGGTGAAGGGGGGGATGTTCAGCGGTTGTGGTTTGGGTTGGCCGTGTTTTTGATATGGTTGGCCAGCGGGTTGTACATTGTGAAGCCGGAACAAGAAGGGGTTGTGTTGCGCTTTGGCGCCTACGCCCGCACGACAGAAAGCGGGTTGCACTACCACCTGCCATGGCCTTTTGAAACAGTAGTGAAGCCCAATGTGACGCAGGAAAATATTACAGAATTGGGCTTCCGCAGCCCTCAAAGTGGCTACGATGGAAACTATGACGTGTTGGGTGAAAGCCTGATGCTGACGGGTGATGAAAACATTGTGGATTTGGACTTCACCGTGCGGTGGAAGGTTGCGGATGCTAAGGATTATCTGTTTAGGGTGCTGAACGTGGAAGATACTGTGGCCAGCGTGGCCGAAAGTGTGATGCGCGAGGTGGTGGGCCGCCACCCCATTGACGACGCCTTGGCGGAAAATAAGCTGGAAATACAACAGCAAGCCAAAAAACACCTGCAAGCCGTATTGGATTACTACAAGGCGGGGGTGTTGGTAACAGGGGTGGATTTGCAGCAGGTGAACCCTCCGGCGGAGGTGGTGGAGAGCTTCCGTGACGTGCAAGCCGCCCGTGCCGACGCCGAAAAAGTGATTAACGAGGCCAAAGGTTATGCCAACCGTATTGTGCCCCAAGCGCGCGGGCAAGCGGCCCAGCTGACCCAAGATGCTGAAGGGTACAAGGCTGCCACCGTGGCCCGTGCCCAAGGTGAGGCGAGCCGCTTTACGGCGCAGGTGCAAGCCTACCGCACGGCGCCCGAAGTAACCCGTGCTCGGTTGTATTTGGACACAATGGAAGATGTGTTGAAGGGTTCCCCCAAAGTGATTATGACCGGCAGCGGTGGCAACACCTTGCCGTTTTTACCTTTGGATAGGCTGATGAAACAACCGCCCCAGCAGGAGTCCCCCCAATGAAACCTTTGACGACGTACTTAGTGGCTGCGGGTGTGGCGCTGGTTGTGTTGCTGAACACGGTGTTTACCGTGGCCGAAACCCAGCAGGTGATGGTGGTGGCTTTAGGCCGTGTGGAACGCCTGATTACCGAGCCTGGCTTGCACATGAAGATACCGTTTTACCACCAGCTTGTGGTGTTTGATAAGCGCGTGTTGCACACCCACGCCGAGGAAGAAGAAGTGCAAACGTTGGATAAAAAACGCGTGGTGGTGGATAGTTTTACCCGCTGGCAGATTTCCGATGCAGGCTTGTTTTACAAAGCCGTGCGGAATGAGGCTTTGGCCGTGCAGCGGATTAGCACCATTGTGAACAGCAACATACGGGCCAACGTGGCCAGCGTGCCGTTGCACGATTTGATTGGCGGCGAGCGGGCCAAGGTGATGAAGGCCATTTTGCAAAACAGCCGCGAAGAGGCTACGCCCTTGGGGATTCGGATTGTGGATGTTCGGATAAAACGTGCCGATTTGCCGAAAGAAAACAGCGATGCCGTTTTTAGCCGCATGCGGGCCGAGCGCCAGAAAGAAGCGGCGGAAATACGCGCTGAAGGCGATGAAGAAAGCCAAAAAATTAAGGCCGATGCCGAGAAGCAGCGCACCATCATGCTGGCCGAAGCCCAGCGGGATGCCGACAAACTGCGCGGGGAGGGCGATGCCACGGCCATCCGTGTGGGTGGTGCCGCGTTTAATGCCGACCCTGAATTTTACAAGCTAACCCGCAGCCTTGAGGCCTACAAAGCCAGTATGGACAAAAACACCTTGTTTGTGCTGGATAAAGGCACCGAATTTATGGATGGGATGTTGGGGAAATAGGCTGTTGGTTTGAGAACAGTTTTAACGGGATTTGCCTTGGGCGCGTGGTTTGAATGCCAGCACATTGTTGGTGCTGAGATGCTCGATACGATCAGCCAGTGTTGGGGTGCTGTAACGGCCCAAGGTTGACGTTGTGGGGGATAAGACTTTTGGGGCGGCAAGCAGGCACAGGGTGTTGAGCGTTTGGATGGTTTGGAGGCGGCCGAACAAGGTGGCGGCGGTTGCATCGCCGTGGAGAATGGCGTGGCGGGTGAAGCGTTCTTCCAGCGGCAAGGTGAGTTTGGCCAGCTGGCTTGCGATGATAACCTGGAGGTTTGGTACGGTAAGGTTGGGGGTGTTCAGCAAACCCCATGTAAGGGTGAGTTTGGCGGTGTCGGGGGGTTCGTAGGCATCGACATAGGCTTGAGCTTCAGGATTGTAGGAAACCCACGTGCGCACGGGGCAATAATGAGATGGTATGTTTTTAATTTTACTTTGAATACTTTGCGCAAGGATAGAAAGGCTGTGGTTGGGGGAGAGGGTTTGGCAGCGGTAGGGCAGGACTTTCCCCCAGAGATAACGGTCCAGCATGGTGGTGGAAAGATCTGGGATAAGCGAGAGCACGGGGATGGGGGGCGGGAGGCTCATGGAGCTATCGGGTGTGGGGATTGGTGTTTCGGGCTTGGACCTTTTCGGCGTGTTGAATGAGGCCAAGGGCTTGGATGCGGGGTATATAGCTTGAATCACCGGGTGGAAGTGTGTGTTCTAACATGGCCATAACTTTTTCAACCCCATAGATGCTGGCAGCGTGAGCATCGGCCAAGCTTTGGATATGTGCTGAATTGCTGGTTTTGTTAGGTTTTTCTTCTTGAATTAAAAGCATTTGAGCAATAAATTGAGCAATTAGAACTTGAGTATCTTCTGGGAAATCTTTTAAAAAACCATAAGATATGTATATTTTAGATGGGCTTGTTTTGACAGGAGATGTATTGGGGTAGAACCCAGCAATATGTTCTGCAATTGAAGCAACGCTTAGGTGGATAGGATGTTCGTACCCCAAAGTCTGACCTAGGTGATTAGTAAAAACACTGAGTGGATGCTGCGATTTTGTATCGAGACGGACATGGTGAACTTTGCCAACGATTTTGGAAAACCAAGACCGATATGGCGGCGGTTTTATACCCTCTAAAAGGGTTTCGGCGGATAAGATTTTGGGAGTTTTCATGAATCCAATATAGGCCATTGGAATACATTTTCAACCCCCTACAGCACGACCTTACGTTTGCGGCTGGCGATGAGGCCGTCTTTCCAGCGGTGGAGGCACTCTTTCACCCGTGCCACGGTGAAGGGTTTGGCCAAAAAGCCTTTGGCGCCCAGTTGCAGGGCGCGCTTCACGTTTTCTTCCGTGCAACGGGCGGTTATCATAATCACGTGGCTCATTTGGTCGTGCTCCATGATGGTTTTCAGGGCGTCTAGACCGCTGCCGTCGGGTAGGTCGATATCCAAAAACACGACATCTGGCACCATTTGGGCGTACAGGGTGAGGCCTTCGTTTACAAACCCCGCCCGTTCTTGCGTGTGGCCGGAAAGAATGTTGGAGAGCAGGCTGCGGCATACGGGTTCGTCTTCCACAATCAGCACCACGGGGCCCAGGCGGTAATCGCGCTCCACCAGGGCTTCGGTGAAGGCGGAGGCGGCAAACAGCTCGGTGTGTGTAGGGCGTTGCAGCGTGGTGTGCGCGTGGGCGGATGGCAGCATGGGCAATCTCCTTACCCCAGAGCATAAGTTGTAAAGGTGGGGTAAGCCAGAAGGCTAGGTGAGATGGTGTTTGTAGGATTATATATTCTAACATATTTATATATAACAACTTTGATGTACGACAATGTGCGCTTTGAAACACAACCTAAAGTTGTAGTGTGGAGGTGTTGGTGCAAACGTGTGGGTATGGTAGGAGTGGGGGAATGAAGGACCCGCGCATCCCTGTGATATTTGGCCCCACGGCCAGTGGGAAAAGCGCCTTGGCGTTGGCGCTGGCCGAGCGCTTGGGCGGGGCGGGCAAGGCCGAGATTGTGAATGCGGACAGCCGCCAGATTTACAAGTATATGCCCATTATAGCAGCGTGCCCGACGGCGGAGGAGTATGGGCGGGTGCCGCACCACCTTTATGAGTTTGTGGCGCCGGATGTGCGGTATTCGGCGGGGGAATATGCCACGGAGGCGGCGCGGGTTCTGGCCGACGTGGTGGCGAAGGGTAAAACGCCGATTGTGGTAGGGGGCACGGGGTTGTACCTGCGGGCGTTGATGGAGGGGATGAGCCCGATACCGCCCATAGATGACGATGTGGTGGCGCGGGTGGAGGCCGAGGTGGACATAGATGTGGCGGCGGCCTATGCCCGCTTGCAGCAGGTGGACGGGGCCTGGGCTGCCCGTATTATGCCGAGGGATGCCCAGCGGATAGCGCGGGGCTTAAGCGTGTGGGAGGGCTCGGGCCGTACGCTCACCGCGTGGCAAGGGGTGAAGGGGCAGGGGGCGCCATTTGATTTTGTCAAAATAGGGCTTTGCCCGCCGCGGCCTGTGCTGCATGAGCGGATTATCGCCCGTTGGAAGCAGATGGCGGCGGCAGGTGTGGTGGACGAAATACGGGGATTGAAAGACCGTGGCTACACCCCCGCTTTGGGGAGCATGAAAGGCTTGGGCATTCCCGAGTTGTTTGCTTACATAGAAGGAACGATGCCTTTAGAGGCGGCGTTGGAGGCGGGGCTGATTGCGCACCGCCAGTACGCCAAGCGCCAGGAGACGTGGTTGCGCAACCAGTTTGGGGCGGAGGTGGTGTTGGAGATACTTGATATATCAAAAATAGAGCCCTATATCTGATTTCATGGGATTAAACTTTGCGCCTCACACGTGTCTTTCAAAAGTACGTTATTACCTTGGCTTAAGTGCTAAAGATATGGCGGAAATAGTGAATGTAAGAACCAGAGATTACCACGATGTGGAACAAAGTCGTTCTACTCACGAAGATACAAGGTTATGGAATCAACTTTACCAACATGTCGTATCGTGCAATCGCCTAGATCTGATACGGCTGTTTCCACCAAAGTGTGTTCCAACATGTGTGAATGTTGATGAATTACCTTTGTTAGGATTACCTCAGCGTGAGTTAGAAGCTTGGCGTGTTGTGCTTAACTCACAGGCTGCCCATACGTGTCTTCAACAGGCTATGACATTGACGGCAATGATTGAGGCTCTTCCTGACCGTAAGATGCGTGAGGCGGCCTTGTTTTTGGTTGCGGCTGAAATGAGAGAGCGTGGGCTTATTGCACGAATACCTGAAATTGCAAATATAGATAAATCGCCTACTGATTAGGCAGCGGGAGGCTTGAGCGTGGTTGTGGAACCAGTTTGGGGCGGAGGTGGGGTTGGAAATAGGGGATGTTGACAAGGTGGTTAAAAGTATACATAGGTAGAGAATGAAAAGCCCTCACGACAACGCCGTACGTGACAAAGCCCTTTGGCGTGAGATATGGAGCCATTACCGTGGCTTGAGTTTGGACGAACGTAAATTGCTTGCTTTACGTGCCATGGAGTTGTTTGAGATCAAAGAATCAACGTTGCTGCAATCGGCGCGCTTTAATCATGTTCCACAAAAAGCTCGAGAAGGTAATACAGTTGCATTTTGTCGCCGCATAGGGGCGGTTCATATTCTTGCTCGACATGGCATAAATCTAAATGAGTTCTCGGAGATTCAAACTGATAAAGAACCTTGTGTCTCAACATCTCATCTTCAGGCAAGTACAATGTTGAACAATATTATAAATCATATAGATAAAGAAGTTAATCAGCTTCCATCCTTAAAGTTGCAAATAGCCTTAATGCGCCTTTTGCAGGATAGTTTAAGTGCCAAGCTTAAAGAAAAAGTGGCTGAGGAGAAATCGCCTACCGATTAGGCAGCGGGGGGCTTGATGGGACGTGTTGGCAGGCGTAAGGTGCGCCCGCGAACAAGGAACAACAGACCATGACCACCCCCCGCACCTTCAGCCCCAGCGACACCACCTATGTGGAAGATATTTTAACCCAGTACGAGGCCAACCCGGCCAGCGTGAGCCCGGAATGGCGGGCGTATTTTATCGGGCTGGAGCAAGCCAGCGTGGCAGGTGCCAGCACGGGCAATGCCAGTGCGGCGGCGGCCAGCGCGGCCAACCCCAAGGCGTTGGGGGTGTACCGGTATATTCGGGCGTGGCGCATGCGCGGGCACCGCGTGGCCAACACCAACCCGTTGAAGGTGGCGCCTGCGTTGCCGCCGGAACTCACGTTGGAGCATTACGGCTTAAGCGAAGCCGACATGAACAACGAGTTCCCCACCTGCGGCGTGGTGGGCCAGAGCACGGGCAAGCTGAACGGTATTTACCAAGCCCTGAAGCGCGTGTACGGCGGCACCACAGGCATTGAAACCGCCCAACTGGCGAACGACACCGAGCGCACCTGGGTGCGGCAGTGGTGGGAAAACCCCGCCAACTTTTCATCCCCCACCAAAGAGATGAAGAAAAAGCTGTACCAAGGTTTGTTGGAAGCCAATCATTTTGAAAAAATGCTCCACACCAAATTTGTGGGGGTTAAGCGGTTTAGTTTGGAGGGGAACGATGCTGTGATCCCCGTAACCCAGCGCCTGATTGAAGCGGCCGCCAGCGCGGGCGTGAAGCACGTGGTGATGGGCATGGCCCACCGGGGGCGTTTGAACACCTTGTGCAACATTATGCACAAACCCGTGGCGGATATGGTGGCGGGGTTTGCCGATAAGTACAGCGACGACCATGCGCCGAGCGCCAACGATGTGAAGTATCACTTGGGCAAGGTGTACAACCACCATGCCGAGAACGGCGACGGGATTGAGTTGGAACTGATGTACAACCCCAGCCACTTGGAAGTGGTAAACCCGCTGGTGTTGGGTGCCGCCCGTGCCAAGGCCGTGCGCTATGGCCAAGGGGCGAAAGAAGCCGATTTTGGGAAGATTTTACCCGTGCTGATGCACGGCGATGCCGCCGTGGCCGGACAAGGCACGGTGGCCGAATGCAACAACATGATGAGCCTGGACGCCTACAACGTGGGCGGCACCTTGCACGTGGTGATTAACAACCAGATTGGCTTTACGGCGGATACGGTGGAATCCATCAGCGGCGAGTACTGCACCGACATCTTCAAAAGCCTGGCCTGCCCCATTGTGCACGTGAACGCCGACGACGTGGAAGCCTGCTGGCGTGCGGCCCGTTTTTGTTGGGAATACCGCCAAGCCTTTGGCAAGGATACGGTTCTGGACGTGGTTGGCTACCGCCGCTGGGGCCACAACGAGGGGGATGACCCCACGTTCACCCAGCCGCACATGTACGGGTTGATTCGGAACCACCCCGTGCCCTGCGATGTGTATAAGGAGAAGTTGGTGGAGGAAGGGAGCTTCACCGCCGCCGAATTGGAGGCCCAAGAGAAAACGGTGGTGGATGCCATGAATGCCGCCCATGCCGAGGGTATGAAAGGTGTAACCCACCACGGCAAGCATGCCAAGGTGGACACAACGGTTCCCAAAACGGCCATTTCCAAGGCCGACCTTGCGGCTATGGTGAAGGCGTGGAGCACGCTGCCTGCCGGAGTGGAATTGAACGCCAAAGTGGCCAAGGTGGTGGAAGAACGGATTGCTATGTGGCAGGGCGAGAAGCCCTTGAACTGGGGTGCGGGTGAAAATGCGGCCTATGGCAGCTTGCTGGCCAGCGGGATTACCGTGCGGTTGACGGGCGAGGATGTGCAACGTGGTACGTTTAGCCACCGCCACGCCGTGATGACCTGCAGCGCCACCAACAACCGTTGGAGCCCCATGCAGGCCATGGCCACCAAAGGTGCGCGGTGTGCGTTGTACAACTCCAGCCTTTCCGAAAATGCCGTGATGGGCTTTGAGTACGGCTACGCCCACGCGGCCCCCCAAACTTTGACCATTTGGGAAGCCCAGTTTGGCGATTTTGCCAACGGCGCCCAAATGATGATTGACCAATATATTTCCGCCGCCGAAGTAAAATGGGGCCAAATGAACGGCTTGACCCTGTTGCTGCCCCACGGGCAGGAAGGGCAGGGGCCCGAGCACAGCAGCGCCCGTTTGGAGCGCTACCTGCAACTGTGCGCCGAAGATAACATGCGCGTAGTGTACCCCACCACGCCGGCGCAAATCTTCCACCTGTTGCGCCGCCAAGCCCTGTGGGGTGTGAAGCGGCCGCTGGTGGTGATGACGCCCAAAAGCCTGCTGCGCAACCCTGCGGCGGTGAGCGATGTGGCGGAGTTGACGGGTGGCAGTTTCCACCCCGTGATGGACGATGCCAAGGCGGGTAAAAAAGTAAAACGCGTGGTGCTGTGCAGCGGGAAGGTGTACTACGACCTTGCCGCCAAGCGGGATGAGCTGAAGGATGATTCGGTGGCTTTGGTGCGGGTGGAAGAGCTGTACCCGTTCCCCGCCGAAGAGATCGGTAAAATTATTGCGGCCTACAAATGCAAAGACATTTGGTGGGTGCAAGAAGAACCCCGCAACCAAGGTGCCTGGTGGTATGTTCAGGAAAACTGGAACACCGCCTGGGGCTACCTGCACTACCAAGGCCGCCCCAACCAGGCCAGCCCGGCGGTGGGCATTAACAGCCGCTTTGTGCGCGAGCAGAAAGAGCTGGTGGAGAGTGTGTTTGCCAGTGCGGCTGTGAAGAAGGTGGCGTGATGGGACGTGAGCTTTTTTTAAAATCTTCGGATCTAGTTGTAAGAACTCAAGAAGTTCTTCGGAATGCCAAAGGATGGGTAGATTCTGACGCTTGCATCAGTCACATTGGATTTAGAACCATTTCAAAAGATGAGTGGTTTAAGTTGCGTGAACTCTGTTCGGATTTGGGGACAGAACGCGTCACATTCAAAGATGATGGGCGGCAAGTTCTGTTTGTGGAATTAAGAAACCCTATTGTTGTGGATGAGCAATCATTGACATATTTAGAACTTCCCGAACCTAATGATGCGGCGCAAAATAAACCTCAATTTATTGCAGCTTTTTATCACCCGACAATTTCTAAAAACCCCCAAGTTATTGGTGAATATGTGAGAAGTGGTGAAGACTTAAAATGTGTAAATCCTATTGATATACGTCAACAACAAATGCGGGCGGTTGATTACATCCAGCGTGACAAAGACGTATCAAGCCGTTAAGTTAAAAAATATTTAAGGAGAACAACAATGATCAGCATCAAAACCCCCGCCATGGGCGAAAGCATTGCCGAGGCCACCGTGGCCAAATGGCTGGTGAACGAAGGCGACATGGTGGCCGCCGACCAGCTGGTGGCCGAGCTGGAAACCGACAAGGTGAACCTTGAAGTGACCGCGCCTGCGGCCGGCAAGCTGGTGAGAATTACCGCCGCCAAAGGCAGCACCGTGAAGGTGGGGCAGGTGATGGGAGAGGTGGATGAGACGGTCGTCTTGGCCGCTTCCGCCAAGGCTTCAGCGAGCCAAGACTCAAGTTCGCATGGCGCGGCTGTGGTGAGTGCATTGGATAAGTCTGGCCCAGCGGTGCGCAAGCAAGCGGCGGAGATGGGGATTTCTCCCAGTGAGGGGAGTGGGAAAGACGGGCGGGTGACCAAGGCGGATTTGGGTGCGCCTGTTGCGGTTCCCCCTGCCGTTGCAACGGTTACAACCAACAACCAACAACCGACAACAGGCACCACGGAACGCGTGCCGATGACGCGCATCCGCAAAACCATCGCCACCCGCCTGAAGCAAGCCCAAAACACCGCTGCCATGCTGACCACCTACAACGAGGTGGATTTGCAGGCCGTGAACAACCTCCGCAAAACCTATAAGGATGCCTTTGAGAAAAAACACGGTGTGAAGCTGGGTTTTATGGGCTTTTTCACCAAAGCCGTGTGTGCGGCGCTGGAAGAGTTCCCCGCGCTGAACGCCGAGATTGACGGTGACGATATTGTTTATAAAAACTATCACGATATCGGCATTGCGGTGAGCAGCCCCAAAGGCCTTGTGGTGCCCGTGGTGCGCGGAGCGGCGGGCAAAAGTTTGGCCCAGATTGAGAAGGATATTGGCGACTTTGGCGCCCGCAGCAAAACCGGCCAGTTGAAGCCCGACGAGCTGGTGGGGGCCACGTTCAGCATCACCAACGGCGGCACCTTTGGTAGCCTGATGAGCATGCCGATTTTGAACTACCCGCAGGTGGGTATTTTGGGGATGCATGCCATCAAAGACCGGCCGGTGGTGGTGGACGGCCAGATTGTTATCCGCCCCATGATGTACCTGGCGCTGACGTACGACCACCGCATTGTGGATGGGCGCGAAGCGGTAAGCTTCCTCGTGACCGTGAAGAACATGCTGGAGGATCCGGCAAGGTTCCTTTTGGGGGTGTAGGAGTAAATGAGTGTTGGAGTGTGAGAGTGATAGAGTGTTAGAAAGATGATGATTCAATGGTAATGACTTACGAAAAGCTGGATGTCTATCAATTGGCTTTTGAGAAAGCGTGCTATATTTATCAATTAACTGAACATGCGCCCAAACATGAATTGTATGGTGGAGTTGTCGGTCAAATGCGGCGAAGCAGTCAGAGTATTTGTGCCAATGTCGCAGAAGGACTCTCCAAACAAACGACGCTTACGGAAAAGAAACGATTTCTTCATATTGCCCTTGGTAGTTGTGAAGAAACAAGAGTTTGGTTATCATTTTGTGTAAACTTCAAGTATATAAAACCCGATATTGGTGAATCACTTAGAAATGACTATAACATTATTTCTAAAATGCTTTATCAACTGGAAAAGAAACTTACATTTTAGGAGGCATTATGACATCTAACGTTCCAACACTCGAACACTCCAACATTCACCTTTTTGACCTCATTATTCTCGGTGCTGGCCCTGCTGGCTATGTATGTGCCATTCGCGCCGCCCAGTTGGGCATGAGCGTGTGCTTGGTGGATAAACGCAAGGAGTTGGGCGGAACGTGCTTGAATGTGGGGTGCATCCCCAGCAAAGCGTTGCTGGAAAGCAGTTTGCATTACCACCGCACCAGCCACGATTTGGCCAAACACGGCATTGAAGTGGGCAAGGTAGGCTTGAAATTGGACACCCTGATTGCCCGTAAAGACGGCGTGGTGAAGCAGTTGACGGGCGGTATCGGCTTTTTGATGAAAAAGAACAAGGTGACCGTGAAAAACGCCTTCGGGAAGTTGGCAGGCGCGGGCAAGGTTGCGTTGGACAACGGCGAAGTGCTGGAAGGCAAACATGTGGTGCTGGCGTTGGGGAGCGTGCCCGTAGAGTTGCCCTTTGCCAAGTTTGACCACGAGGTGGTGATAGACAGCACCGATGCGCTGGCGTTGAAGAAGGTGCCCGAGCACCTGATTGTGATTGGAGCGGGCGTGATTGGGTTGGAAATGGGCAGCGTGTGGGGCCGTTTGGGCGCCAAGGTAACGTTGGTGGACAATGCGCCGCGCCCCGTAGCAATTATGGACGAAGATTTAGGGAATGAAGCCCGCAAGCTGTTTGAAAAGCAAGGTTTGGCCTTTGTGATGGATGCCAAGGTTCAAAGTATTGCCGTAAGCCCCGGCGAAGGCCGGGGCAAGGTGACGTTGGAACTGAAAGATGGCAGCAACAAAGTTCTGGAAGGCGACAAGGTGTTGGTGAGCGTGGGCCGCAAGGCTGCTACCGCTGGCTGTGGGTTGGAAGACGCGGGCGTGGCGATGGAGCGCGGTGTGGTGCAGGTGGATGCCCACTACCGCACGAATGTGGCGGGCGTGTACGCCATTGGCGATTGCGCCCCTGGCCCCATGTTGGCCCACAAAGGGGAAGAAGAAGGTGTGGCTTTGGCCGAATTGTTGGCGGGGCAAAAGGGACATGTAAATTACAACGCCATCCCCTGGGTGGTGTACACCCACCCCGAAATTGCGGGCGTGGGAATGACCGAAACCCAAGCCTTGGCCCGTGGGGCCGTGCGCGTGGGCAAGTTTGCCTTCAAGGCCAACGGCCGCGCCTTGGCAGTAGATGAATCCGACGGCTTTGTGAAGGTGATTGCCGATGCCGCCACCGACGAGATGCTGGGGGTGCACATTATTGGCGCCAACGCCAGCGAGATGATTGGCGAGGCCGCCTGCTTGATGGAGTTTAAAGCCAGCGCCGAAGATTTGGCCCGCTGCTGCCACGCTCACCCAACCCTCAGCGAAGCCGTGAAAGAAGCGGCGCTTGCATCGGCGGGTCGGGCGCTGCATAGTTAGGGTATGACAATCCAAGCTGTGGTGTTTGATGCGTATGGCACATTGGTGCATATTCCGCGGGAATCCAAGGTGCACCGTACGTTGTTTGGGCGTATAAAAACCCTTTCGGCAACAGGTTTGAAGGGGTTTGATCCACATCAATCCATGCGGGAGCCCATGACGTTGCGAGATATTGCGGTGCGGTGTGGCGTTGTGATGGACGAACATGAAATGCAGGTTTTGGAAGAAAATTTGAAGCGTGACCAGCAGGGGGTAGAGGTATTCCCAGATGCCGTGTATGCTTTGAAAAGCTTGCGTCACAGGGGGCTTAAAGTAGCTGTATGTTCCAACTTGGGAGTTGGATTTGCCGAACCCGTGCTACGCCATATGCCCTTTGCCTTGGATGCGTATGCATGGAGCTATGAAATTGGAGCTGTGAAAGATGAACCTGCTATATATCAATGGGTATGCCAGAAATTAGAACTCAAACCCGAACAGATTTTGTTTACCGGCGATACGTACAAAGCCGATGTGCTGGGGCCACGGGTGGCAGGGATGAGGGCGGTGCATCTTCAACGGGATAGAACCAAGGCATATGCGGAGGCGGGGATTAGCGACTTGATGGGGATTTTGGGGTATGTGCAAGGGAAGGGGCTGTAAGGCCTTCGCGGAGGAGGCGGGTGGCTTTGACATTCACGGCATTTGCGTTGCGTTGAGACCACCCTTTGTCGACAAGCGCCTGAACCAGTGCTGAACCGCGAAGCCCTGTGTTGTGGAGTTCCAGAAGTTCGGCTTTTTCGGCAACCTCCCATGGGCGGGTCACGTAATAAACGTCGGGGTTGGGGTAACGGGCAGGGGGTTGGCTCATGCGTGGATTGTAGGCAAACATGGGCGATTTTCAAGAGCCTGGATGGTTACACAATAGCCACACAAACCCCGCTTAAAGCGTGGGCAAGGGGTTGTGAGGGGAGGTGTGTGCCCGTAGGGTTGTGGCAACCAATGCGGAGGCTTTTGTATGACCTACCACCACGCTACATCGTTTACAACGTGCGGGTTTGCAGAGCTTTTTGAGATTGTGGAAGGCGAAGTTTCGGCGGAACATTATATGGAGCTTTTCCCCGTGCTGGCCGATTACTTTGAGGTGACGGCATGACCCAGAAGGCGTATCAGCTGCAAGGTGAAGAACGTAATGAGATTGAGCGTTTGGTGATGCGCATCAAGCGGGCGGATGACAAGGTGCACAAGCCTACCACCAAACCCGCACTGGCCGAGCAAGATGTGGAATGGGCGGAGGCCAACCGGTTGCCGCGCGAGTTTTTTGAGTTTTTTGAATTGCAACGGGTAGCGTAACCATGTTTGTCCTTATCAAAGCCGACCAGTCGTTGACCGTGAAAATGCCCGCCCCCCGGGTATTTTTGGGCGGCGTGTGCAGGGGGCGGGAGTGGCGGTTGGATTTTTTCCAGCGCTTTGAAAAGAGCGAGGTGACGTTTATCAATCCGCGTCGTGATACGTTTATCGACCCCGACTTAGATCCCAGCGGCCATGCCACTCAAGTGGCATGGGAGAGGGAGGCGTTGGATGTGGCGGACATCGGTATTTTTTGGTTGGGCGAAGGCTTGAGCAACCAAGCCAGCCGTGTGGAGATTGGGTATATGTTGGGGGCGGGTAAGCCCGTGCTGCTGGGGGCGGAAAAGAAATTTATGGGGTTAGAGCACCTGACGGGCTTTAGCGGTCTTGTGGCCACCAACAGTTTGGACGGTTTGATGAACCGCTTTGCCAGTTTGTTGGCGAGTTTCCAGACGAGTTGAGCGTGTTGTTGCATTCGTGCATAGGAACATAGACGAATTATATTAGTGTCAGTGACTTTGGGTGCGATTTGTGTTGTTATGATGGTAACAACAACAATGAAATGATGCGACATGCGCCTTCAAGGTTTTGCTTTATATGGATTAGTAGTTTTTATAGGATTTCTTTTGGCTGGAGGTGTGTACTGGAAAAGCGGGCACGATTACGAAGCGGCTTTGGACAAATTTAAGGCTGAAGCCCGTGTGGAAACCGATATTGCTGCTAAAAAAGTGAATTTGGCTTTAAGTTTGATTTACCAAAACCTGCGCACCATAAGTTTGTTGCCCGGTGTGCGCAAAGTGAACGACGACGGTAGCAATTTGGATGGCGATGCGTTGCAGGCTGTGCAACAAATTTATAACAACCTAACCAGCAATGTGGCGATGTCGGAAGTTTATATTGTGCAAAGAGATATTAACCCCGACAGCGATGTGTCTCATTTGAAGCAGCCCATTAAAATGTTTGATACGTTGATGATGGACCCTGCCAACCCTCCAGCAGACGATGGCCCGGGATCGCCTTTTGAAGAAGCGGAAATAGATGAGTACAAACAGTTTATGGAAGTTCAAAATTGGTTGGCCAGCCATTACCCCCGCATGGAAGGTTTGGATTTGCTGAAGCTCCCAGTAGTTGCTGGAAGTGAAGTGATTACGTGCGATAACACCGATTACGATGCTACTCAAAACGATGCCGACCGGAGCGGGATTATGTTCAATGTTCCGTTTTACGATATGGGTGGAGCGCTGCGCGGAACGGTGGCGGGGGTTATCCGCACCAATGCCTTGCGGGATTTGTTGCCCAATGCCAACTATGCCTTGGTGAATACTAAGTATGGTTTTCAAGTGGCTTCTCAAGAGGATGGACAGCATCGTACCTCGGAAGCTTTTGTAGCCAAAGCGGACGTGGACGAGGGGATTTTATATTCGGAAACCGTGACGCTGGATGTCAACGACCCACGCAGCCAGTGGGTGTTGTGGGCTGGCAAGCCGGATGCGGCGTTTTTAGAGAGTGCGGATGTGGCGAACATCCGGATGTTTCAAATGGCGGGTTATATGTTTGTGGCGTTTTTGGTGGCTGTGGGGTTATGGATGGTGCGGCGTCAGCAAAGCTATGGCGTGATGCGAGCGTTGACATCGGAATTTGAAGATAACGTGAAAGACGTGATGCAGAACATGATGATGGCCACCGACCATATGCAAGTGAGCAGCGAGGATGTAACTAAGATTGCCGAAAACACGCGGGATAAATCCAACACTGTGGCCAGTGCGGCCCATGTGGCGGCGCAATCCTCCAACCAAATTGCGGCGGCGGCGGAAGAACTTTCGGCTTCCATCAACGAAGTTCGGAGCAAAACCCAAAGCTCGCAGGCGATTGTGGCCTCCACCGTGGATGAAGCTCATGTGGCGAGGGATTCGATTGCTCAATTGGCGTTGAAATCAGACAAAGTGAATGAAATTATTACCGTGATTACGGGGATTGCGGGGCGTATTAACTTGTTAGCCCTGAATGCCAGCATTGAAGCTGCCCGTGCAGGCGATGCCGGGCAGGGATTTGCCGTGGTGGCCAGCGAGGTGAAAAACCTGGCCAACCAAGTCTCCAAAGCTACCGAAGAGATTGTGACGCAAATTCAAGACATGCAAGACTCCACCAAGGTATCGGTAACCGTGGTGGAAAAAATGCTGTCGGGGATTCAGCATGTGTTAGAAAGTTCCAGCTCGGTAGCCAGTGCCATTGAACAGCAGACGATTGCCACCAACGAGATTGTGCAGAACATTAGCCAAACGGCCAGTGGGGCCCAGGAAATCTCGCACAACATCGGCTCGGTACAATCCGGCGCGAATGAAACTGATAGCAAGGCCAACGACGTGTTGGAAACGGCGCGTGGGCTAGGCGATCAAGCCAAGCTGTTGCGGGCCAGCATTGAAGGGTTTTTGACAGGGATACGGCAGGCCTAAAGGTTACCGGCAGACACGGGCTATGTGGGCCACGCCATCCATCAGGCCACGGGTATCAAAGTGCACCTCGCGAGGTTGCAGCGTGTTGAGGGGTTGGTAGCTGACCACAACGAAGTTTCCGGGTTCGTTCATGGCCGCCACGCTGTTGGGGCTGTAGTCCAGATAGGTACGGAAGGTCCATTGGCTTCCATCCAACGGCAAAGGCACGGGGATGCCGCTGAGAGACACCACAGGCGGGCGGACGAGGGGCATTAGGAACGTGAGTTTGAGGGGAATCAGCCGCCCGCTTTGGAGTTTGCCAGTGCTTTCGGCCTGAACATCGCTGCTGCTGGCGTGGAGGGAGCAATCTTCGGGTTCCACCAGCCAATCGCCGTAGCGGGGCACATCCACGGGGGGAGTCCATTTAGGGACGGGTTTGCCCACGGGGCCGGGCATGCAGGAGGTAAGGAGCAAGGCGGCAGGGAGGAGGAGGCAGGTGAAAAACGTGTGGAGCTTCATGGGGGCATAATAACGCGCCTTGCCATGGTCGGGAAGGGAATGGCTTAGATTTATAGCCATGTTGTTGGACATGTTATGCCAGAAGATCCCAGCCTACGCTGGGATGACAAAGGCTGTCGTTTGGGGCTTAGGATACGTGAGGGGTATGAGGAGAGACGTTGTAGAATAGACAAGTTTTAAAAATTTATCCAAGCTGCAAACCCGATGCCGAGCAGGGCGGCATAAAAGCCTGCCACAAGGTCGTCGGCCATCACGCTGAAGGGGTGGTGCCACAGGGCATCCATTTGGTTGGCGGGGGCGGGTTTGGCGATATCAAAAAACCGGAACAGCCAGCCCACCAGAAGGGCGCAAAGAATGGCATCAAAAACGGTGTGAGTGCCCATCAGGTGCATCATGGTGGGGATGGCTAGGGCGGCCATGCTGCTGCCCGCCAGTTCGTCCACCACAATAGCGCTGGCGTCGTGGTCGGTATCCACACCGTGGGTATGGATATGGATGAGGGCGGCATAGGCCATAAGACAGCTACCCACTAACACTAGCAGGCTGGCCAGCGGGTTGTGGTGCGCACCCACGCCCACCAGCACCAAGGGGGGTAGAATGCTCATGCTGAGGGCGCCAAAGTGGCTCCAATGGTATTTGGGGAGGTAACCGATGTTGCCCACAGAAACGATGAGGCTGCTCCAATGCAACGGCGAGAGGCTGAGGTTGAAGCTTTTGTGGTGGCGTTTTGAGAAATCGGCAAAGAGGCGCATGGCACGTGGATAGCATGGTTTGCGGGATGAAATCCAACACACACAGAAGATGGAAGGTGGGGGGTGTGGCGGAGGCGTTGGGTTTATCCCCACCCTGTGGAGAAATAAACCTATCATTTCGCTGAGGGGTTGCTTGACCCGTGATGAAATGTTGTGCACTCTCCGCGCCAATGATTGCGCCACGACCTTTGTTGCAGCCTATCAAAATCGGCAGCCACGTGCTGGATGCCAACGTGGTGTTGGCCCCCATGACCGAGATTACCGACAACCCCACCCGCTTGCTGGCCCGCCGTTATGGTGCGGGGTTGGTGGTGAGCGAAATGGTGGCGGCCGAAGGTGTGGTGCGCGGCGCGGCCGTGGCGGCGCAAAAAGTGACGTTTGATCCGCGTCAGGGCATTCATAGCGTTCAGATTGTGGGGGCCAACCCCATCAACATGGGCGCGGCGGCCCGCGTGAACGAGTTGGCGGGGGCGGATATTATTGACATCAACATGGGGTGCCCCGTGAAAAAAGTGGTGAACTGCATGGCGGGCAGCGCGCTGTTGAAAGATATGCCGTTGGTGGAAGAAATTTTGAACCGGGTGGTGAGCTCGGTGAAAGTTCCCGTGACGTTGAAAACCCGTATTGGGTGGGATGAGCTGAACAAAAACGGGGTGGAGATTGCCAAACTGGCGGAACGGTGCGGGGTGCAGATGCTGGCATTCCATGGCCGCACACGGGCGCAGATGTACAAGGGCAGTGCGGATTGGGCGTTTATCAAAAATATGAAGCAGGCGGTGAAAATACCTGTATTGGTGAATGGCGACATTAACAGCGTGGACGACGCTGAAATGGCGCTCACCCAAAGCGGGTGCGACGGTGTGATGATTGGCCGCGCCACCCAAGGCCGCCCGTGGCTGTTGGGGCAGGTGGCCCATTATCTGAAAACCGGCGAAAAACGGCCCGACCCCAGCCTTGCGGAACAAAAAGATATTGTGCTGGAGCACATCGGTTTGGCCATCGACTTGTACGGCGAGTGGCGCGGAATTCATCACATGCGTAAGCATGTAGCAGGCTACACACGTGGCTTGTTTGGGGGAAAAGAATTGAGAATGAAACTCAATTCAATATCTTGTGGTGATGAGATGAAGCGCGAAGTGAGCAATCTCTATGATGCTTGCTTACGCAGGGCTGACGATGTTATAAGCAAAGTCAGTTAGCCAACCCACTAGATGTTGGGGGTGTAAGCCCAACGTAAGGTGACTGAAACAGGGCCTGAAATGTGAATTTTAGGAACAACTTAATAACGGGAGGAACCCACAATGGTTACACAAGTTGAAACTGCACCCGCCGCAACCCAACAATCTGGACGCGCGATGTCGCCCCTGTACCGTTTGCGGGCCGAAGCCTTCAACGAAAGCCTCCCCGCCAGCGTGGACGCCTGCCTGCGCAGCTACTTTAAAGACCTGAACGGCATGAGCCCCACCAGCGGCATGTACGAAAAAGTGATTAGCCAAGTGGAACGCCCCCTGATTGAACACGTGTTGCGCTACGTGCGCTGCAACCAAGTGCGCGCGGCCATCATTTTGGGCATTAACCGCAACACTTTGCGTAAAAAAATCCGCGAACTGAACATCGACATGATGCGTTTGGGCGGCGAGTTTATGGCCTAACCTACCTAAGTGACATGGGGCCTGCGGGCCCCTTTACTTTGTGGGAGTTTCTAGGTATACAAGTTGACACAAAGGAGAAACCTATGAGCCAAAACCCCGTGAATGCACATCCATCGGAGGAAGAGATTATGAACCGTATGCTGGCAGTGCTGGATGCTGAACGGGAGAAGATTCGCGTACCTACAGCTGCCGAAAATGATCTCAAAGAATTGGCCGAACTGATGGCGGCCATGAAAGATGGGACGATAAGCAAGCCCAACAAGTCACGGCTAGCAAACTTGATGTTTTTGTACAGTGATACGCCGTACTCGGTTACCAAGAAATTTCAAAGTGCCTATAAAACGGGGGAAGAAGCGGTGCGTCGCCGCAAGCAAGATGAAAAGATAACCAAGGGCTTTGAACGAGTTGTTGAAACCCTTACTGACGTGACGGGAGCACAGATACAGAATGATACTGTTGTAACCTTACCATCTGGAAAGATTATGAAAAAAGCCATGCACGAAACTTTGTTGAAGTTTGCTGGTGTACGGGGAAATGATGAGGCATATAGCCACTATGCGGCGGTGCGGGATGAGAAGAAAGCCAAACGGCCAAAGCCAGTGTATGAGGTAGGTGAGCGTTAACCGTGAGGTAACGTGTTCTTGCCATCGGCACGTTTGCACGTTAGGTAAAGGTATGGATACCCCGTACACGTACTACTTACCCCCCGAACGGATTGCCCACACAGCGGTGGAACCGCGTGAGAGTGCGCGGTTGTTGCGGTGGCCGGTGGGGGACGTGAGTACCTACGCTGACCTTCCTGATTACCTGAATGCAGGCGACCTGCTGGTGGTGAACGAAAGCAAGGTATTGCCGGCGCGGTTGTATGGCCAGCGGAAGAACAGAGTTGTGGGGCAGCCCGTGGTAAAGGTGGAGCTGTTGTTGCATCGTCCGCTGGATACCACGCTGACTCGTTGGGAGGCCTTGGCCAAGCCCATGAAACGGTTGAGCGTGGGAGATGTGATTTATGTGGATGGTGATGCCGCTGTGGTGGTGGAAGCCATAGGCGATGGATTTTGCCATGTGAAGTTGGAAGTGGCGCCTGCCGAAGTAGAAAGCTATTTGCAGGCTCATGGGCATACGCCCTTGCCGCCCTACATAGTGGCCGAAGATACCCCCGAGGTGCGGGCGCGCTACCAAACCGTGTACGCCAGCACGGTGGGCAGCGTGGCGGCGCCCACGGCGGGTTTGCATTTTTCATCCAGTTTGTTGGAAGCTTTGAAGGCCAAAGGGGTGGACATAGCCAAAGTGACGTTGCATGTGGGCGCGGGCACGTTTTTAAACCCTACGTCCGAGCAATTGGCGGCGGGGCGGTTGCACAAGGAATGGTGCAGCGTTCTGCCCGAAACGGCGGCGGCTATTACGGCGTGCAAGGCACGAGGCAACAAGGTAATTGCCGTGGGCACCACCACCTGCCGCACGCTGGAGAGTGCGGCACTCGTTCGTCATGGCGAGCGTAGCGTAGCCATCTCACGCGAAAACTCGTTGGAGGCCTTTGCGGGGGAGACTGACTTGCTCATCCGGCCTGGGTTTGAGTTCAAGGTGGTGGATAGGTTGATTACTAACTTTCACTTACCCGGCAGCAGTTTGCTGATGCTGGTGGCGGCGTTTGTCGGAAAGGATTCCATGAAAGCCCTTTATTCGCGGGCGATTGCCGAAAACATGCGGTTTTACAGCTTTGGGGATGGGTGTTTGCTCACACGGGCGGGGTAGGTGTCAGGCGGGGTTATGGGGCGGGGTATAAGTATTCGTAACCAACGGGAGTATTTGATATGACATTGGCACGATTGACTATAGCAGCTGTGGCGGCTGGACAGCTTTTGGCGACGAACCCTGTGGCGGCAGGGGAATGGAAAACAACCACAACGCCTGCGGCAGCCTCTCGCACGGCTATGGCGACACCACATGCCGCACCGCGCGTACCTGTGGTAAACCCTGAGATGGTGAGTGCGCGCTTGCATTGGCAAAAAGTGATTCAGGAAAAAGAAGCGATTTTAGAAGGATTGTTTGGGGAAGAGCGTGAGTTACCTAAGGATGATACTGAGCGAGAGATGGTGGGTAGTGAGATTGATTATCTGTTAGGTGAGATTAAGGTGATCAAAACGGTGTTGGCGAAAGGTCAGCATAAAACTCCCGCTGCTTTGGAAGTTGCGATTGCTGATGCTATGACGTTGAGAGATGAGGTTTTAGCGAAAGAATCGGGGAGCCATATGGCTAAGAAGTAACCTTGCGTTGACGTTATAAACCCACTACAAGGCTCGGTATGAGCCTTTCTTTTTCGCTTTTAAAAACCGATGGCGCCGCACGGCGGGGGCGGGTGCACACCGCCCACGGCGTGATTGAAACCCCCGTATTTATGCCCGTGGGCACCGTGGGTACGGTGAAAGCCATGAAAATGGACGACGTGCGGGCCACAGGCGCCCAGATTATTTTGGGTAACACCTACCACCTGTTTTTGCGGCCGGGGCATACGGTGGTGGAGAAACTTGGGGGATTGCACAAGTTTATGAACTGGCCGGGGCCGATTTTGACGGATAGCGGCGGGTTTCAGGTGTTCAGCCTGAAAGATTTACGCACCATGACCGAGGAAGGGGTCACCTTCAAAAGCCCGCTGGACGGGGCTATGCACCACATTACGCCAGAGTTTTCCACCCAGATTCAGCACGCGCTGGATGCCACGATTACCATGGCGTTTGACGAGTGCACGCCATTCCCTTGCACAGAAGCGCAGGCGGCGGAGAGCATGAGGTTGAGCATGCGCTGGGCCAAGCGGAGCCGTGACGCCTTTGTGGCGCGGGATGGGTACGGGCAGTTTGGCATCCAGCAGGGGAGTTTGTTTGCCGCCCTTCGTCGCGAAAGTACCGAAAAATTGACCGAGATTGGCTTTGAAGGCTACGCCATTGGCGGGTTGGCGGTGGGGGAAAGCCCGGAAGAGTTGCACCATGCCATCCCCCTTGCGGCCGAGCTGTTGCCCACCGACAAACCCCGCTACCTGATGGGCGTGGGTTACCCCAGCGATATGATTAAGGCCGTGCTGGCGGGGGTGGATATGTTCGATTGCGTGCTGCCCACCCGCAACGCCCGCAACGCTCAAGCCTTTACCAGCGAGGGCGTGGTGCGGCTGAAAAACGCCGAGCACAAGCTGGCGGATATCCCACTTGACCCCGCGTGCGATTGCCCCACCTGCACCACGTACAGCCGCGCGTATTTGCACCATTTGCACAAAAGCGAAGAGATTTTGGGGCACATGCTGATAACCCAGCACAACCTTCATTTTTATCAAACGGTTATGAAGAAGTTGCGGGCGGGGATAGAGACGGGGAATGTGCACGCCGTGGCGAAAGAACTGCTGGAGCGGGTGCGGTAGGATGGTGCGGGTTATATGCTTGGTTGGCAGTGGAACCCCTAATCAGGCGAGTACTTTTTGGGATAACTGGACCGAGGCCTTTAGGATATCGTTTCCTGCATGTGAGGTTGTGGTTGATAAATCGTTTTACCTTCCGTGGAATGTAAGGTTGATTCAATTGTACGGACAACAAATATTAAAAAAATACGATGATGGACAAGATGTTATTTTGATAGGGCATAGTTTGGGAGGAGTGATTGCGGAAGGTATTGCTCTCTCCCTTCAAAAATCAAAAGTTCAAGGTATTTTAAGTGTCTCAGCACCTTTGAAGTTTTCGTGGCTATGGGGGTACCCTTTCATATTGAAGGATATTCCTCACTTTTCATGTAGCGGGCATTGGGATTTTATTGCACCTCCATGGTTTGCGTACCGAAACCCCAAGCATCATATGATGCTAAATGGGGGGCATGTTTTAGATTTTATAAGAAAACCACGTTTGAGTCGTTATGTCGTTGCCAGGTTTAAAAGGTTTTTGAACCACACTGTTAAGAAATGATAAAACTATGGGTGGACGTAAAAGCCTAACGTGCATTTCTTGTTAAGGTTTGTGTTGAACGGCTGTGGCGGTGCGGATTGACGTGTCCCGACAAAATCAAAAACTTCCCTTTTGGGAGCTTTTTTTGTCAACTGGATGACAGGATTACTTTGCAAGTGCAAAGTTTCACAAACCTAGGCTCGCAAGCTCGCCAATGTTTGTGTCGAACCGGCCTGCGGCGTTGCAAATCTGAATGTCCCGACAAAATCAAAAACCTCCTTGCGGAGGCCTTTGATTTTGGTCGGGATGACAGGATTCGAACCTGCGACCCCTACACCCCCAGCGTAGTGCGCTACCGGACTGCGCCACATCCCGACTTAAACGTGTGGATAACCAAGATTGAGTCGTTTGGCAAGAGGTGATTTTGATGGGATGACAGGATTACCCATGATTTTGTTTGGCTTCGCGTTTGGACTGGGTTGGTCTCGCTGCGCTCGGCTCGAACCTGCGACCCCTACACCCCCAGCGTCGTGCGCTACCGGACTGCGCCACATCCCGACTTAAATAGCCCTTGAACGCAGGTTGGCGGGGGGATGAGAGGTTTGATGTGCTTATAGTGCTGGCAGGGGCGCTGACAGGGCAGGGGAAGGCGGGTAGGGTGGGTGTATGAGCCTCCAGATTGCCATTATGAACGAAACCCACGGCGCCGAGCGCCGGGTGGCCTTAACCCCCGATGCCCTTGTACGGATGTTGAAAAAAGACAAAGGGTTAGGCGTAACCGTGGAAGCGGGGGCGGGTATGGCGGCAGGTTACCCCGATGCGGCCTACACGGCGGCGGGGGCTACCGTGGTGGCCAAGTTGGACAAAATGGCGGCGGATGTGGTGTTCCGCGTGACCATGCCGGCGGCGAAAACAAAGCTTCCATTGAAAGACACGGGCACGCTGGTGACGCTGACCAACGGGCCAGACAGTTGGAAAGCTTTAGCCACAGCCAAACGGAACGTGCTGGCGTTGGAAAGACTGCCCCGCACCAGCCGCGCCCAAGCCATGGATGTGTTGAGCAGCCAAGCCAACTTGGGGGGCTATGCCGCCGTGTTGGCCGCCACCCAGCATTTGCCCCGCCTGATGCCCATGATGACCACGGCGGCAGGGGGCACTAAGCCCGCGCAGGCCTTGGTGTTGGGGGTGGGGGTGGCAGGGTTGCAGGCCATTGCCACGGCCAAACGGCTGGGGGCGCAGGTGCAGGCCTTTGACGTGCGGCCCGAAGTGTCTGAACAGATTAAGAGTTTGGGGGCCAAGCCGGTGGTGTTGCCGATGTTTGAGGTGAAGGGGGAGGGTGGGTACGCCAAAGCCTTGGATGCTGGGCAACAAAAGCAGCTTCAAGACGAACTGGCCAAGGTGATTGCAGGGTGCGATGTGGTGATTAGCACGGCGCAAATACCCGGCAAAGCGGCGCCTGTGTTGATAACTAAGGAAGCTGTGGAGGCTATGAAGCCGGCCAGCGTAATTGTGGACATGGCGGCGGGGGGCTTCAACAAGGCCAACGGGGTGAAGGGCGGCAACTGCCCGCTGACGGTGGCCGACCAGGTGGTGGTAACCAAAAACGGTGTGAGTGTGGTGGGTGAAACCAACTTCCCCAGCCGTTTGGCGGGAGATGCCAGCCGCTTTTGGGCCCAAAACATGGTGAATTTGTTGGGTGTGTTGGTGAAGGATGGGACGATTGATTTCTCGGATGAACTGGCTGCCGCCATGCTGGTGGTGGAAGAGGGGAGGGTAAACTCATGAGTTGGGCCGTGTTGATCGTGTTGGCAGGGATTATAAATGCCGTTGTGAACTACGGATATAAAATACTTTCCGACAAAGATGTGATGGTGTTGGCGGCGTGTGTATGGGCGATTGGCGCTGTTGTGATGTTATCGATTATCGCCATCACGAGAGGTGGAATTCAATTGCAGGGTTTGATGACAGGTTCGACGCCGTATGTTGTTGCGGGGATGGGAGTTATGTTCCCCGTCATCATGTGGTTATTTTTGACCGCCTTTGCGATGGGGGGGCCAATCAGTTTGGTAGACCCCTTGCTGGCGTGTGTGTATGGCTTAACCTCGGTAGTTATTGGGATGATACTGCTGAAAGAGGCCCCCAGCATGACGGCGTTGGCAGGGGTGGGGCTTTACCTTGTGGGTGCATTTTTAATGGCAAGAGGATAACGCTATGGACCTTTCTCCGCTGACCAACCTGTTCACCATTTTTGCCTTGAGCTGCGTGATTGGCTATTTTGTGGTGTGGGGGGTTACACCTGCGCTGCACACGCCCTTGATGGCCGTGACCAACGCCATCAGTGGCATTGTGATTGTGGCGGCTATTTTGGTGGCGGGGCCGACGTTGCTAGATGCTAATGTATGTGCGGCCATTGCGTGCCCATTCCCTGAGAGTATCGGGTGGTTGCAGGTGCTGGCCAAGGTGTTGGGGTTTGCGGCGGTGGCCTTGTGCGCGGTGAACATTTTTGGCGGATTTGCCATTACGCGGCGGATGCTGAATATGTTTAAGAAGAAGGAGGGGAAATGAGCTGGCTTATTTATGCATGTGGTGCTGCTTTGGCCCTTGCAGTTCATCAAATGTTTTATAAATTAGTATCTACTCATTTTGCACCAATCTGGGCTGCAACTTTATATCAACCTGTCTTATTTGCTTGTTTGCTTCCATTTGCAATATATGCTTGGAATCAAGGTATTAAACCTGAGTTAAGTTTTCAAAGCTCTTTGGCTGTTATTGGTTTAGCTGTAACTGGTGCGGCGTTTATATGGTTATATCAATCCGCTTTTAAAACATCAGATTCAACAGCAATGGTTATTGTTATTGCTGATGCAGGTGCTGTGATGGTTTCAGTATGGTTAGCTGTTTTATTGTTTGGTGAAGTTTTGACTCTTCAGAAAATTGCCGGTGTTGGTATGGCTGTAACCGGAATTATTATTGCATTGAAAGGTTAGCATATGTTCACTTTATCGTCTGATTTTTCCGCCATTCTCTCGCTTGTAGCAGGTTTGTGTTTTGTGATGGGCTTGAAGGGGTTGGCCAGCCCCAAAACCGCGCGGGCGGGGAACATGTACGCCATGGGCGGCATGGCTTTGGCCGTGGTGGTAACGCTGATGCAGCCCACGGTGGGCGATTACACCACGATTGGTTTGGGCCTGCTGGTGGGGGCGGTGGTGGGCGTGCCCATGGCGTTGCGCATCCAGCTGACCAGTTTGCCCCAGTTGGTGGCGGTGTTCCATAGTTTGGTGGGGTTGGCGGCGGCGTTGGTGGCGGCGGGGATGTTTGTGCAGCATTATGCGTTCAACCTGTTGGAAACCCGGGAAACCATTGAAATGAGCGCGGGGGCGGCCATTGGGATGGTGACGTTTTCGGGTTCTATTTTGGCGGCGTTGAAGCTGCAAGGGTGGGTTTCGGGCAAGCCCTGGGCGTGGAAAGGCCGCCACGTGCTGAACCTTGGGCTGGGCTTGGGGATTGTGGCCAGCGCGGTGGTGTTTGTGCTGACGTTTAACCCGTGGGCGTTGGTGGCGGTGATTGGGCTTTCCACCGTGTTTGGCTACACGCTGGTGGCGCCCATCGGCGGGGCGGATATGCCCGTGATTGTGAGCATGTTGAACAGTTACAGCGGCTGGGCGGCGGCGGCCACGGGCTTTATGCTGGAGCAGCCGTTGTTGGTGATGACGGGGGCGATTATCGGGATGAGCGGCGCCATTTTGAGTTACATTATGTGCGCGGCCATGAACCGGAGTTTTGTGAGCGTTATTCTGGGAGGTTTTGGTGCAGAGGCGGGGGACCTGTCCTCCGTAGCTTCAGCGAAGGAGGATGGCAAAGTGGCCAAAACGGCGGGCGTGGAAGACGTGGCGTTTATGCTGGACAATGCCGAGCGGGTGGTGATTATCCCTGGTTACGGCATGGCCGTGGCGCAGGCCCAGCATGCGGTGAAAGAGCTGTTCCAAACCCTCACGGCCAAGGGAAAAGAGGTGAGTTTTGCCATCCACCCCGTGGCGGGGCGGATGCCGGGGCACATGAACGTGCTGCTGGCGGAGGCGGATATCCCCTACGACCATGTTCATGAGTTAGAAGAGATTAACCCCAGCTTTGCCCAAACCGACGTGGTGCTGATTTTTGGCGCCAACGACGTGGTGAACCCCGCCGCCCAAACCACTCCCGGCAGCCCCATTTATGGCATGCCCGTGCTGGAGGCATGGAAGGCCAAGCAGGTGTACGTGGTGAAGCGCAGCCACCGCCCCGGCTATGCGGGCGTGGATAACCCGTTGTTCACCATGGACAACGCCGCGCTGGTGCTGGGCGATGCCAAAGAGATTGCCGAGAAGATGACGACGGCGGTGAAGGAGGGTTGAAATAGTGTTTTTTGTGCCTATATAAGTGATTATGAGTAGTAAATTGGCCATTGAATTTTACCATGCTTCACCTAAGATTTTGAAAGCAGGTACCATACTTGTGCCTGGAGGGCCTGAGGGTATGGCAAACTTTTATGATATTCCTTGGGTTTGCTTAACAACAAGCCCTGTACCACATTATACAATTTCAACGACTGTTTATGATGATAAGTGGAAGATTTATAGAGTTAACCCATTGTCTTTAATACATCTTGGAGATGACGAGGATGTTTGGACAAAACGTGCTTGTGTTAGTGACTGGTCGTGTAGTGCAATTTCCGCTCATCGTACAATGCTCTCGAATGCAGCACAACGATTTGTAGAACATCAAATAGATCCTTTTTCAAATGGGACCCGTCGAATAAGTATTGTACGAATAACACCTGATGAAATTGATCAATGGAATCGTGAGAATGGTTTTACCTCAGAAGGTATTTGATTTAGCTTAGGGCGTGACGTTTTTGATCATCCACCACCCCGATATTGCGAAGCACGATGAGGCCAGTGCCGTGGGCGGGCTTGCGGCGGGGCGGATTGAGGCCGTGGTGGCGGCTGTGGTAGGCGTGGAGGGTGTACAGGAAGTGCGGGCCAAGCCTGTGGCGCGGGAGGCGTTGGGGCGGGTTCATACGGAAGGATATTTGGACGCTTTGGACGCGTGGGATGCCGAGGTTGGCCACAACGAGGTGATGGAGCTGGACATGGACACCCACGTAAACGCCCACACCCTGAGGGCCGCCATGCTGAGCGTGGGCGCGGCCGTGCAAGGGGTGGAGGCTGTGGTGGCGGGCGTGGCGCGCCATGTGGTGTGCCCCGTGCTGGCGGGCCACCATGCGGGGCCGGATACGGCCGAGGGGTTTTGTGTGTTGAACGCGGCCGCCGTGGCGGCCTTGCATGCCAAGGCCTTGGGCAAGCGTGTGGCGGTGCTGGATTTTGATACCCACAGCGGCAACGGCACGATTGCGGCGTTGGAGGGTGTGGAGGGGGTGATGGTGGTGGAGACGTATCAGGCGGGTTACCCCGGCCCTGTGGAGGTGCACGGTGGCAACGTGTTGCGCGCGTTGGTGGGTGGGCCCGACACGTGGCGGGCGGTGTGGGAGAGTTACCTGCGGCAAGTGGCGGCGTTTGGGGCTGAGGTGCTGGTGGTGTCGGCGGGGTTTGACGGGCACAGGGACGACCCCTTGGGGCGGATTGGGTTGGACGATGGGGATTTTGAGGGGTTGTTTGAGGGGATAAAAGCCCTTGGCGTACCTACTGTGGCGGTGTTGGAAGGGGGCTACAACGTGCCCACCACGGCGCGGTTGGCGCGGCGGTGGGTGGAAGTGATGGGGCTTTAGATGCCCTGTACGGGATCGATGAGCATCAGGCGGAACGGAAAGGCGGGGTTGGGGGCGGTGGTGTCGGGCAGGTAACCGATGTTGTCGGGAGAGGTATCATCCACCGTGAAGCCGGTATCATCCATAAAATTCCCAAGTTCGGCCAAGGCGGATTTGAAAGATGGATGGACAAATTTGTAGAAGGTATCGGGGAAGCCCCATTCAAAGCTTCCTGCAAGATCTTCAGCGATGTTTTGGTATTTGCGTTGCATTTCGTAGTGTTTGGTCATCCGTTGGGAATGGTACAGCTGGACGCCTTGCTCACGGAGTTGCGCGGCTGCATAAAGAGCGGGGCTGTGGAGTGCCATGTAGGGGTATTTGTCCAAGGTAACATCCGTCACCCAGCGGGCGTAGGCCATATCGTTATGGCTTATTTTGATAATGCTTGTGGGGGCGATGAGGGCCGTTGAAAATGTACCGTGAACTGTTCTTTTGGGTAGTCGTTTGAAGCCTTGGGATTTGGCAAACTGGGATACCAAGGCTTGGTTGTTTGGGTTAGCAAACCACGATTCTTTTTCGCCCAAAAACGGTTCAATCACAGTCTCGGGGTGGTTCCACACGCTGCGGGCGGCTTGGGCGGCGGCGGAGGTGGGGGGCACGTAAAGCATAGGGTTTATATGGAAATGGGGCGGGAGTTTGTCAACCCCAAAAACTTTTAAACAGCTTGGCTGTGGCGGGTGGAGGTAGGTTTCAGGTAATCATCCAAACATGCGGCCACTACCCGGGAGAAGGGGCGGCCTTGGGGGGTGATACGCAGGGTGGATTCGGCGAGAGTTGCTAGGCCATCGGCGATCAGCGGTTCCAGTTTGGGGAGGGCTTCGGCGAGTACGTCGGCGGGCAAGGTGGTGTGCAGGTTGCAAATGAGGGATTCGATGAGGGGGGCGCGGAGGGTATCGCGCTCGGTGAACGCAAGTCCCTTCACGGTGGCTAGGCTACCTGCGGCGATGGTGGTTTGGTAAGCGGGAATATCGGTTTCGTTTTGGGCATAGCCTTGGGGGAACGTGCTGATGGAGGAAGCGCCGAAGCCTAACAGGGTAGGGGCGTCATCGCTGGTGTAGCCCATAAAATTGCGGTGCAGGGTGCCATGTGCGGCGGCTATGGCGAGTGGGTCATCCGGCTTCGCAAAATGATCCAGCCCCACGGGCACATAGCCTGCGGCCATCAATTGCTCGGTGGCGGCGGCAAACAGGTTCAGGCGCTCCAGAGGGTTGGGGCGTGGGTGTTGTTCCAGCACCAGTTGGTGCTTTTTCATCCATGGCACGTGGGCGTAGCCAAACAGGGCGAGGCGGCTGGGGGCAAGTTCCAGAACATCGGCGATGGTTTGGGTGAAAGTGGCAGAGGTTTGTAGCGGTAGGCCGTACACCACATCTATGTTGATAGCCTGAATACCCACCGCCCGCAGGTTGGCCACGGCGGCGTGGTTGGTGGCGTGGGGTTGCACGCGGCCAATGGCGGCTTGCACGGCGGGGTTGGTATCCTGCACGCCCAAGCTGGCGCGGGTGATGCCCACACTGGCCAGTGTGGCCACGGTTTCGGGCGTGAGTAGGCGGGGGTCGGCTTCCAAGCTGAGTTCGGCATGTGGCAGAATGTTGAAATGTTGGTGAAGGGTGGCAAACAAGGTTTTAAGGTCTTCGGGGGGGCAATAGCTGGGGGTTCCACCCCCTAAGTGTACGGTGGAGACATTCAGCCGCTGGCCCAGCAGGCGGGCGGTGTGGCGGATTTCATCCAGCAGATAACCCATGTAGCTGGAAATAACGGCGGGGTTGTGGGTGACCTTCATGTTGCAGCCGCAGTACAGGCACAGCTTTTTGCAATAGGGCAGGTGGAGGTACAGCGAGACGGGGTGCGTGGTGGGGAGGTTTTTCAGCCAGCCTTCCACCACTGTGGGGGTGATGTGCGGGCCAAACTGGAGTGCGCTGGGGTAGCTGGTGTAACGGGGCACGGGGTGGCTGTATTTGGCGGTCAAACGGGCAAGCTGGATTTGCATAAGGGTTGGTAACATGGAAGGGATTTGCGGGGCTTGATAAAAGGCAAACCCCGCGGAGCGGGGTTCAAATATCAATTATTAACCTCTTTCGGGTTCTGAGGGTTTAACGTAGCTATCAATTCTTTGTACGGTAACCCCATAACCGCGTCCCATATTGTAGCCGATACGGGCGCTGGTGCGGTCAATGTTACCAACAAAAGCGGCCAGTGGGTTCATGATACGCTGGTTGTTTTTGTAGTTATCTCCTTCACCATGAGTGTAGGTGATGGCGTTGAGTTCGGCATCTGTAAGTTCAAGGCCGTAGTGGGTTTTCCAATGTTCCAATACACGCCATTTGATGCCTTCCTTGGTATCTTTTGCTGATGGGTTTTGTATCTGACCAATAAAAGGAGCGCAGCGTGGATCCGTTGCATCGCCATAGACGACAACCTTTTCGGCATCGTGGCAAAAGAGAGCGATTTGGGCCTCACCCAACGTGAAAGGTAGTTCGTGTCCGTAGGCTTTGGCCCATGCCCATTGGTCGGTGTATTCCGTCCAACTGCGGCGTAAAATATCGGCATAATGGTCGGCCAGACCACCCGTCCAAGCTTGGTGGTTGTGGGATGAGCCGGGATTCGTATTGAACAAGTCTTCGTGGTCTTTGAAAATACGGAGAATTATTCCTTTTCGAGGGTCATCGATCATCCAAATGAGCTCGTCTAAATTGGCTCTCAACAAGTTGGTTCGGTCGGGGCGAAGGGGCGGATTTGTGGAGGGCATGATAGGTTCTTTCTTTGGCCAAATTATAGTATACTTTGATTGTAAAAACAAGATAAAAAACCCCGCCGTAGCGGGGTTTGGTTTTACATGTGGGGGAAGGTTAGAAATCCATCCCGCCCATGCCGCCCATACCGCCGCCGCCTTGGGCGCCGCTGTGTTTGTGGCCGCAACTGGCGTCTTCAGGTTTGTCGGCAATCATCACTTCGGTGGTGATCATCAGGCCCGCCACGCTGGCAGCGTTTTGGAGGCTGACGCGTACCACCTTGGCAGGGTCGATAATCCCCGCTTTCAGCATGTCCACGTACTCGCCTGTGGCGGCGTTGTAGCCGAAGGCATCGGTGCCTTCGCGCACTTTACCGGCCACCACGGCGCCATCTTCGCCTGCGTTGCTGGCAATGGTGCGGAGGGGGGCTTCCAGCGCGCGGCGGATGATATCCACCCCCACTTGCTGGTCGCGGTTGTCCAGCTTCAAGCCGTCCAAGGCTTTCAGGCAGCGCACCAAGGCGACGCCGCCGCCGGGTACCACACCTTCTTCCACCGCGGCGCGGGTGGCGGCCAGGGCGTCGTCAATGCGGTCTTTCTTTTCTTTTACTTCCACTTCGGTGGCGCCGCCAACCTTGATAACCGCCACGCCGCCGGCCAGTTTGGCCAGGCGTTCTTGCAGTTTTTCACGGTCGTAATCGCTGGTGGTTTCCTCCAGTTGCTGGCGGATTTGGCTGCAACGGGCATCCACATCGGCTTTTTTACCAGCGCCTTCCACCACGGTGGTGTGGTCTTTGGTAATGGTGATGGTGCCAGCGCGGCCTAGTTGGGAGAGTTGCACGCCGTCCAGCGTCATGCCCGTCTCTTCACTAATCACCGTACCGCCCGTCAGGATGGCAATGTCTTCCAGCATGGCTTTGCGGCGGTCGCCAAAGCCGGGGGCTTTTACGGCCGCAACCTTCAGGCCGCCACGGAGTTTGTTCACCACCAGTGTGGCCAAGGCTTGGCCTTCCACGTCTTCGGCGATAATCAACAGTTCACGGCCGCTTTGGGCGATGGGTTCCAAAATGGGCAACAGTTGTTCCAAGTTGGAGAGTTTGCGGTCGGTGATGAGGATGCTGGCGTCTTTCATTTCCACCATCATTTTCTCGGCGTTGGTCACGAAGTAGGGGCTGAGGTATCCGCGATCAAATTGCATACCTTTCACGGTGTCCAGCGTGCTCTCGGTGCCTTTGGCTTCTTCCACCGTAATCACGCCTTCTTGGCCCACAACTTCCATAGCTTTGGCAATGTCGTCGCCAATGGTGCTGTCGCCGTTGGCGGAGATGGTGGCCACGCGGGCGATATCGCCCTTGCCCACTTTTTTGGTGATTTTGGTAAGTTCGGCAACCACGGCGGTGGTGGCTTTATCAATTCCGCGTTTCAAATCCATGGGGTTCATACCGGCGGCCACGGCTTTGCTGCCTTCCACAAAAATGGCTTGGGCCAAAACGGTCGCGGTGGTGGTGCCGTCGCCCGCTACGTCCACCGTTTTGCTGGCTACTTCGCGCACCATTTGGGCGCCCATGTTTTCAAACTTGTCGGCCAGCGTGATGTCTTTTGCCACGCTCACGCCGTCTTTGGTTACACGGGGGGCGCCGAAGGATTTATCCAGCACCACGTTGCGGCCTTTGGGCCCCAGCGTTGCCTTCACGGCGTTGGCCAGAATGTTGACACCTGCCAGCATTTTGGTGCGGGCGTCGTTTCCAAAACGTAATTCTTTTGCAGCCATAGTTGTTTCTCCTTTTTAATCGATCATCATGACGAGCGCAGCGTGGCCATCTTTCGCCACGTGCGCCCGATTGGGTTAATTCAGAACAGCAATAATGTCGGATTCGGCGAGGATGAGGTATTCCTTCCCATCCACCTTCACCTCGTCGGCGCCCCATTTTTTGAACATGACGGTATCGCCCACCTTCACGTCCATTTTGATGCGTTCGTCGCCGTCTTCGTTCCATTTGCCGGGGCCTACGGCCACCACTTTGGCTTGTTGGGGTTTTTCTTTCGCGCTGTCGGGGATGATGATGCCGCTCGCCGTTTTGGTTTCGGCTTCCACACGCTCCACCAACACGCGGTCGTTCAAGGGGCGTACTTTGTTGCTGATATCGGCCATGGGTTTCTCCTCCTTTTGAAACATCGGCAAGCTGGGTGTATCACTCAAGCTTGTTGAGTGCTAAATAGCACTTGCAGAGGAAGAGTGTCAAGGGGGTTAGAAGCGAATATGGTGTTCGAGAGAATCGCCCATGCTGGCCATGGGGTCATGAAACACGGTGGGGATACGTTCGCCCGAGGGTATGTAAGGTTTGGCGAAGATATATTCGGGTATTTCCCCAGACATCATACGATCGGCGTGAATGGCATTCATGAAGCCGATAAGTTCTTCGATCTGACGGTCTTTCAAAAACGAAGGTGGTAAGTTATTCAGAAAGGTGTTCAGCAGGGCGGGGCCGGATATTTCGGGGCTGCCGTCTTTGTACAGACTATATAGATCGCGAAGGTTTTGGCGGGCGATTGGGAGAGTGATGAGTGGAATGACGGATGCGCTCATGGGGGTGAGTTTACGCTGCAACTTGCGCTGGCACAAGGGCTTGCTTAAACGGGTATCACCCGTTACGGTTGGCTATGCTGAACGCCACAAACCTAGCCAAAACCTTTATCACCCCTGCGGGGCCTGTGGTGGCTGTGAACGACGTGAGCCTGCAGGTGGCCAAAGGGGAGCTGGTGGGCTTGATTGGCCCCAACGGCGCTGGCAAAAGCACCACCATGCGTTTGTTGGCGGGGTATGTGGTGCCCGATGCCGGCACGGTGACGGTGAACGGGTGTGATATGGCCACCCAGCGAGCCGAAGCCCAGCGGAGTTTGGGCTATTTGGCTGAACAACCTGCCTTGTATGAAGATTTAACCGCGCGGGAGTATTTAACCTTTATGGCGGAGGTGCAGGGTGTGGCGGAGGTGGGTAAGGCGATCGGCACCATCAGCCAGTTAACCCGTTGTGACGGCTTTTTAGACCGCCCCATGGGCGACCTGAGCAAAGGGATGAAACAGCGGGTGTATTTGGCGGGGGCTTTGGTGCACAACCCGCCCGTGCTGATACTGGACGAACCCACCGACGGGCTGGACCCCAACCAAAAGCACGAACTGCGCCTCACCCTGCGCGAGCTGGCCAAAACCCGGGCCGTGCTGGTAAGCACCCACATTTTGGAAGAAGCTGAAGCTTTGTGCGGGCGGGTGGTGATTATCAACCACGGGCAGGTGGCCCTTGCCACCACGCCCGCCGAGTTGAGCAAGGCGGGGCGGGGGGATATTCAGCGGGCGTTTCGGAACCTTACGATGGCAGCTTGACAAGCACTGCAAGCAATCCTATAATATGTATACCTGTACAAACAAGAGGAGGCTTATGAAATGACTCGCGTATTTAGTATGGATGAGCTTTTGACACTTATTGATGCGAATTCTACAAAAGGTTTTTTTTCGGCTGCAGAAGTATCTAGTATTTTAAGAAGTCTACCTGGTGCCGCTGCGGTAAATAGAACAGATATAAGGACAATAACCCCAGATGATATTCGTGGCTATGAGCTTTTAAAGACTTATATGGCAGATGCGGATTTTATTACTGCTGGCGCAGAACACTGTAAACTTGTTGGTGATACGATGCGCGCCGTTGTTGCTGGCCTTAAACATCCTAATCCTGAGAGGGGAGAGTAAAAAGCCCCGCTACGGCGGGTTTTTTATTGAGGACTGCTAGCCAAACCCATTCCATCCGTTATACTGCGGTCAAAAGAAAGAGATCTCATGCGCCGTATTCTTCCGTTGGTGGCTTTGGTTGTGGCTTCGTGCAGTATGTTTCAGGATAAAGAAGTAGCGAAGTTGGTGGGCCCGCGCATTGACGTGACCGTGAACGCCACCACCTTGGAAGCGACCCCCGGTGCGGATGTTGAGCCCATGAGCCTGCCTGCGGCCCGCGCCACGGTGAATTGGAGCCAGCGCGGCGGCAACAGCATGCATTACCCCCAACACGTAGCCTTGCCCGCCAAGGTGGTACGGGCGTGGACGGCGAGCATTGGCAGCGGGGCAGGGCGCGGCAAAACCATGTTGCATGCGCCTGTGGTAAACAGCGGGCGCTTGTTTGCCAGCGATACCAGCGGGCAAATAACGGCCTTGGACGCCAAAACGGGCAAAGAGTTGTGGCAGGTGGAATTGCCGTTGAAGGAAGACGATACGGCGGTGATTTCCAGTGGGTTGGCCGTGAGTGGCGATTTGCTGTTTGTGGCCACGGCGGGCGGGCAAGTGTTTGCCCTGACCGCCAGCAGCGGCAAAAAAGTGTGGGAGATTGACCTTGCCGTGCCCTTGCGCGCCGACCCCACCGTGCAAGGCGAAAGCGTGTTTGTGATGAGCCATGACAACCGGATGTTCACGTTATCCGCCCTAACGGGCGCCATGCAATGGACGCACAGCGGGATTGACGAAACCCTTTCAGCCATGGCGGCCAGCGCGCCCACGGCCAGCAACGGGGCGTTGGTGGTACCCTATTCCAGCGGTGAAATGTACGTGCTGCGCGCCACCGATGGCCGCTACATTTGGCACGATACGTTGAGCAGCCCCTTTGCGGGCGCCGACCCCGAAAGCACCGTGAGCAGCATTGCCGCGCCGCCCGTGGTGGCCGATGGCTTTGTGTACGCGGTGGGGATGAACGGCGGGCTTTCGGCCTACGCCCTGACCAATGGCCAGCGGTTTTGGAAGGTGAACATCCAAACCAGCCAAATGCCGTGGGTGGCGGGCTACCAGATGTTTGTGGTGACCGACAAAGGCGAAATGGTGGCGTTGAACCGCAAGGATGGAGGCATCCGCTGGGTGACCGACCTGAACAAAGATTTGCCGAAGGATGACGACCGCCGCCTGTGGAGCGGCCCCTTGCTGGCGGGCGAGCGCCTGATTGCCGTGAGCAACGACGGGTTGGCGGTGAGCATTAACCCCGACACCGGAACCCGTATGGCGGCTACCGACTTGGATGTGCCCAGCACGTTGCCCCCCGTGGTGGCCGATGGTGCATTGTACTTTTTAGGGGATAACGGGAGCGTGGTGTGTTTTAGGGCGGAGAAGTAAGGTTTTAAAATAACGCTGAGAGTGGATATGGTTTACCATCGCTGGTACCAATGTGCGCTTCCATGTGGTTGAGATGAAAATCCAGTTTGGATAAATTGATGTGAAATTGTTTTCTTAAAACGAGAAGGTTGGGTGGGTTGTTGGATAAATAATGAAGCCCGAACTGAATTTCTCCATTGGATTCGTAAGGTTTTTGAGGGTTATTCCACGAAGTCATAGAGTAGCAATAACCGAGGTTCAGTGATTTGCAAGTAGCAGATACGGCAGCATCAAGGTGTTCTAACGATGACATGGTATCTGCATGGTGAGGATGATTGAAATAGAGTTGGATGATAATGGTGGGCATGATGGCGTTATCAATTAAGAATTTGAGATAAACGGTGCGGGGATGCGGGCGGAGAGGGTGTTTTTGAGGCTGTCCGGCCGTTCCGGCTTGGTGAGGCGGTGGCCGGCGGGGTTGGCCACGTAGGTGGCAAAGCAGGTGAGGATATCGGCGGCCTTGGTGGTGTCCATGGTGGTGAACAGCAGGGATTCTTTCCCCGGGGCGGCAAAGGCTACGCTGCAGGGGGTTTCGCATCCGCCCATGCATTTGACGGGTTGCACTGTGGCGCCTTGCAAGGCGGGGTGAGTGACAGCGGCGGCTTGAAGGGTTTGGTACAGCGTGGCGCCTTCGGTGAGAGACAACGTGCAAGGGGTATCCTGTTTCCGTTCGTTGGGGCAGTTGGTGCACACGTACAACGTGGGGGTGGCAGAAGATGGGGCGGATTTGATGTTCGTCATGTTGACAAACCCATATCATGGATTAGGGTGTGGGGGAACAAAGGAGATATGAACATGAACGTGTTTCAACGTACCGTTGCTGTAACAACCTTAACCTTGGGTTTGGCCAGTACGGCGGTTACGCCTGTCCAGGCTGTTGGTCATACCAGTATTACCCCCACGTTGGCGAAGATTGAAACAGCCATGACCCAAGCTGGATGGTACGACCATATGCAGCGTGATGGTGATTGGGTTGAAATCCAAGCCTTGCTGGGTATTTGCACCAGCCAGGGGGATGATGCTTCGGAAGCCCATATTCGCTTAGCCCGTGTACTACGTGAGAAAGTGGTGGCGTATTTAGCCAAGCTGAATGCTGCCGGTGTAAAAGGGCTTGAAACCCAAACCGCCCAGCTGATGGCCGATACCCAAAAAGAACTGGGCTAAGTTGCTGGCATTCCGTTGGGTTACGTGCTAAGCACGGAGTATGAGCACAGCTACCCTTCCCCCTACCATTGCCCTTGTTGGCCGCCCCAATGTGGGCAAAAGCACGTTGTTCAACCTGTTGGCGGATGGCCGCAGTGAAAAGGCCGTGGTGCACCCCCGTGCGGGCACCACGCGGGATGTGCGGCGGGTGACCGGAAGCCTGTTTGGGCTGGTGTTTGACGTGTTAGATACAGCTGGTTTGGAAGAAGGTGCCACGGGGTTGGCGGCGGATATGAACAAGCTGGCCATGAAGGCGGCGGGCACGGCGGATGTGATTTTGTTTATGGTTGACGGGCGGGAAGGGGTAACGCCCGCCGATCGTGGATTGGCCCAGCAGGTACGGAAACTGAAGCGCCCGGTGATTTTGCTGGTGAACAAAGGCGATGTGAACGAGGCGGAAGACACCCTTCATGCCGCTGAAAGTTTGGGGTTTGGAGTGCCGTTGTTGGTATCCGCCGCGCACAATGGTGGATTGGATGGGGTGCATGAGGCGTTGACGGCGTACATTCAGCCTGTGGCGGAACCCGACGTTGTGGAAGCGGATGAAGCCCTTGACGATGTGGAAGGGATTGAAACGCCCAAAGTGGAACGGCCTATCAAGCTGGCCATTGTGGGCAAACCCAATGCGGGCAAAAGCACGTTTGTGAACGCCCTTTTGGGCAAAGAAGCCATGTTGGCGGGGCCTATGGCGGGCCTCACACGGGATGCCATTGGCCACCCCTTTACCTACCACGGGCAAGAGTACATTTTGGTGGATACGCCAGGACTCCGCAAAAAAGCCAAAGTGGTGGATGACTTGGAAGGTTTGATGGTGGCGCAGAGCTTGAATGCCATCCAAGCTGCCGATGCAGTGGTGCTGATGGTGGATGCCAGCGCCCACAGCATTGGGGCCAGCAAGTGGAAAGTGTTTGAAGCCCAAGACAGCAAAATTGCCGACGTGATTGTGGCCGGTAAAAAACCCCTGATTGTGGTGCTGAACAAATGGGACATGGTGGAAGACCCTAAGGCCTGTTTGGAAGACGCCACGTGGCAGTTGGGCAAAACCATCCATAGCATTCATACCGTGTTGGCCGTGCCCACCACCGCCACCGTGGGGTATGGTGTGCCCAAGGTTATGAACGCCGTGGCAGGACTTATGGCCAAGCAAGGCCTGCGCGTGGGCACCAGCAAGCTGAACTACATTTTGCTGGAAATGGTGGAGCGCCGCCCGCCCCCCATGGCCGGCGGCAAAGCCGTAAAATTGAAATTTGCCACCCAAGTGAAAACCAACCCGCCCACTTTTGCGTTTTGGGGTAACCGGGTAGCCAGTATCCCCGACAGCTACAAAATGTACCTCCGCAACCAGCTTGTGGTTGCGCTGGGGTTGCAAAACTTGCCGATTCAGGTGGTGTTTAAAAGCAGCGAAAACCCATACGGCCACAAAGCCGCCAAGCCACGGGGCGTGCAAAAAGCACGGGCTGAAAAGGGCCGGGGCGCCAAGCGGTCACGTTGACATACCTGTTGGCCTTGGGCACACTTGCATCATGAAAAGAATAACATGTGCTTTGATTTGTTTGGCTAGTATGGCCTATGCGGAAGGCCCTGAAACGGCGCGTCAAACCAAACTGCTCACCAACGTGAGTTTGGCGCAGGCCAGCAAAGTGGCCGTAATACTGGCCCAGCAGCACAAGCATATTGCCCCCAAATGCCCGTTGGGTAAGTTGGAAGCGGATAATTTAAGTGTGTTGGTAGACCCTGAGTTTAACTTAGATGGTGTTCCCGAACATGGCCATTGGGCGGTAACCTACCTAACAACCGCCTGCAAAACCCCCGTGCGGCGGATGATGCATTTTGAAGGCACCAAACAAGGCTTGGTGTTGGAAGCAGGCCCCCCTGGCGCCACCATGGCCGACCCGATGTTGGCGAAGGATGTGTGGAGCAGTTTTCAAAAATCCGCCGTGCGGCAAGAGCCGACGTGTAACCCCCGCAACATGGTGTTGAAGGATACCGCCATGGTGGAAGCCCCCGGCAGCGCTGCTCCTTATTGGCGGGAAGCTTGGATTGCCCGCGTATGCGGCAAAGAGATGGGCCAAATGGTAACCTTTTACCCCACCAAGGCGGGCAC
>JBAQUT010000056.1:0-14547 GCA_049297695.1 Alphaproteobacteria bacterium | reverse complement strand
ATTGTAAGGTAAGTTTTTCGTGAGTGTGGAAGCGGCATGGGGTTGGGTATTCTAGATAAGATAGGATACTGTGCCGCGTATGATGACATTGTACTTTCAGGGTGAGGCGGGGGTTGAGGCCCGTGTGTGGCAGGCGGGTGATGGTTTGCCTCCTGCAACGGTGTGGATTGATATGGAAAACGGCACGCCCGACGAAGAAGAGTTTGTGCGGAGTGTGAGCGGTGTGGCCATGCCTACCCGCGAGGAAGCCCAGAAGAACGAGGCTTTGAGCCGGATGTATCGGGCCGACGGTGTGAGTTACATGGTGGCGCAGGTGATTACCAAGGCCAACGGGCCCTACCCCGAAACCGCCAGCATTGTGTTTATGGTAACGGAGACCTGCTTGATGACGGTGCGGAGCATTGCGCCGACATCGTTTGCCAAGTTTGCCCAGCGGTTAATGACGGAGAGCCGTGACCTTTCCAGTGGGCCAGAGCTGATGGAAGGGTTGTTGGAAGAGATGATTTTGCGGGCGTCGTATAACTCGGACCTTGTGGTGACGGAGTTGGACGAACTTTCTCACAATATTTTTGACCCTTATGGTTTGGCGGAAGAGACGGACAAAAACACCAGCGACCAGATGCGGGACGCCTTGCGCAAGTTGGGAAGTTTAGCGGATTTGAACGGGAAGATTAACGAAACTTTGCACAGTTTTGCACGATTGATATCGTTTTTTCGGGAAAGCCAGGGGGACAACCTGTACCTGTGCCGCAAGCTGGACGTGTTGGCGGTGGACGTGAAAGAGTTGGTGAAGCAGACCAGCTTTTTATCCGACAAGCTGACCTTCCAGTTGGATGCCACGTTGGGGATGATCAACGTGGAGCAGAACGTGATTATGAAGATACTCTCGGTGTTTACCGTGGTGATTATGCCGCCCACGCTGATTGGCAGCATTTACGGCATGAACTTTGCCCACATGCCGGAGCTGAACCAAACGTGGGGATACCCTGCGGCGTTGGTGTTGATGGTGGTATGTGCGGTGGGGCCGTTTATGTATTTTCGGGCGAGGCGGTGGTTGTAGGAATTTGAGCTCAAAGGTTTTTTTAGGGTGTTTCATTTATGGCTGTGTGGAAAACTTGAACTGGATTCCAGGTTGCGCTCGGCAGAAATGTTTAGGGGTGTCTGCATCGCTTGCGGGGCCGTGCTCCCTGGAATGACGCCTTGCGGCGTAAGGGGGCTGACGCCCCCTTAACCCCCTTTTATGGTTTCAGCCTTTTTTTGGAAGATTTTGACGAGAACTACCCCTGCCACAAAGCCTCCGATGTGGGCCCAGAAGGCCACGCCGCCTTGAGAGGCATCCGACAGGAGGCCTGTGAGCAGTTGGGTCCCAAACCATAGCCCCAGAACGATGAGGGCGGGGACCTGCTGCACGCCCACTTGGGGGATGAGCACGGTAATGCGTTGGTTGGGGTACATGACCATATAGGCCCCGAGCACGGCGGAAATGGCACCGCTGGCGCCTACCATGGGTATCATGCTGGAGGGATCGATTGCGGCTTGGCTGAAGGCTGCGGCGAGGCCCCCCAGTAGGTAAAACAGGATGAATTTGGCGCGGCCCAGGGCATTTTCCACATTATCGCCAAACACCCACAGGTACAGCATGTTGCCGCCCAGGTGCATGAGGCTGCCGTGCAAAAACATGCTGGTGAACAGGGTTTGCCACGGGGTGCTGGAGAGACCTTCCAGCGCGTGGATGTAATCGTGATCCAGCGCCAAAGCCTCGGGGTTGCCCAGTAGGCGGACGGGGATGAAGCCGTAGGTGAACACGCTCCACTCCATGCCGTTGGGGCCAAGGGTTTGGCCGCCAAAGGCTACCACGCACAGGGCGATGAGCAAAAACGTGAGGACGGGAGGGGTGTGGGTGGGGTTGTGGTCGGCCAAGGGAATCATGGCCCAAACCTTAGCAGATACAAAACGGTTGCGCGAGAGGCTGTTTTTGGGTTAAACCACGGCCAGTGCCGACGTAGCTCAGCTGGTAGAGCATCGCATTCGTAATGCGGGGGTCGCTGGTTCGATTCCGGTCGTCGGCACCATGTTTTTGATAGTTTGCATGTGGTTTTGGAGGTAGGATACGCCATGGTTGAGACAGCTCCCGTGATTCAGGTTGTGCAGGGCGATTTGCCCGACGGTGTGGTGTTTGCCGACGGTATTGCGGCGTTGGACACCGAAACCACGGGGTTGAACGTGACGGGTGATAAGCTGTGTGTGTGTCAGGTGGGAGATGGGCGGGGGAACGTGTGGTTGATTCAATTTCCAAACGGGTATGATGCCCCTAACTTGAAGGCCTTGCTGCAAGACCCGAGGGTGGTGAAGGTGTTCCATTTTGCTCGGTTTGACGTGGCGGTGCTTCAGCACAACCTGAAGGTTATGGTAGGGCCGTTTTTTTGCACCAAGATTGCCAGCAAGCTGTTGCATGAGGCGCGGCGGGTGGCGGGCGGGTTTGACGACAAGCCCAAACACAATTTGCGCGGATTGGTGTTGAAATATTGCGGGATTGAATTGGACAAAACCGAGCAGATGAGCAACTGGAATGTGCCCGAACTGACGGAAAGCCAAAAGGCGTATGCGGCGAGCGACGTGTTGTACCTTCATACCCTTTACACCGCTATGTTGGACGAGTTGGCGGCGCTGGATTTGAACCACATGATGCAGGAAGCCTTGGCATTTTTGCGGGTGCGGGTGGAGATGGATGTGCGCGGGTTTAGCGAAGGCGATGTGTTTGCCCACAAATAAATGACACGCAACCTTGCCCCTGCCATTGAGACATTACGGGCCGAGGCGGCAGCAGTGGCGGCTTTGGCCGATGCCTTAGACGCGGGGGATGCGGGGTTTGCCAAAGCCGTGGAGCTGGTGTTGGCGTGCAAGGGCCGTGTGGTGGTGAGCGGTGTGGGCAAAAGCGGCCATATTGGGGGCAAAATTGCGGCCACCTTGGCCAGCACGGGCACCCCTGCTTTTTTTGTTCACCCCACCGAGGCGTTGCACGGGGATTTGGGGATGATTGGGGCGGCGGATGTGGTTCTGGCACTCTCCCACAGTGGGGAAAGCAAAGAATTGGCGGCGGTGATTGGGTATTGCACGCGGTTTGGGATTGCTTTGATTGGGGTGACGGGGCGGGTGGACTCTACCCTTGGGAAAGCCAGCACGGCGGTGTTGAACAACCGTGTGGTGCGGGAGGCCTGCCCCCTGAACTTAGCCCCTACCACCAGCACCACGGCCAGCCTTGCCCTGTGCGATGCCTTGGCGGTGGCCGTGATGGTGGCGCGGGGGTTTGGGAAGGATGATTTTGCGAAATTTCACCCCGGTGGCAAGTTAGGGGCCCAGCTTTTGCGGGTGGATGAAGTGATGGTGAAGGATAACCTGCCGTTGGTGCAACAGGGTGTGTTGATGGGAGACGTTCTGGTGGCTCTAACCCAGCGCAACGTGGGGTGTGTGGGGGTGGTGGATGGTGGTGGGACTTTGGTGGGAGTGTTTACGGATGGAGATTTGAAGAGGAAATTGGCGCCAGACTTGTTGGAACGCCGTGTGGACGACGTGATGACGCGGAACCCCAAAACGATTGCGGCAGATGTGTTAGCCACCGCTGGTGTGCGCCAGATGCAAGAGCAGAACGTGAGCTGTTTGTGGGTGGTGGAAAAGGGGCTGCCTGTGGGGGTGTTCCGCTTGGCGGAATGTTTGGCCTTGGGTGTGGTATGATAACCCAATGATGACGTTACGGACTTTGAAATTGGTGGTGTTGTTGGCGGCGGCTGTGGGGCTTTTGGTGCTGTTGGCGGTGGGGGTGCGGGACGACCGGTTTTTACGGGTATCCACCCGCACGCCGCCGTTGGTGGAGGAGGTGGACGTGGGGGCGGTGGTCTCGGCCACGCAAGTGAATTCGGTTTTAAAAGACGCCGTGTATGAGGGGGATGACGGGGAAGGGAATAGTTGGGAGGTACGGGCGGCGGAGGCGGTTCAGCAAGGTGGGGCGGAAGATGCAACCCTTACCTTGCAGCGTGTGGTGGCGCAATGGTTGGGAGACGAACCTGTGAAGGTAACGGCGGCGCGGGGAGTGTTTACGCAAGCCGTGAAAAAACTGGTGCTGGATGGCGGTGTGGTGGTGGAGGGTATGGGCCTGACCATGACCATGCCCGAAGCCGTGGCGGATGTGGGTTTAGCAACCTTGGAAAGTGCGGGCGGCAAAGTGAAGATTGAAGGGGACATGGGGGGGTATGACGTGGTGCTGACGGGCAACCGTTTTGTGATGGACGAACGGGGCAACCGCTTGGTTTTGCGTGGCGGTGTGCATGGAGTTTTGGTAGAATGAACCCCATGATGCGCCTGATAGCCCTGATGGTACTGTTGGCAAGCCCCGTGATGGCGGCCACTATGACGGTGGATGCCGACGTGCTGGAAGTAAACCGTGCCGCCAAACAGGCTGTGTTTACGGGCAATGTGGTGGTGGTAAGGCCCGACATGACCTTGCGGTGTGCGCGGTTGGAGGGGGATTTTGGAAAAGCCTTGAACCGCATGGTGGCCACAGGCGGCGTGGTGATTGTGCATAAAAGCCCGGATGGGGATGTGGTGGCCAAGGGGCCACGGGCGGAGTACAGCCCCACCCAAGGCGGGATTGTGATGACCGGTGGCGTGACGTTGACCCAAGGAGGGCACGCGTTGGTGGGAGACAGGCTGGATTATGACATGAAGGCTGGCAAGGCCCGTTTGAGCAGTGCGAACCGTGTGCGGGCCACCATGGCGGAGGAGAAGTAAGTGAGCAACGTAACCACTATACCGACTCCGCTTGCCAACGCTTTGGCGGGTTTGCGCGTGGAAGGTTTGATGAAGACGGTTGGCCAGCGCGTGATTTTGAACAACGTGAGCCTGACCGTACGGCGGGGCGAAGTGGTGGCGTTGCTGGGGCCCAACGGGGCGGGGAAGACCAGTTGCTTCCAGAGCATCATCGGCCTAACCCCCGTGACCAGTGGCACCGTGACATTGGACGGTGTGGATGTGAGCCATGTGCCGATGTACCAGCGGGCGCGGGCGGGGCTTGGGTATTTGCCGCAGGAGGCCAGTATTTTCAGGGGACTTACGGTGGAGCAGAACATTAAGGGAGTGTTGGAGATGGTGTGTGTATCTCCCGCACAGATGCACCAGCGGTTGGACGAGTTGTTGGGAGAGTTTGGGCTGACGAAGTTGCGGAACTCGCCCGCGCCTGCCCTTTCCGGTGGGGAACGTCGGCGGTTGGAAATTGCCCGCGCCCTTGCCGCCAACCCCGCGTACATGATGCTGGACGAACCGTTTGCGGGAGTTGACCCTATTGCGGTGCGGGATGTGAAAGAGTTGGTGTTCCAGTTGAAAAACCGTGGCATGGGCGTGCTGATAACCGACCACAATGTGCGGGAGACGTTGGGGCTGGTGGATAGGGCAACCATTATGTTTGAAGGCCGTGTGCTGGCCAGCGGAACCCCCGCCGAGATTACCCGCAACGCGGATGTGAAGCGGGTGTATTTGGGCGAAGATTTTAAGTTGTAATATTTTGGTTATAAGAACGTGTAGGCGATAAGCACGAAGCCCAGCGCGATGCGGTAAAGAGCGAAGGGGAGGTAGCCTACGCGGCTGCCCCAGCGGACGAGGAGATCGATCCCGATAAGAGCGAATACAAAGGATACAACCGTGCCCAAGGCCAGGGTGGAAAAGGCGTTGTGCCAGTTGAGGCTGGCATTGATATTGCCGAAGCTGACCAGCACCACGAGCGCGGTGACGGGGATGCTCATGAGGCTGCCGAAGCGGCCCGCAATCTCTCGTGTGGCGCCCAAGGCACGGCCGCCGATGACACAAATACCGCTGCGGGAAACACCGGGGATGAGCGCTACGGCTTGATAAATACCCCACACCAAGGCGGTGCCCAGCGAGATATCGTGGATGGTTTTGATGGTGTCGGGCGTGCGGCGGGCCAGCACATCGGCGTACCACAACAGCACGCCAAACCAGATGCTGGTGAAGGCGATGAGGAGGGCATCCCGCATTTGGTTTTCGATCATATCTTTCACCATAAGCCCCACCAAACCCACTGGGATGGTGGCCACGGCGAGGTTGAGCACCAGCCGCGCATTTTCGGCCCGATAGCGGCCTTGGGCGAGGCTGAAAAGGCCGCCGAACATGGCGGCGACATCGGCGCGGAAGTACCACAGGCAGGCGCCCAAGGTGCCGAAGTGAAGGGCGAGATCGAACACCAGGCCTTGATCCGGCCAGCCCAGAAGTTTGGGCACCAGCACCAAGTGGGCGCTGCTGGAAATAGGGAGAAATTCCGCAATGCCTTGGACGATGGCGAGGGTGATAAGGTGAAGGGTTTCCATTAGGCGAGTTCCTTGATTTTATCCCACATGGGGGCGTAGTGGTGGTCTCGTAAACTTGGAACAAAGAGAGAAACGTTGGATTGGAGAGATGAAAAGGGGAGTGCTACAAAGCCTTCTCCATCTTGTTTTTCAACTCTCAGCTGTTGGAGAGTTTTTTTAGGACGATAAAGGTAGCTGACCCGAAACGGATGGTTAATGGTTTGGGTAACAGGGTCGGGGGAACGGCGATTTATTTTAATAAGTTTAATCAAATCTTCTGGTTTGGCAACAATTCCGCATTCTTCATCAAGCTCAGCAAGAGCGGCATTCAGATACGCTTGGCCTTGTTCAACGTGTCCGCCTGCTGTTGATGTTAAGAGGTTGGGGAAGGTATCTTTGGTGGCACTGCGTTTTTGGAAAATTATCTCGTTTTCAGGTGTTAAAACCCACACGTGCACTTCGCGGTGGAGGAGGCCGTCGCGGTGGATTTCGGAGCGGAGGCGTTGGCCGATGATCTCGTCGTTGTCGTTGACGATGTCGAGGAGGGAATCGGCCATGGGGTTATCCTTGGACAGTTGAATGGCAATGGTGGGCGATGGCGTGAGATGGCCACGCTACGCTCTCCATGATGATAATTAGGTTACGCTTGGGCTTGGAGCCAGGCGACGATTTCGTCTTTGCTGCGGAGGCCCACCAAGCTGCTGACGGGTTTGCCATCTTTGAAGGCGATGAGTGTAGGGATGCTGCGCACGCCGTAGCTGCTGGGGGTTTGCAGGTTTTCTTCAATATTCATTTTGGTGACGGACACGGAAGATACTTCTTTGGAAGCTTCTTCCAGCAGGGGAGCCAAGGCTTTGCAGGGGCCGCACCAGCTAGCCCAGAAGTCTACCACCACTGGTTTTTTGCTTTCCAGAACGTGTTGGCTGAAATCGGTATCGGTAACGGCTTGCATGGCCATGGTGGTGTCTCCCCTTTGTTGATGGGTGAGTTTAGGGGGTGGGGGTTGGATAGTCAAGGATGAGTAGGAGGTAAACGCTGTTGAACTTTATATACCCTGGATGCCCGCCTTCGCGGGCATGACGCCTTGCGGCGTAAGGGGGTGAACCCCTTTAACCCCCTGAGATGGTGAAAGACAATGCGCTGGCGGTGTAGATAAGCATGCCTTGGACGGGGAGGGGGGATTCGGGTTGTAAAGCGTGGATGTAGCTTTGGAGTTGGTGGGTGTAAGCGGTGGTAGGCGTAGCTGGTGGAGTGGCATCCGTTTTGAAATCCACCACCCACAATGTGCCGTTGTGCTCCACCAATCTATCTACCCGGCCGAGGCCGTGGGGAAGGGTGACGGGGACTTCGGTGTGGCCACTGGCAAACAGGTGGGGGAAGGTGGTGAGGATGGTGAGGACTTCGGTGAGGGCGGCGGTACGTGTCGTTTCATCCCACAGGGGAGCGAGGGTTTGGAGGAGATGCAGGCCTGTGGCGGTGCGTGTTTCGGCTGGTATGGTGGGGAGGATTTCCAGCAGGGTGTGGAGGATGGTGCCGCGCTGGGTTTCTTCCGTGCTGGTGGGTGTGGTGAGGGCTGGGAGGGATGGTACGAAACAAGGTATTGGGGGAATGGGTGATGACGTTGTGGTGGAAGCAACGGTTTGAGGCAAGGTGCCGTGGGTATGTGTCCAGATGCCGTCGGGGTTGGTGGTGCCTTCCAGCTGGGTGGCACCGTGGGAGATGTGGGCGTACCAGCAATCGTCGGGGGCGGATTTGCCTTCGGCCAGCCAGCCGCATACTAGCAGGCGCTCCTTAGTCCGAGTAAGGGCGACGTAGAGGCTGCGCAGGCTGTCGGCTTCGGTGCGGGCGTGCTCGGCCTCCACCAAGGCGGCCAAGGCGGCGGGTCGGGTTTTGGCATCGCCTTTCCACGCTAACAGAGTGGGGAAACCGAGAGCGTTTTCAGCCCATACCAGAGTATCCCTGTCTTTGTGGGCAATGACGGGTTCGGCGAGAATGACCATGGGGGCTTCCAGCCCTTTGGCTTTGTGGACGGTCATGATGCGTACACCTTGGTTGGAAGCGTCGGGGGGTATGGTGAGAGGGGTTTGTTCCAGTTTGGCGATGAGTTCGGTTGGGGTTGGGACGCCTAGAGAAGCCTCTAGCAAGGCATTGGCGGCAGCGGTGCTGGGAGGATAGAGAGCTAGGGCGTGGGTGGTGAGCAGCCATGTGAGGGCTTGGTGGGGTGTGTGGGTGGCAAGAATGGTTTGGCTGGAAGTTAGGAAGGAAGCTGTGGAGGAGTTGAGGGTGGCAAGGGATTCTAGCCCTTGGGTGTGGATGGTGAGGAGATTGGCATCCGTCCAACCGCAGAGGGGGCTTTTGAGGAGCGTGAACAGGCTGATGGTATCGTGTGGGTTGGTGAGAGCACGGAGCCAGGCGATGGCATCGCGGGCCAAGGGTGGGGGAGTATCGTCATCGGTGGTAAGCACAACGGGCAGGCCGTGGTGGGTAAGCGTGCTGGCCAGGTGACGGGCGGTGCTGTTGCGTTGGGTGAGAATGAGGATATCCGAAGCTGTAAGATTTCCCTCGGTGCAAGCTAACGGTGTGGGGGTGGAGATGAGGTTGAGCAGGTAGGGTGCCAAGCGGTTGGCCAACAGCACGGGGCCTTGGGAGGGAGGTTCTGGCGGGCCCATGGGGCGCCAACCCTCGCCGTGCCATGATTCGGGTTTGGGAGTGGGGGTAAGGGGCCAGATTTCCACATGGCTGTAAGCTTCCGGGTAGGCCGAGGTATGGGTAGGCCATGGGGTGTCATCGCCCAAGATAGTGGGGCTGTGGGGGGCAAGGGTGGCATCGGCCAAAGCAAGGATGGATGGGCTGCTGCGGAAACTGGTGGTGAGGCTTTCGGTAAACAGTTTGGTGGTGGGGGAGACGTTGTTCTCCAAAAACGTTTTCAACCCCACAAACAGGTTGGGGCTGGCGCCTTGGAAGCGGTAGATGCTTTGCTTCATATCGCCCACCACAAACACGGTTTTGGGTTGTTCGGTATCTTCCGCAGCCAACAGGTTGGTAGCGAGTTGGGTGAAGATGGCGTTTTGGGTGGGGGAGTTATCTTGGGCTTCATCCAACAGCAGGTGGTGAATGTGGGTATCCAAACGGTATTGCACCCATGCGCCATGATGGTGGGTGAGAAGGTGGTTCAGCTTGCCCACCATGTCGGTAAAGTCGATGAGGTTACGTTCGGCTTTTAGGGTATCGTACGCCGCCTTAATGGCCAAAGCCCATTGGAGAACAGCGGCCGTAAGCGTGTAGCTGTGGTGGGCGTGGTGGTGGGTTACGGCGGCGGTAAGGGTGGCTTTGAACGCGAGAATATTGTCCCATCGCGGCCCCATAATCTTCTGGGTATCTTTGGTGCCGAAGTTGGCGAGTACCGTGTTGTCGGCTGTGCAGAACGCGGTGAACCAATCGTGAGGATGTGGGTTGGAAAGTGTGAGAAAGTTTTGAAGTTTGACAGCGAATTTGAGGTCGTTGGTGCTACCTGATTCTAACGTGCTGAGCCATGCGGTGAGAAGGGGTTTATCCACCACGGGCCATGGGGCGGGGGTGTGGAGTTTCAACAATGTATGGAGGTGTTCCAGCATGGGTGAAATACCGCCATGGGAGGTGAGGAGGCTGGCCAGTTTATCCCATTGGGTGAGAAGGGTGTCGGTGAGCTCGGCAAACGTGGTGTCGGTAAGGTGGGTGAGGAGAGTTTCGAGGGCTGTTTGTGTGGCTTCATTATCTACCAGTAAGGCCATATCCATGGCTTCCGCCAGCAGGTGTTTGCGGGTGGGTTCGTCCATGGGACGGGTGGTGGGAGAGAGGCCAGCCTCTAAGGGAAACCGTGCCAAAACCATTTGCCCAAACCCGTGGAGGGTGGTGATGAGGGGTTGCTCGGCCAGCAGAATATCCGGCAGTTGGGTGGCGCGGGCGAGGTGGGTTGGCGTGGGGGGGTGGCCGAGCACTTCGGTGAGAGTGGCAAGGTACTTTTCAGGGGAGTAGGTACGCCATGTTTGGACTTCGGTTTGCAGGCGCTCGCGCATTTCGTGCGCGACAGCGTTGGTAAATGTGACAGCCACAATGCTGCGGGGAGGCAAGGTTGGGTTGGTGAGCAGCAGGGCCAGCATCCGCTGGGTGAGCACTTTGGTTTTGCCCGTACCTGCATTGGCGCTAACCCATGCATGAACCATGGGGTTGGAGGCTTTTTGTTGCAACTCGCTGGCGGTGGCTTTAAGGGTTGGGTTAGGGGTGCGGGTCATGTTGCGGTTGCCTCGTAATGCTGGCATACGCCCGCAAAGGGGCAGTGGGTGCAGGGTGTGCGTTTACCCGTTTGGGGCCATGCGGGCCAAGGTGCGGTGGGGGCGAGGTAGGCCAGAGTATCCGCAACCCCTTGAGGCACGGCTTGTTGGAGGTTTTGCCACGAGGCGCCGTGGTAGGTTTGGGCTTGCAAGGGTGTGGGGCCAACGCCTTTAAGATGCCAAAAGGCGGCATGGGTGGTGGGAGATGTTGTGGCCTCCACGAGCCACCCTGCCAAGGGAAGTTGGGGTTTGGCGCCCGTGGTGAGTTGGGGTGTTTTGGGCGGGCTCCCCGTTTTAAAATCCACCACGCGGTGGGCGGTGCCGTTGGATTGGAGCATATCGATGCGGGCGGTGAGGGTGATGTTGTCCAGTTGCCGTTCGGAGGTTGTTTCCATAGCAGTCATGTGCCAGCCATTACGGGCATCTTCGGCCAATTGGTGGGCGACCGCGTGGGCCAGACGGGGGAGGCGGGTTTGCCAGATGCGGGCAAGGGCTTCCGGCAGGGAGTTTAAAAGCTTGTTGCCTTGGGTCAGAAGATGGTTTTCCACCATGTCGGGTTGGTTGTGTTGAAGGGTGGGGAGATGGGTGAGGGTTTCCATCCAACTGTGGAGGAGGAGGCCGAGTTCCCTTGGACCTGGGCGCGTGATGAAGGTGGGGAGTGGGTGGAGTTGCAGCACGCGGGAGAGCAGGGCTTGGTAGGGGCAGGTGCGGGCGGCCTCCACCAGTGATGCTGACCAGCGCGTGGGGTACAAGGTTTGGGGGGGTGTAAGTGTTGCTGGCGTATGTGTGCTGGAGGTGGTTGGGAACGTAGGCGGTGAAAGGGACGTTATGTTGGGAGTGGTTTGTTGAAGGTGAATCAGGAGCGGGCTGGGTGTGGTGGGTTGGCCCCCTTGGGTGGTGCTGCGGCTGAACACGATATGGGGGGAGGTGTGGAGTAGGCTTTCCCAGTCCTCCTTTCCCACCATGGCGCGATGGGCGTTGGTGGCGAGGCCGAGGTGGGCGAGTTGGGCTTGAGAGAGCCACATATCGTCGACCTTGGGGGGCCAGACATCGGCATTACACCCCGCCACCAGCAAGGTTCCGATGGTTTGCAGGCGGGCTTCTTGGGCGCCCCATAGGTGGATGTTGGCCATATACGCGGGTTGAGGTGTGGTGGTGGATGTTGATGTGGTTTCAAGAAGCGCAAGGGCCATGGCGGGGGAAAGAGGTGTTGGGAGATTGGTGAGTTGGCTCAGCCACAGGGATACATATTCGGCACCTTGAATGGTGGTGGCTGTGGGGGCGAGTGTGGCAATGATATGGGTGAGGTGTTGTACCCATACAGCCATGGGTTGAGGTGTGGTGGGGAGGGCTTTGATAAGAGGGGAGAGAACATCCCACGCCGGCTGGGCCGTGGGGACGAGGGTACGGATGTGTTTATCCATATGGAAAGGTGCATTGCGCCATGCCGTGTGCCATGCGCGCCATGTGGTGGTGGGCGGGGTTGGATGGCCGCGCCACAGGCAGGTTTCTAGCGCCCCGGCAGCGGTGGACCATGTGGGGAAAGGTTGTACCAGAGCGTGGCTGGTAAGGGCGGCGAGGTTGGTGGGCGTAGGGTTTAACATCGCACGGAAGACGGTGCGCCACAGGTGACCTGCGGGGGTTTCGGGGAGGGGGATGCCTGCGGAATCGTGGGGTATAATTCCGCTGGCGTTGAGGGTGGCGTGGAGGTGGCGGGCGACATCCCGATTGGCGGCCACCAAGGCGATGGGCGTACGGCCTTCCGACAGCGCTTTGTGGACTTCGTGGGTGAGGGCACGGGCTTCGTCCAGCGGTGTGGATGTGAAGAGGGTGTGGAGGGTGGGTGTTGGAGCGTTAGGGGCTGCGAGAGGGGTGGCATGGCACCCAAGTTTCTCGGCAAGGTTAAAGCCCAAAGGTGTGGCGGGAATGAGCACGTGGTGATGGGGCGACTGGGCCATGGTGGCAAGCAGGGTGATGGCATCTGGCGTGGCATCGGTAAAGCCTAAAGCCACGCAGGGGCCGAAGGCGTGGGTGGAGATGCGGGTGGTAAGATTTTGAAGCCATGCCACCGAGGCTTGGGTGGCCGTGCGCTGGCGGGTGTGGGCAAGGTAGGCATCTAGTTGGGCGCCCATCCATACCACATCATCGGCGTACAGGGCCCAGTGTTCAGCCATGTCGGGAGGAGTGCTGGTGCGCACATCGCTCCACGTGCGGTGGGTGCGGGTGAGGCGGTTGTGGAGACCAAGAAACGCAGTAGCGTGGGCCATGGCATCCGCCGCCGAAGTGTTTTTACGGCTGTGCCAGAGGGTGGCAAGGTGGGTGAGGAGCGCGGGTTCGGGGGCGATGGAGAGTCCGTCATCGTGCACGCCGAGCTTGAGGGCGGTGGGCTCGTTTATGGCGAAGGTGTGACAGGTTGGGAGGCGTTTCCAACCAAATCCCGCCAAGGCGTTCAGCATGGGCTGATGGGCGCGAGTGGTGGGAAGCCAGAGGGAGAGGTTGGTGCGGCTGGCAGGGGTTGGGTATGTGGTGGCAAGCCATGCGGCGGCGGTGGGGATGAACGCGGCGCTGGAAGGAATGGTGAACAGGGGCACGAGGCCAGCTTATACCAATTTGAAGGTGGAGGCGAGGGTGCGGGCGCATTCCAGCCCTGTGTGGCTGCCCATATCCACCCACGGGCCATCGTACACGTACCCATGCAGGCGGCCTTGGGCAGCGGCGGATTGCCACGGGCGCACCAGCGAGAACTTGCCCGCGGGCTCAAAGTTGATGAATGCGGGGTGGGTGACGTGGATGCCGCAATACACGAACGGGGCTTTGGATTTATCCTTCGCAAAGGTCAGTTTTTTGGTGCGTTTGTCCAGCGTGAAGTCGCCGCCTTCGGGCCGGAACACGTGGGTGGTGGTGCGGGGCACCACGGCGAGTAAGGCATCGTGTTTGCGGGTGGAAAATGATTGTATCAACGGGCGGAGGAGGGGGTGGGTGGAATCGTCCCACACGGCATCGGAGTTCACCACGAGGAAGGGGGCATCGCCCAGCAATGGGAGGGCTTGTTTGATGCCGCCGCCGGTTTCCAAAAGGTCGTCCTCCCGCGAGAACATAATGGTGAGACCCATGCGGTTGGCGGATACGGTGGTTTCAATCATCCGTGCCAGATAGTGGGTGTTGATGACCACGCGGGTGATGCCAGCGGCCTTGATGGCCTCCAGCGCGCGGAGAATGACCGGTTGGCCACCCACGTTGATGAGCGGTTTGGGCGTGGTGTCGGTGAGGGGTTTGAGGCGGTTGCCCATGCCAGCAGCCAACAACATGCAAGTGATGATGGGGCTCATGCGGCTTGGGCTTTCTGTTCGGCTGCCGCAATGCCAGCCTGTTTGTAGGGGCGCATGAAGGTTAGGAGATTTTGTAGTTCGGGGCAGTCGGCGGATTGCTCGGCAATATCCCAGCGGCGGGCAATGGCGGCGGCCATGCGGGTGCGGTTATCGCGTAGCAGCAGGCGGCTGGCCCCACCTAAAATGCGGCTGCAATGGTGGAGGCTGGCAATATTGAACCCTGTGCGGAGGGTTGCAGGGGCAATATTGAATTGTTGGGCGGCGTAATTTAACAAGGTTTGTTCCAGGGCTTCGTCGCGGCCACGGCGGTCATCGCGCAGCAAAATAGCCATGTCTTGCACCACGGGGGCCACGCGGGCGTCTTGGATATCGATGAGGCCAAGGTTGGAGAGTTTGGGTTCGGTGCCCAACAGCAGAAGGTTTGCGGCGTGGTAATCAAACATAATTAGCCCTTGGGGCATGGTTTGAATAAGGGGCCAAAGTTCCATCCAAAGCTGTTGAAAATGAGCACGGGTGGCGGGCGGTGTGGCGGTGCCTGTGGCCAAGGGCATGTAC
>JBAQUT010000055.1:0-6280 GCA_049297695.1 Alphaproteobacteria bacterium | reverse complement strand
CCTTACACGCTTTAGCGGTCTAACGATACGGGGCCGCCCCAGAAGCTGGCGCTAGGGTCTTGGGGTGTTGTCACAGGGCCTCCCGTTACCGCACCTTGAACAGGCGTTTTCTCTGGAACAGGTTTTGCTGGCGCAAGTTATGGCTGGGTTTGGGCGGGGGCAGGCGTGTTCATGGGCGTATCTCCTTAGTCCATATCCACATGGGATTGGCTGCTCAAAGTTTCAAGGCCAAACTAAGGTTTTATGATGGATTGTATCTCGTGCGCTAAACTTTTGACATCCTGCACGGTTTGGTGGCGTAAGGCGTGGGTTACGGTGGTATCCAAAGGGGTTTTCAATGCGTTGAGGGCAATATCCACAACATGGGCGACCGAACAACCCTCTGCGGGCACAAAACAGGCCTCCCGTTCCGTCAGCTTGAAAAAACTCAAAAGTTTCGGGTCCCACCCCAACCCAACATGGGGGATGTTCAGAGACCATGCGGCAATGTTGGCATGCAACCGCTGGGCAACTATGGCGGTGCATGAGCGTATGATTGTTAACAGTTCGACGGGTGTTCGGGGCATAGGGGCTTGCTGAACTTTACCTTTCATATCGGCAGGTAGGGTTTGCATCACATGGCTTAAAAACGCTTCATCCGCACCATCGCCGTTGGTAAACAGGTAAGGCGATAACCCTTGTTCCACCAAACCACGGGCCACACCGTGGTAAAACGCGGCGTCCAGAGGTGAAGTATTTTTCATGATATCCGCCACCACTTTGGGTTGCATAACCCCCAAACCAATACGCCGAAGCATGGTGTTGGCGGGCGCACCAGCCACCACCACATCTCCCACCAATCCAGGGTCTTTGGCCAGCATGGAAAGGGGCGTTCCAAACGTATCATTCCACAAGGTTTGGGATGGGGCATCCCGCACCGCTACCCGCCTCAAACACGGGCGGTTCATCAACGCTTGACGCAACATGCTGGCATCGCCAGCACCCCACGTGCTGGGGTGGCTTACTCCTACAGCATGAATGAAGACAGGAATGTTACGGGCCGTGGCATAGTCCATTATCGCCAGCAAGCGGATGGGGAAGTAATCCGACGTAGCGGTTATCAAATGCCCTCCACCCACCACAAACGCCGTGGGGTTCCCTACTTGGGCAGTTTTTTGGGCAATATGGTTTTGAAGGCGTTTGTACGCCCGTTTGCACCGCACAGCCCGCCGCATCCATACTGGCATCCAGATATATTTTTTCCATCCTTCAACAGCCCCATACCCCAATGTGGCGTAGCCCGTTTTACCATCCACATCCAGCGTACATACCCGCATGTTCGGCAACGCCTGCTGAAGGTGATGCTCCAGCGATTCCGCTAGCAAACCATCGCCCAAATTTGCACTGAAACGATCGTTAAAAATAAACACCGTCATTTCATATCTCCGTAAATCTCAGCATGACGGCGAGCAATCGAACCCCACGTACGGGCTTCCAAGCCTTCTTTCAACACGTTCGGGTTGGGCTGGTTTTGAGTACCCTTCATTACCGCCTGCACAAGCCGTGCCGCTTGCGCAGGGTTCTCATAAGCAAGAGTTGTTTGGGCCAACCACAGGGGTGTCTCAGCCGCGTGCGTGCTTACCACCACCACACCGTGGTTCAAACACGCCATGGCGGAACCCCGTTTGTCGGTAATGCCATCGGGGAACGGCAACACCGCCACCGTATGCTGCAACAAAAGCTTGGAGACTTCGGAAAGAGGCTTGTTCAGTTCAAGCCGCAACAAACCCTTCTTCCCCATCTCTTTAACACGACGGGTCAAAAGGCTCTGTGCGTCCACAACCGCCCCCGCCAACGTGCAAGGGGTAGATGGATTGGCCGCCTTCATCACCTCCACCGTGTCCAAAAAGCCTTCCAAACCTTTCCCCGGTGCAATCTGGCCAAAGTAAACAAGGCCTTTGTCGTTGGGGTTCCGTTGAATCTCCTTAGGGGGCAGCGTGTTGCTGCCAATGGGTATAAGGTGGCACTTATGTTTAGCCCACGGAAACCAACGGGTGAGGCAAGCGTGTTCCGCCGTGTTGGTTACCACAACCGCCTTGGCACCTACCACCAAAGGCACCATATAAAGTTTGCGGATGAAACCGAATTTGGCAAACTCGTGCAACGTCACCACAACACGAGCCTTACAAAACATCCACGGTACCAAAGCAATCCAAGGGCTTTTGCCCATACCGATGCTGGGGTATTGCACGTGCACCACGGTTTCCGCCGTATCGGGCACATTCTGGCGGAGTGTTTGGAGGCCTTCCCAATCCCACGTGTCCACACGGCACAGGTTGGCTTTAAAGCCTACTTCGCCAAAACCTTGCACCAGCATAGCCGTATAATCCGCCACGCCGCACATGGCCTGGGCGGGTGCGGCAACGGTGTGGATAGTGGTGGATGTTTTCATGCGCGTCGTATTCCATAGTATCCCAGCACACACGTCAGCGTACAGCCCATACATGCCCCCCATGCCATAGCATATGAGCCGGTGGCATTGATTAACATCCACGAAGCAGCCAAGGCTACAATCACACCTATTGCATTGCTCACCAGCAACATTTTATCTTTTTTAAGGGCCATCAACGCCATCAGGTACGTCCAACTGGCAATACGCAACCAACTGGCAAGCAAAACCGCTCCCAACAAAGGGATGTATTGCACAACCAAGGGCTTCCCCAGCCACGGAGCGCACCATGCCAACATGCCCCCCGCCATAACGGAAAGTATGGCTAGCACACCTAACGATTCCCTTTGAATGCTCCTTAAAAACTGTGCCGCCTCAGCTTGTGTGCTGGCTTTACGATACAACACCAAAAGCTGTGGCCTGTGTACCTGCAAAATACTCGCATTTACCAACGTGAACAACGCATTCGCTATCTGTAAAAATAACGTGTAAACCCCCGTCATCTCTAAGTTGAGCAACCCTGCCACCAAGTACCTATCGGCAAACTGGCCTACGGTGCTCGTACCATCATGCAGCCACAACATAAACGAGCCTTTGAGGTTGCGGCAATACCAAGCTTCACTCACTTTACCAGTTGAAGCCCACGGAAGGTTTGAAAACCATGGCCACACCCCTGCCAAAGCCACCACCGTGCCGCCCACCCAAAATACTAACAGCGCTTCCACCGTACACAGGTGTGGCCACCAGAAACTGGCTACCATAAAAGGCACGCTCCATACCACGGCCTGCAGCAACCCAAACATATTGGCAACCTGGGGTTTACGCATGTTGTTTAACATCACCACCACATCCACCGCCACATGCTCCAAGGCAACAATCGCCCATATCAGCACCGCCAAACCTTGCATATCCGGCCACACAGGCCATACATCCATGGCCACGGCCACAGGTAACATGGCCACGTAAACCCCGGCACACCAAACTCCATAATGCTTTAAATCCGTTGCTATTTTATAAGGTTCAGCATCCACCAAGTCGCGTATCAGGGTGTTCAATAAACCAGCCCGAACCACCACAGGCAAGGCCAACGTAAGCCCTACAACTAATCCGTAGGCACCCAACACATCCAACCCCGCAAACCGTGCCAAAAACACCGTGAGGGCAAACTTCACCACCAGCGTGCCACCGCGCAACCCCATCAAATGGGCATACCGCATTATCTTGGAAAGATTCAACTGCACAGGCTAGCTCACTTTCGTAGGCCAAGCCATATGGAAAAATGGCTGGGGAGGAAGGATTATGCCATTCCAACCTCGCCTTACACACAATCAAGCGCTTAGCTGATTTAACTCTTTAAAATCGTGACAGTGAATCGTTACAGCGTCAAATGAAATCGTTCGATGATATAATCTCTTTTATCTTTCATAACTCTAAGGTGACTTATATTACCTTAGTTGTAATGAATGCTTTTTGAAATAGCCGAATACAAGCCGATTAGTAGCCGAATAGGGGGTAGGTTTAGATAATCACCAAAAATCACCCCACAGCCCCCCACATCGGTATGAGCAGGGGTTGGGGGGCAGGGTTAGTCGCCAATCTTGATGCTTTTCAAATCCAAGCCTGTGTTATCGGCTTTGGATTGAAAGACGACTTCCCATCGTTGGCGTATTTGGGCTCCAAAGCCATTTTGAGCATCAACATACCCGCTTACTGTTGTAAGGCATTTAAAGTTCTTATCAAACATCCGCATGGCGGATGCTTGTCGGATATCCGGAAACTCTGCTGTAGATGGGGCACGCAACTGCTTCACAACCAGCTTTTTTGCAAGGTCGTAGAAAGCATAACCATCAACATCACCATTTTCTAAACCTTCCATACAACGGATAGCTTTCTCCTGATTAAGTTCATCAATACTTTTAGGGGGCTGCTGAGTGGTTACAGGTTGTTCGCTACGGGTTTGTTTCTGTTCTCGCGCTACTTGGGCCTGCTGCTCCGCTTGTATTTTAGCGATATGGGCTTGGTAGGCGGCGGGGTCATTTTTTTGAAGATTATAAAGATAAACTTGTTTTTCGTGTTGCTCCAATATGGAACTAACAAATAGGGTAAGAAACATGAAGCATACGATCCCGCCTGCGCCGATGTACCACTGGGTATCAGAAGTTCGTTGGCGTAACAAACCGTTGGGTTTAGAGATATGCCAGACGCCATACATGACTCCTCCTAAGCCTACCAGAAGCAACAGGGTCATGGCAGCGATGGGATACATGCGTTGTTCATTCAGCCCCGAATAACTTATCAGGAAAATCATACCAAACAAGGCTACCCAAATGCCATGAGTTCGATCGACTAGTGGGAGGCGAGAGAACGGCTTAATACAGGTTATCAGCCCTGTCAGAGTAAAACTCCAAAGTGCTAACCATGTGAGTGTTGTGAAAAATACATGCATCAGTCATCCCTCCATATGGAACGACCACCTATAATCAGGTGGTCGGGAGGTGATTACCGTCCAGAGAACGGCGCAGCCTATTTGCTTGCGCTATTATATTGAGCCGCCCTCCCAACCGCAGTTGGTAGGCAGCACACGGATAACGGCAGGTGCTCTGCCGCTCTGGTCGGGGTAATCAGCCCCACGCCCTTTTAGGGACGCAGGTTTACGTTATGGGTAAGTGGCTGGGGGGTCAAGAAGAAAGGCTATTTAACAACTCGTAACGAAGGTTTTCCAGAAACCCTTGGTTTACTATTATGAGGTACAGCACTACCGTGGATACCTTGAATAACAAGTCCGAAAACATGCTGTTCCAGTTCTTCTTCCAACAAATCAAGCTCATCAGCAACTTGAGATTTTGTAATGTGGTCATTGCGAAGAACTTCGAAGATTTTACTGAGCGTGGGTGAAGTTTCCCTTTGCACCATTCCATCTGGCTCGCTACGACGGAACCCCTTGATAGAGAGGTCTTGAAATAAAATACGTGAGTGCCAGTCGCTTATAGCTCCCACATCTTTTAGACGATACACCATAGCCATTGCTGATACGAGCCAGTGAGTTTTGAGTTGAACTATATTCCCAAGTGTTGGTAAGGGAGGGACGGATGCTAATAAACCAGAACGAGGCATCAAAAACGCTGAAGCAAAAGCGTCTGCGACTTTTTCAACATCTTGGTTTTCACCGTGACCAATAGGACCTCCATGTCTATGTAAAACTAAGTGACCTAGCTCATGAGCAGCATCAAAACGGCTTCTTTCTGGTGATTTTTGGATATTCAATAGTACGAATGGGGTTTGTTCACGCCAAAAAGATAGGGCATCAGCTTCATTTGCCATTTCCGCAAGAGAATAAACCCGTATGCCCTTACTCTCTAAGAGTTGAACCATATGTTTGATGGGCTTTTCACCTAATCCCCAAGTAACCCGAACAGCATTAGCAGCTTCCTCGGGCAACATCCCACGGAAGTCTGGTACATTGAGTTTTGGCCGGCCAAAGTGCTGTTCTATCCAATCATCAAGCATACATGCAATGCTAGCCGAACCGATGGCTGCATCACGTTTGGGTGCTGTAAGGGTGGATAACGAACGAAAACTTACGGTTTCTGGCTTGGGTTGAAACAAATCATTGTCGGACATGAAAAATGACACGGGAAACCGCAGGGCATTGCTAATCATATCCATTGATTCTGGGAGGTATTCACCTAGTTCGTACCCTGTAATAGCGCGCACAGAAAGGCCAACCAGCTCAGCTAGCTTCTTTTTGGTTAATCCACGACGCTCACGTGCCAAAGTTAGCCGTTTTGGATTGAATGTACTGCCGAGAAGGCTATTTTCTGGTGATTTCAATGTCATCTTGTGGTGCGTAAT
>JBAQUT010000054.1:0-2029 GCA_049297695.1 Alphaproteobacteria bacterium | reverse complement strand
GGCAACCCGCAGACGACCGCGCCCTTCGTCGCCTACATCGACGAGAACGACCGCGAGAAGGACTGGATCGCCTACGCCAAGAACCTGCGGGCGTGCAACTTCCAGTACAAGAGCCCACTCGTCACCGACGTCATCGAGGGCGTGATCCAGCAGGTCACCATCGACTTCGCCGAGGGCGGCGTCATCCAGGCCACGATCAACATCGTCGGCGTGCACATCAGCTGACCATGTCGCGCGAGATGCCGATGCAGGACACCGCGCTGCAGGCCGGGGGACGGCCGACGTGGCGCCCGAGCTCGGCGGTGGCGAAGTGGTTCGAGGGCAAGGGGCTCGACGAGCTCGCGGTCATCGAGCACGGCGGCAAAGTCCTCTACCCCGAGACCCTGAAGCGCCGAGTCGTCAAGACCGGGCAGCACGAAGAGGTCGCCGTGCTGGTGATGGTCCCCGGCACGCGGGAGCGCGTGGTCTCGCGCGTCGACGCGGTGCGGTGGGCGTGCCAGCTGCTCGGCAAGGACGCTCCGGAGCGCCACACCATTGCCGAGGTCGAGAGTCGGATCGGCGAGGTCTACTGGCAGCACATCGACAACGTGTGCCTGCTCTCGCACTGCGTCTTCGAAGCGGGTGCGACGCCGCCTCGTCGCTACGCCCTGCCCGAGGTGCTCGACGGGCTGCATCCGAGCGGCGCGCTCTACGACCTGCTCGAGCGCCTCGACTGGTGGGCGACGCAGGAAGACCCCCGCGTGCAGGAGGCCCAGCTCGACGAGGAGACCGTGCTCGAGGTGGCCGCGGCGATTGCGAGGCGCGAACACACCGGCCCTTTACTCGCTATCGATGGGCGCGCGCGCGAGCGCTGCATCACTACTATGGCGCGCCTGCTCGTGACCTCACGGACGCCCAAGTCCTCGTCGCCATCGCCCGCGACCTCGACGCCGGCCTGATGGACAAGGAGCTGTGGGCGGCGCTGTTCCGCCCGAGCTACCGAGACCGCGTGACCGCCAAGGGGCGCCATGGCTGAGCACGTCGCGGCTATCAAGCTCACGCTGAAGGACCAGGGCTTCAACCGGACCTTCGACAGCACGGCGAACCACGTCAAAGGCAGCGCGGCGGGGATGGGCCGCGCGCTTCGAGACGCGCTGTCGGCCGGCGCGAAGGGCGGGCTCGACGCGGTCAAGAACCTTGGCTCGCGCATCAAGGATCTTGGTGGCACGGCGCTTGGGCTGGTCGGCGTCGCCGGCTTCGGGGGGCTCGTCAAGGGCGCGGTGGACGCCGACGACAAGTTCCGCAAGCTGGCCCACACGATGAAGGCCGGCGAGGGCGCCTTCAAGAGCGTGGCGGACATTCAGCGGTTCGCAGAGAGCACGGCCAAGAAGTGGGGCCAAAGCTCCATGGAGCTGGCCGATGCGCTCGAGATCGTCAACACCGCCACCGGCGACACCGCATTCGCCAAAGACACCCTCGGCGCCATCGCTACGCAGGCGACCGCCTCGGGCCAGAGCGTGCAGACGCTCGCGGGAATCGTGTCGGCGATGAACGAGCAGTTCGGGATCACCGCCGAGCAAGTGCCCGGCGCGCTCGCCGCCGTGATCGACCTCGGACGACAGGGCGGACTGAGCATCGAAGAAATCAGCGCGAACCTTGGGGCCATCGGCAAGACCGCCGGCGAGGCTGGCTTCAAGGGCGTCGATGGACTGAAGCTCTTGCTGGCCACCGCGAACACGATCGAGGGCAAGACCAAGTCGGCTGGCGAGGCCGTCCGCATCCTGCAAACGACGTGGGAGAGCCTGCTCGGCAACAAGGAGAAGGTCACGAAGCTGCACGGGATGGGGATCAAGACCGAGGGACGGAACGGCCTCGAGATCCTGTCCGACCTCATCAAGAAGACCGAGGGCGACACGGTGAAGCTGAGCGCCATCCTCGGCGCCAACGCGACTGAGATCGCCGCCACCTTCGGCGGGATCGGCGACCTCGACGCGGCCATGCGCAAGGTGGCCAGCACGACCAGCACGGCCGCCGACGCGGAGAAGAAGGC
>JBAQUT010000053.1:0-34007 GCA_049297695.1 Alphaproteobacteria bacterium | reverse complement strand
AACACCCCCCTTGCAACATCCCCCCGTTTCTGGCACAACACCCCCCGCAGCACACCGCCGGTGTGATGGAATGGTAGACGTAGCGGACTCAAAATCCGCCGCCTGAAAGGGCATGGGGGTTCGAGTCCCTCCACCGGCACCAGTTATATGTTTTCTAACATCCAATACCATCCACAAAACATCCTTAAATCATTGCAAAACCAACACATCCGTGTCCAGCACCGTTTTGGGTCATCCATTGCCATCCTCCACAAACATGGGTACAATTCTGGGTACAAATAGGACGTACCCATGCCTTTAACCAACACCGCCGTAGCCAACGCCAAGCCCCGTGCAAAGGCGTACCGCTTGCCTGATGGGGAGGGGTTATTCCTGCAAATCTCGCCCCAAGGCGGCAAATACTGGCGGCTGCGGTATTTCTTTAACGGCAAGGAAAACATGATGGGGCTGGGTACTTACCCTGAAACCTCGCTTGCCGAGGCTCGTGAAAAGCGGCTGGAAGCCCGCAAACAGGTGCAAGCCGAGAAAGACCCCAACAAAGAAAAGAAGGAAAAGAAAAAGTAGCAGGAAGAAGCCGCCTGCAACACGTTCCGCCTTCTGGCCGAGGAATGGCACACCAAAAACCTTGCCCGCTGGACGCCCGACCACGGGGCAAAAATCCTACGGCGCTTGGAAAAGCATATCTTCCCCCACCACGGCAACACCCCCGTAGCCGAGATTAAGCCGCTGGACTTGCTGGCAACCATCCAAAACATTGAGGAGCGCGGCACCACGGAAATCTCCCACCGCGTGCTGCAAACCTGTTCCGCCGTGTTCCGTTATGCCTTTGTGCTGGGGAAGGTGGAGTATAACCCCGCCACAAGCCTGCAACGGGGCATCTTGAAGGCCCATAAAGCCAAAAACTACCCCACCATTGCCGCCCGCCAAATCCCCGCCTTTCTGAAGGCCCTCAATGACGTTCACGCCAACCCCCTGCATAAGCTGGCCATCCGTCTGTTGCTTCATACCTTTGTGCGGCAGGGAGAGTTACGGCGGGCCAAATGGGAGGATATTGATTGGAAGGCAAAGGAATGGCGCCTGCCAGCGGCCAACACCAAAATGCGGGTGCAGCACCTTGTACCCCTCTGCCGCCAAAGCATTGCTATTCTGAAAGAGGTTAAAAAACTCACGGGAACCAACGCTCACGGCCTGCTGTTTCCCTCCCAGCACCTCCAGAAGAACCCGATGATGTGTGAAAACACCATCAACAACGTGCTGAAGCGGATGGGCTACAAAGGCCAGCTTGTCGGGCATGGGTTCCGCGCCTTGGCTTCCACCACCTTGCATGAACAGGGCTACAAGCCCGATGTGATTGAACGCCAACTGGCCCACAAGGAACCCAACGCCATACGGGCCGCCTACAACCACGCTGAACACCTTGCCGAGCGCCGCACCATGATGCAGGCGTGGGGGGATTATTTGGACAAACAGGCAATGGGTGGAATGGTAGTAAACTTAAAGGAGGTAGGATAATGGGTGTAGAATTTATGCGGGGTATTTCCAGAGAACATATAAACGAAAATTCGGAGCCAATTAGCTACGTACATCTTGATTATGATTACTGGGCAAAGTTTTCAGAATGGACGATTGATGAGACTGTTAAAATTCTGCACCGAATTGAGCCGCGTAGCAATGAAAGCGGTAACCCTACCCGAATTAAATTCAAAAATAATCCCTTACGCGCCATGAGTGATATGCGGCGTTTGATTTCAAGGGCTATACGTGCTGGAGAACTAAACTCAACCACTAGACTGGATGATGACTGCACTCCAATAGTGTGTTTAAAACCAATAGATTTTGTTAAGTGGGCTACTATTAAAAGTATAGATATTCCTCATAAGCTAAAAGAATTGATAAGTAAGCACTCAAATTATCCAAACATTGACCATTACATAAAAGAACTTGAAGAAAAGATTCAAGCTTTATCTAGAGTCAGTCATTTACCAAAAGAAATAAGTCCTAAGGAAAGGACATCTCTCTATCTAATAATTTTAGCGATGGCTAAATGTAAATATGGATATGGTTCAAAAGATAATGTTAAAAATGGACTTAACAACATACTTACGGCAATTCAATCTCTAGGTAAAAACATGCACATAGATACAATACGAGATACCTTAAGAAAAGCTGATGAACACTTATCAGAATAGTGGAAATCCAGACTTACTTTTGGAAATCCACATTCAAAAAACTAACTTGGTCATTCTCCTCTTAAGTCCAGCACAGCCGAGTGGCGGCCAAGCGGATTAACAAGAGGAGAAAACAGGATGGCAAATGCAATCCACTTTCAACTGCCAGAGTGGCAACGACTGCGTATCTGGCAAATGTGTCAACTCACGGGGTTTAGCAAAAGCAAGGTGTGGGAGTTAGCCAAAAGCGACCCAACCTTCCCCAAACCAAGCAAAATCTCCAGCCGTGTGACGGTATGGAATGCCGCAGAAGTGCGGGCGTGGTTGGATGCCAAAGTGGGAGGGCGTCAACATGCCTAACAAACGCAAAACCCCACACACTTTGACGGGCGGTGGGGCATATCAAGGCAAAGCAACCCTGACTGACCTGACCCTACCCCCAAACCCTGCCAGCGGCAACACGATTCTGGCGCTGGACATACGGCGGCGAGGTAAACCATGCCCCTACAACCTGTCGGGCCGTGAGCGTGACGTGGTGCAAACCTTGCGCTGCGGCGGGGTTCATACCTTGGTGCATCGGATTCCCGATTTGTGGGAGGTGCTGGAGAGCCTACGGGAACGCCGACTGCGGATTGGCAGGCGTAGTTTCATTCTTGGTGGACGGGAGTATTTTCACTTCTGGTTGCTGGAACGCGTGAAAGGCGCGGTGGAGGTGGGCCATGCCGCTGGACTTTGAGCAACTTGGCTTTTTAGCCTTAGAAGGTGAGAAATACGGCTTTGCGGCTGGGGAAGGGTTTATGCGCATCCCCTCGCCGCCGCTGGAGTATCTGGTCGGGGAATGGATGTTCAAGGGTTCTATTAGTTTGCTGTATTCCGAGCGCGGGTTGGGTAAAACCAACCTGTTGCTGGGGTTGGCGCTGGCATGCGCGAAGGGGGAGGATTTTATCGGCTACAAGGTAAGCCGCCCCATGACCGTGATGTTTGTGGATTCCGAGATGACCCGTAGCGAGATGCAGATGCGGGCGCGGAGCTTGAATGGTGGAGAGTAGATTCCTGAAACTCTCATTCTCTTGCAAACAGGCTACGCGGGCAGACCATGGGGCTTGCTGGATGATGATTACGAACAACGGGAACTGGAGCGCCTTGTGACAGGCATGAAGGTGGAGCTTTTGATACTGGATAACAAAAGCACGCTGTTTGACCTGAAGAACGAAAACGATTCGGTTGCGTGGCAAGAGAACGCCGCATGGTTGCAGAGGATGAAGCTGCGGGGCGTTTCCATCATTCTGGCCCACCATGCTAACAAGAATGGCGGTTCACGGGGTTCGGGGCATTTGGAGGCGGGGCCAAATGCCATTATTCGCCTGCGGCCACCCATACAAGGGCGTTCTAAAGACGGGTTAGCCTGTGTTTGGGAGTTTGAAAAGAACCGCCATTTTTGGGGCGAGTCTGCGGCCTCTAAATCCATCCGACTGATAACAGTGAACAGCCTAAGCACGTGGGAGGTGGGGGAAGCCCCTCTGGACAACCCACGGGCCGCTGAAGCGGTGGAACTCTCCAAACAGGGCCTCAGTCAGCGGCAGATTGCCGATAAACTTGGTTGTAGCGCCTCTGCCGTCAACAACTACCTCAAAGCCGCATAACCATGTGTTCAGGTGTTCACCCCCCTAGGGTACTGAACACTTGAACACCCCTCATCATGAAAGACAATACCATGACCACCGACACTAAACTTGAAAAACTCAAAACCGCCAAAGCCAAACTCACCGATGATGAATTGAGCCTAATTCGGTATGTGTCACGGCGGAGCGGCAACCGTGGCAACCTTGTTTCCACTACACAACCCGATGGAAGCAGGCACACCACAGTACACCTTCACGCCGAGGATACTGTGTGCAAGTTGGCCCTCACCTACGGCCAAGCCTTTGGTAGTCTTGATGACAAGCTGATAACCACGCAACTCAACTACCTTGATAACATTGTGCATGTCGGGCAAGGAGATGCCCGCATGAACACGATTCTGGCGATGTTGTATGGGTTAGCACCCAAAAACGAAATGGAGGGCTTGTTGGCCGCCCAAATCGTAGCAACCAACCATGTGGCGATGCGGATGTTATCGCAATCGCTGGAAAGCCATGAACTGGAAGCTGCCAACCACTACACCAACCGCGCCCATAAAGCCCAAAGCCTACTGATACGCCAACTTGAACTTTACAACACCATGCGCAACGGCGGCCAAACCACGCAGAAAGTGATTGTAGAGAAAGTGGAAGTGCAAAACGGCGGACAAGCTATCGTGGGGGCGGTAGCGGGGTGTGGGGGGGCTAAAACGAAAAGCGAGGGATAACCCCATGCCCGTTCCCATTCAAACCCTTCCCAAGTGCAAATGCCGCTGCAAACGCACTCGCTTACCCTGCCGTCAACCTGCCATGCGGAATGGGTGTTGTCGGTTGCATGGGGGCAAGTCTACGGGGCCCAAAACTGAGGCGGGGCGAGAGGCGATTAGCAAGGCCAATCTCACCCATGGGAGGTATTCGTTAGAAAACTTAGAGATTTGGAGGGTTTGGAGGGAGTTTATGAGAGAGAATTAAGACTCAAATAGATTTAAACTCTGACTATTTATCTATCCAATTCCTCAGTATCCTTATCTTTACATAGCGTCAAAAGTTCAATCAACCGTTCAGCCTGTTGTCTGGCACGTTCAAATGTAGAACGCTCCAATACTACACCAAGTTCTCTAAAAGGTTTGTTGGCTTCATCATAGCTTTTAGCCAAAAGTGCTTTCGAACCCCAATCGTAGCCTTGTTTAGCAAGTCGAAGTAAATGATGGGCATCATATCTATGTTGATGTTTGAAATCCTCTGCAGTTACGTGACCGCGCTCACTTGTAACGCCAAGGGAGATTTCAAGGGCATAAATGGCAACATGCATAGGTTCGTTTTTGAATCGTTCACGGTAGTGTCGGGCAGCTTCTATAGCTACTTGCGGCTCAATATCAACACTTACTTGTGGTTTCAATACTTCAACTTCAGGCACAGAAGGTTGGCTGGCTGGTATGTTCCGCGAAGGCTTGGGCGAGCCTTTTTCTTTATACTTCAGAATAAGCTCAAGAACTCTTTTTGCCTTAATTTTCTTTTCTTCTAAATATTTGCGACCCCATTCGTCTCTCTCATTATTAAGGGGCTTGTCAATTATTTCTTGTGCTCCCCAATCATACCCTTGGTCGACTAAAATAAGTAAATTCAAGGCATCATATAAATAAGATTTACGGAATTCTTGAATATTCCAAACACCATAATCATTTCTATTTATTTCAAGCGTGGCTTCTAAAGCTCGTATCACTGTATCGAAACTTACTGTTCTAAATTTCTCTCTATAGTATTCGGCTACACGTACAACAGCTTTCTTAATCTCTGGATGAATATCATCTTTTTTGAAATCAACAACACCCACTCTAGTAATGTCAATAGGAGTACCTATCTCTCCTGATTCGACACACAACAAGCCACGTAAATGTGGGTCTCTAAGTGACCTTAAAGCTTTACCTTCAATTTCTCTTATCCTTGCACCAGTAACGCAAAGGGGTTTTGAAACTTCTTCCAGTGTTTGGTCACTCTTAAGCCCTATACCAAATCTCGCCCTTAGTACTCGTTCCTCTCTAGAAGAAAGGCTTCTAAGATACGGTGCTATTTTTTCACGAAGTTGGTCGGTATGAATTAATGTCTCTGCATCTTCCGTTGCATCCCAATCAATCTCCTCATCCCAAACCTTATCAAAATCCCCCATATCCAAAATACCCTGAAGAACCTCTTCATTCGTACCTAAAAGGGGCTTGGCCTCATCGTTGTCATATGGCTCCACGCCTGTATCATTAAACATAAGGTCTTCATCCTTGTAATCAATCGGGCGGAGGAGCTTGGCTTCACCACTTTTATCAACTCTCGAGAGAGGGCCAAAGAGTTGTTCAGGGCGGATGCTTAATGCAACTGCCAACACAACAGCAGCTTTGCTATATTCAAGAAATTTCTCATCTTCATAACTACCCTCACCTACCATCAAGGCCTTGATAGCAGACTCAGAAACTTGTCGATTGCGGTATCGACCATCTTCTATATCAAGCTCTGTTACAACTTCTTGAACCCTTGCCCATACTTGGTAAAAGGAGAGCAAACCTATTGCCTGCATCCTTTCACGGACATTTTCAGTATAGCGTTGAAGAGGGCGATTCTCGGTACGCGCACGCTTTTCGTTACGGCGGTGCAAGAATGTTTCCACTGTATTAGGCATAGCGGCAATTGTTAGGCCTGAAATCAGGGGAGAAGGCGTCAAATTGGGGACATGCTTACCCTTGAGTTTTCCTTCGTGGGCATCTTTTCCTTCAAACAAGAACCCACCTATGGCATCCCCATACAGGAGTTGGTCTCCTCGTTCCGAGGGATAAACAAGGTCGGCAATCAGGGCTTCTTTGTCGGGATTATTGTGGTCGTAGCCCGTCACACGCCCACCACATTGCTTAACATCTACCGCCGAAAGTCGAGGAACCTTATTGATAACAACATCATGATGGTTCTTTCCCATCCCCTCAATCGCAAATCTTGAGGAGGCCAACCACCTGATACGGCCTTCTTCGTGAGCTTGAATGGCCTTGGCTTGGTCGGCAGGGTTCATATCACCCCACACAGCCACACAGGAACCCTTACCAAATTCTTGATTCCACCGCTGGGCGGTAGCAATTGAATCAGCAATAGAGTTACAGAAAATAAAGCCATCCCGCTGATGAATGGGTCTTGGGTCAATGGGACTATGCCATTCGCGTGCGAACCGAATCAGGTTCTCCATAACTTCGGTTTGTCGAACTAACTTGTCCAATTCTTCAGGGGAATAATCGCTGGCCGTACGGGCAATATCATCAAGACCACCTTGGATATTTTCCATTTCCACTACCACGCTACGGGTTTGAGCGTTCAGTTTTCCATCAATGGCCTTTTGGCGCGACAACCAATACGAAAGTTTATAGCCAGCTTGAGGCAATCCCTTGTCTTCATTATATTCAGGTGAGGCTGTGAGGGCAATGTGAATGGCTTTGGGGTTGCGGTTGTGGGTATCTTGGCGGAGTTCAGAGAGGACGTGTTGGGCTTCATCTTCAATCAGCCATGCTTCATCCATCGGGTTCAAAGTACCATCTAGCACGGCAGCGGTGCGGCCCATGTAGGTCATGACCCTTACACGAGGCAAAGAACCACGCTTGCGCAAAGAAGCAGAGGTATGGGCTTCAATAAGGCCCCTCTCCACCAGCGTAGGGGCAAACATCCGCGCTTGGTCAAGAATATTTCTTACCTGTTCTTTCCGTTCAGCCAAAAACGTAACCGATGGGCAACCACCATTACGCTCAAGCATCTCCAAAATATGTAATGGGACAGCCGTTTTCCCTGCACGGGTAGGCATATCCACATAAACCTTTTTATGTTTTGCACCCAAATCGCCTGCGACAGCCTGTACAGCTTCCTTCTGTGCCCAATTCAAGGGTGTAGCCATGATATCTCCTAGGTTTGCTAGGGCTTATATAGGGATTGGTATGCTATTTTGCAAGCTTACCCCCACACCCACCAACCCACCCCTAACCCAAGGATGAACCCCCACAAGGTAAAGAAGGCAAAGACGATGACCATTTCAGGGCGTGAAGCTTGTTCAGAGTGAGAGGGGGTGTTCATGGTGTGTGTCCTTTGCGGTTAAACAAAAGCCACCCGATAAAGAGTGGCTGGGTGTTCAAAACCGTCATGAGACGGCGTGGAGCCTTTCAGCTTACGCCTTGGACATAGCACCACCACCCAGCCGCATGGATAGCAACTTAGGATGTGCTACAAACACAAACAGCACCTAGTTTGGTGGTGCCGCCCACTCATGACGAGGTTTTGAAGCCCCAGAGGCGTGAACAATCACGCTTCCAAGGGCAGTATGGTGGGGAAACCTCTTGCCCGTCAAGCCATCTTGGACGATACTGGCAGCGGGTGGATAAATAGGTGCAAGCAACGTTTTAACTGGGTACTTTTCTGGGTACTCACGCAAACAAGGATTGCATATATGTATATATAACATGGGTTTATGTGACGTATGTGAGTCCCTCCACCGCACCAGTTATTCTTCCTTTTTCTCCTTTTCATCCCTCTCCAACAGGCTTAACATTCAACCATGGACACATTGATGTACGGTTTGGCAGGTGGCATGCTGATAGGGCTTTCCGCTGTAGTATTGATGCTCACGGTAGGTCGTATTGCGGGCGTAAGCGGCATTGTCGGCGAGTTGCTACCTCCAACCCGTGGGGATGTCGCCTGGCGGGTTGTGTTTGTATTTGGCCTTTGGGTTGGGGCGATGTTCATGGGTTCTATTTTCCAGACTCATCTGGCAGCCCCATACGGCACAGGGTTGTACATGTTGGGTGCAGCATTTTTAGTGGGGTTTGGGGCTACGTATGGCTCGGGCTGCACCAGCGGGCATGGCGTGTGTGGGTTGGCCCGCCTTTCCGGCCGTAGCATGGTGGCCGTGGCCGTGTTTATGGCCAGCGCCATACTCACCGTGGGAGTCATCCGCCATGGGCTTTAAAAACAGCATTGGCGCATGGCTTGGCATCGGGTTTTCAGGCGTTTTGTTTGGGTCAGGTTTGGTGGTTTCGGGCATGACCAACCCCGCCAAGGTTTTAGCGTTTTTAGATGTTGCAGCCCTCTGGAATGGCACATGGGACGCCACGCTGGCGTTTGTGATGGGCGGCGCTGTGCTCACCACGTTTGTGGGGTTTCGGCTGGTATGGGGGCGTTCCAAACCCTTGTTTGAACCCAAGTTCAGCATCCCCACCGCCACTCAGTTGGATAAACCCTTGATTGTCGGCGCGGCGCTGTTTGGCATCGGATGGGGGTTGGCGGGTACTTGCCCCGGTCCCGCGCTAGCTAACCTGATGCACCCCACGGCGGATGGATACGCCTTTGTAGCCGCCATGGTGTTGGGCATTTTAGCCGCCAAATATATCAAACGCTAATCGGTGTTAACACGGCCTTCAGCGTTGCCTGTTGCTTGGGTTTTATCACGCGAGCGTCGTTCATCGCCCACGCCGTCTCCACACATACCATGTGGCGGTAATCCTCCGCCGTCATATCGCCCAAGCGCGCAGACTTTTCCACCCACGGGTTCCACACCACGGTGCTGGCGCTGGCGCCCAAACTGTCCACCATCACCCCACGGGTTCCTTCCCGCACTATGGCTTTACCCGCTTGATACACACGGTCCACCTCGCCCGCAAAGGTTACGGGGCCGTGTTGGGGTTTCATCGTATCGTTGTCCAACTGGTCGATGTAATGTGTACCTTCCAAACCCTCTATCCGCACTTTGGCAACATTGTCCACCGCCAGATAGGTGTGCAACGCAGCTGAGACGGTGTGCGGCGTGGATCCCTGATTGGTTGTAGTTAATACTAACTCCAACCCTTCCATCGTAAGTTTGATACTATAAACAGCCTCCACATCCCCCTCTTGCAACCTGAAACAGGCTTGAGATGCGCCAACATCCACCACATTCCATTCCCGCCGTCGGGCGGTACCATGGGCGGGTTGGATGGCATCGGTGGGGTGCGGCCCAAACCACGGCCAACATACGGGGATACCCCCGCGGTACGGTTTACCCTCAAGCCGTTGCGAAGCACACCACAGCATGTTCTTCCCCTCATGCTCCCACCTCACCACGTGGGCGCCAAGCACAGCGATATCCGCCACGTGTGCGCCACATTCAAGGCTTACGAGGGGGCCAACAAAAGGATGGGAAAACATCTGTGTCATTCCCTTTTGTAACATATTCAACACACCACGTCACCCTACCGCCACAACATCCTCTTGCGTGTTGAAATCCCAGCGGGTTAGGGTTGGGCATCGGCGCCTCCTCCCCCCCACCCCTTGGCGCCGACTTTAGCCCTCTCCCCTGAGGGCTTTTTTTCAACAGGCATCTTTGGGCGATAAAAAGGGTTGCGTTTGCCCTCCGCTCCGCACGTACGCAGTATGTACGCTTACGGTGCTCGGTCTGCACGCACCCTTTTTTCTCATCCCATATCTGCCTGTTGAAACGTGGCTACCATTCCATACAACACCCCTTCACCACAACCGCCCAAACCCAAGGCAATCTGGCACGCTTTTGGCATAAGGTATGGTAGGTTAACCGCTAACAAGAAAGAGGCGGCATGAAGCCCCACCCGCTGTGGCACGTAGGCTTTTTAAGTGTTTTGGCAGCCCTGCCCAGCTTTGCTGTTGCCAGCACGCCTTTGCCCGGCCCCGCCAACCTGCAACGCCTGCACGATGTGTTGCGCACCCAAGCCCTTCCTGCACCGCGAGATATCAGCCTCACTCTTCCAACGTTACCTCCTCCCACTCCCAACCAGGATAAAGAAGATGCGCGGGTTACACTCACAGGGGTTGAAATCCAAGGCGCAACCTTGCTGCCCGCCGAGACGTTGGGGAAACTGTTGGAACCCATTTCTGGCCAAGAAACCAGCCTTGCGGCGATTGATGCCGTGGTGGCCAACATTACCCACACCTACCGTGCCCAAGGCTATTTTTTGGGCCGGGCCAATTTGCCCCCGCAGCAGTTTGAAAACGGCCGTTTGCTCATCCACGTTGTGGAAGGTCGGGTGGATGATATCCGTGTGAACGGCGCCGAGCATGTTCAAGCCAACGCGCTGGTGCGCAGCATTGTCGCCCGCCTCAAAGCCAAATCCACCCCCACCAGCAAGGATGTTGAAACGGCGCTGCTGCAACTGAACACCCTTCCGGGCATCACCGCCCAAGGCACCCTCTCGCCGGCCGAGACACCTGGTGGAGCCATTTTAACCCTGAACCTTCACGACACCCAAGGCGATGTATCGTTGGGTTTCAACAACCACGGCACCCGCTACATTGGCCCCAACCGATTTGAGATGGGTGCTACCGTTCATAACGTGCTTGCACCGTGGGGCGATACGCTGGCCGTGCAAGCCCTGCAAGACCCCAACGGTAGTGATTTAACCTTGGTGGATAGTACGTACAGTTTGCCTCTCAACAGCTTGGGCACCACGGCATCGCTCAACCTCAGCAAAGGCATTTCACGGCCCGAATGGACGCTGGAAGATTTGGATATCAACAGCCGTACCTTCGGCGCAGGCCTTACCCTCACCCAAAACCTGCACCGCACCCGCGCCTTGGCGTGGGATGTGTATGGCACGCTGGATTGGGCCGATGCCGACAGCACCAGCAGCGGCCTGCAACTCAGCGCCGACCACACCCGCACCCTGCGCCTTGGCACCCGCACTACCACGCTGGACGACTTGCAAGGGTTCACCACGATGGATGCCAAACTCTCCCAAGGGCTCGACCTTTTGGGTGGCACCGCCCGCAACAGTTTGGGTTCCAGCCGATTGCGGGGTACAGGGGTGGATTTCACCAAAGCCAACGTGGATGTCAGCCGTTTGCAACGTTTGAACGAGGTGTGGAATCTTGTACTCTCGGGCAGCGGCCAATACAGCACCCACGCCCTGTTGGCGGGCGATGAATTTGGCTTGGGCGGCCCCACCGGTTTTGGGCGCGGATACGATAGCAACGAACTGACGGGCGAGCACGGCCTTGCCGCCAAGGCGGAGCTTCAGGCCACCTTTACCCCCGCGTGGCCGTGGCTGGATGCCTGGCAGTTGTTTGGTTTTTACGATTACGGGGCTGTTTGGAACAAAGACCGCGACGTGCTGGAAGACAACACCGCCAAAACCTTGGCCAGCGTGGGTATGGGCGTGCGTTTGCAATTCAGCCCCAACCTGAACGCCGAAGTGATGATGGTCAAACCCACCACGCGCGAGGTGCAAAGCACCAACAACGACAATGCTACCATTTACTTCCGCCTGAACAGCAAGGTGGATTTTGAAACGCTGGGCGCCTTGCGGAAAGGGAAACCTGCCTCATGAGTTTATGGCGCGCCCTGATGCTGGCAAGCGTTCTCCCCACGGGGCTTGCATGGGCGTTGCCCCAACAGGCTCAAGTGGTAGCGGGGCAGGCTACCCTCTCCCAACCCGATGCCAGTACGCTGACCATCACCCAAAACACCAACCGCGCCATACTCAACTGGGATGCCTTCAACATCGGCACGGGCGAAAGTGTGTATTTTGCCTTACCGAATGCCGGAAGTATCTCTCTCAATCGCGTGGTGGGCGGCAGCGCCAGCAGTATTTTGGGCAGTCTTGGCAGCAACGGCAGCGTGTACCTGCTCAACCCCCAAGGCATCATGTTCGGGGCGGGGGCACAGGTCAACGTGGGCAGCCTTTTGGCCAGCACGGCCACCCTTACCGATAGCGCCTTTATGGCGGGTGGGCCCATGGCCTTCTCAGGCGGGCAAGGCAACGTTACCAACCACGGAATCCTCACCATCGCCCCCCACGGTTACGCCGTGTTGGCCGCTCCAACGGTGGAGAACACGGGCAACATCCATGCCCCCCAAGGCACCGTGGCGTTGGCAGGGGCTGGGGCCTTTACGGTAGACCCCGTGGGCGACAACCTTCTCACCTTATCCCCCAACCCCATGGGGTTTGCAGCCCACGTGGCCAACACGGGCAGCCTTTCCGCCAACGGTGGCACTGTGGCCCTTACCACCCAAGCCACCGAGGCTGCGCTGGCTAACGTGGTGAACACCTCGGGCCTGATTGAAGCCAACAGTTTTGAAACCGTGAACGGCCATATCGTGCTGGGCAGCGCCCCTACGCAGATGACGCAAGTAGCAGGCACAGTTACGGCCGACGGCACCACCCCCAACGCCACGGGCGGCGTGGTGGATGTGGTGGGGCAGTTTGTGGATGTGCAAACAGGGGCACGTCTTGCCGCCGATGGCCCGGCCGGCGGTGGCGCCGTGCATGTGGGTGGTTTGGCCCATGGCGCAACGGGCTTGCCCACAGCACAGCATACCCGTGTGGCCAGTGGCGCTGTGCTTTCCGCCAACGCCACCCAGAACGGCAAGGGTGGCGAAGTTACCGTGTGGGCCAACGGCACCACCCGTTTTGCCGGCACCAACCAAGCCCGTGGCGGAGCCCAAGGTGGGGATGGGGGATTTCTAGAAATTTCAGGCGTGCAAGGCTTAGCTTTCAACGGCCACGCCGATACCACCGCCGCCCACGGCCACACGGGCACCTTGCTGTTTGACCCCACCAACATCGTCATCACCGATGGCGGGCCAGATGCCGACGATGCCGAGGTTGCCGATGGCACCGTGCTGGGCGCTGATGGCGGTTTGGTGGATTTTGCCATTTCCGAGCAAGCTTTGGAGGTTTTGAGCGCAGGCACCAACATTGATTTACGCGCCACCAACAATTTCACTGTGGCCAATCTTACCGACGACACCCTCAGCTTGGCCAGCACGGGCAACGTGAACTTTATGGCGGATAGTGACGCCGATGGCAGCGGCAGTTTCAGCATGGATACGGGAGATACAATCGATACCGTTGGCGCGGATTTAACCCTGAACGGCGTGACCATTTTGCTCGGCACCCTCAACACGGCTGGCGGCAGCGGCGGGGATATCAACCTGACCACCACGGGCGGTACAGGCGTGGTGAACATGAACCGCAACATCACCACCAACGGTGGCGCCATTACGGTGAACGGAAACACCACGTTGGGAACCGACATTGGCCTTGCTACGGGCAGCGGCGGAGCCATTGCCCTGAACGGTACCGTCACAGGCGCTACCGAGCTGTTGGCCCTCACCGCAGGCACCGGCAACATCACGTTGGGTGGGAACGTGACGCTGGATGACCTTCAATTTATCAGCGGCAACAACCTCACGTTGGGTGGCATATGGGCCGTGGCCAGCGCGTTGGATTTCACTCCTCTTTCCGCCCTCACCCTCACCGCCAACACCACGCTGAACGCCAACGGCGGGGCCAGCAACATTACGTTCGATAGCGGCAACAGCATCAACGGTGCCCGCACCCTGACTCTCACGGGAGATGTTCTGACTCTCCCCGTGATGGGCAATTTAACCCCTCTCACCACCGTCACCGCCAACGGCGCCACATCCCTCAGCTTGGATGACGTGACCACCACAGGCAACCAAACCTACACGGCACCAGCCCTCAACATCGCCGCAGGGCTTACCAGCAGCGGAGGAGATTTGCAGTTCAACAATCCCATCACCCTCACGGCCAACAGCTCGTTCCAAGGCGGGGCCATTACGGCCGCCAACACCATCAACGGGGCTCATAACCTGATTATCAACGGTACAGGTGCTACCGATTTTCAAGGCGTTGTGGGCGGGGTAACACCCCTTGCCAGCTTGGCGGTTACAGCTGGAACCCTCACCAGCCGTGGGGCCACCACCACAGGCGCCCAAACCTTCACCGGTGCCACCACCCTGCAAGGCGTTACCACCCACACAGGCAGCGCCCTTACGTTCAACAGCCCCGTTACCATGAATGGCACGGCCAACATCAACACCACAGGCGGGGATGCCACCTTTGCCAGCACGCTCAACGGCAGCAGCCCGCTTATTGCCAGCACAGGCACAGGCCAGTTGCGCTTGCAAGGTGCGGTGGGGGGCGTTACCCCCCTCTCCGGCATTACCAACAGCGGGGCCAGCACCATCACGGGCAACGCAACCACCAGCGGCAACCAAACTTACGGTACATTGAATCTCGGCAGCACCCTCACCCTCTCAGGCGGCGTGTTCAGCGCGGGGGATGTCGCCCTCACCACCTCCGCCGCCATCAACACCAGCGCAGGCAACGGCAACATCTCGATCAACGGCCTTCTCAGCGGCGCCCACACCCTTACCCTCAATGCAGGCACCAGCGGCGATATTTTGTTGGCGGATGACGCTACCATCGGCGCCTTTGCCTTTGCGGGGGGCGATGCCCTCACGCTGGGAGGAAACCTCACCACCACAGGCGCTATGGACTTTACAGGGCTAAACGGCATTACCCTCACCGCCAACAGCGCGTGGGATGCCGGTACGGCCAACATCACCATGGACAGCGGCAACACCCTCACCGGCGCCTTTAACATCGCCATGAGCGGCGGAACCCTTACCACAGGCCCTATCAGCGGCGTGAACACCCTTACCCTTACTGCCAGCACGGCCAGCAACGTGGCGCGGGCCATCAGCACGGGCGGCACCCAAACCTACAACGGGCCTACCAACTTAGGCACCACGCTGACCACCACGGGCGATGCCGTTACCCTGAACGGTACCACCACCCTCACCGCCAACAGCACCATCACCACGGCGGGCGGCGCGTTTGATATCAACAGCACGTTGAACGGCCCCTACAGCCTTACCGTCAACACCGGTGCGGCGGATATCACCGTGGGGAGTTCGCTGGGCGGCATAACCCCACTCACTGACCTTACCTTTACCACCACGGGCGATTTTGTGGCCAACGCCCTGAACCAAACAGGCGACTTGGTGGTAAACGCCACCACGCTCACCTTCAACCAAGCGTTGGCAGCGGATGATATAACCCTCACAGGCGATACCCACGTGCTGAATACCATCACCGCCGCCGGCACCTTAAGCATGACGGGCGACAACATTTTGGATGCCGTTCTCACCTCGGTTGGCGCCATGATGCTGACCGGAAACAACACCGTCAACGCCGCCCTCACATCCTCGGCTGCCCTTAGCTTGGTGGGCGATAACACCGTGAACGACACCTTGACTGCAGGCACCAACCTTACCATCACAGGGGATACCACCCTGAACGGCAACCTGACGGCAGGCGATGACCTGACCGTAACCGGAGCCACAACTCTGGCCGCCAACACCACGCTCACCAGCGGCGGCGGAAGCGGGGATACCCTTACCCACACTGGTGCCATCACGGGAGACCATAACGTGACGCTGGTAGCGGGCAGCGGGGATATTGATATGACGGGCAACATGGATGTGAATGCCCTCACTATCTCCAGCGGGCGCGATTTTATTTACGGCGGGGGCAACATTGAAGCCGACTCCGGGCTTACCTTCAGCCCCGTACAGCGGATTTTGCTGGGCGGCGATACCAACGTGTACGGCCGCGACGGAACCACCCGCACCAACGTGGCCATGGGAACCACCAACCAGATTTTGGCTACCACCAGCGGCGTGGATTTATTGATTTACGGAAATCTCGTAACCTTGTACCAGGTGGGGAACACCACCACGGGCAAACTGGCTACCCTCACCATTGATGCCTCGGTAGCCCAGATTTTGGGGAACATTTACACCACAGGCGCCCAAACCATCACGGCCGACCAAGGCTTGGCCGGCTTCCTCTCCAGCGGCGGGGGCGATATTAGCCTGAACACCGCCGCCAACCTGGTGGGGGATATTTTCATCACCACCGATGGGGGCGATATTTTCATCAACCAAGCCCTGAATGGTCCCTACGCCATGAACTTGGACGCGGGCTTGGGCGAGGTGTTCATCAACGCCCCCTTGGGCAACACCAGCGCGCTCACCAACATGACCATTGCAGCCCAAATCATCAACCTTACCAGCCCCATCACCACCACAGGTGCCCAAACTTACACGGGCGAAACCAACCTGAACAACCTGCTCACCATCGGGTACGGCGATATCACCTACAACAACGCCGTCAACCTTGGCGGCAACGGGGCCATTGATACCAGCGGCGGCAACGGCACCATCACGTTCAACGATACCGTGGATGGGCCTTACCACCTGACGTTGCGCGCTGGTAGCCAAGGCAACATCCTGTTCAACGGCCCCGTGGGCGCCACCACGCGGGTGGGCAGCATCACGGTGGAGAGCACCGAGAACATCACCTTCGATTACGGCCTGTACGCCGAAAACTACTACCAAAACCGCATCAACGGGCTGGCCGACTTTGGCTTCAGCCCTGGCTTGAATGTTACCAACGGCATTTACGTGGCCACCTCGCGCGATTTGGTGGGGCGTTACACGGGTCGGGATGTGAACCTGGAAGCCGACGGCCTCATCAGCGGCGAAGTGTACGCCGCCAACACCCTCAACCTCACCAGCGCCCGCACCCTTCTCAACGGCAGCATCCAAGGGATGGTCGGGCGCGATGCCGCGCGGCTGATTACCTTCAGCCACTTTAACGGCGGCCCCCACTATTTTGCCAGCATGAACCTGCCGCTGGTGGACGATTTTTACGCCACGCCCGCCGCCATGAGCGGCGCACCGCTGGCCACCACACTCAACCTGCCCGCCCAAGCCTCCACCGCACTCAACCCCTTTACGGCCTTACCGCCCCTTGTTTTGGCGGAAAATGGTGTGGTGGATGATTCCGCCGACGACGTATTTGGCGGCTGGCTGGGGATGTAGTGCTTGCCCAAACAAGCGAGAGATGATATGCCATTTTTATGAGCAGTCTGTTGCACCCCTTCCAGTTTGAAAACATCCCCGCCCGCGGGCGTTTGCTGCGGCTGGAGGCCCTCAGCGACCATGTGATGACATTGCAAGATTGTGCCCCTGCAACAGCCACGCTGCTGGCCGAACTGTTGGCCGCCGCCGCCCTGCTGGTGCACGATGCCAAGCACGAACACAGCGTGAACCTGCAAGTGCAAAACGTGGCCCGCAAAGCCATGGCCTTTGCCCATTGCAGCCAGCAAGGGCATTTAAAGGCTTTTGCCAACGAGGGCATGCGCGAGACCAGCTTTGCCGAACTGGGCAACCTGCCCGACAGCCATTTTGCCGTCACGCTGGATAACACCAACCTTGCCCAGCCCTACCAAAGCTTGGTGGGCCTGCACCACCCCAACGCCAGCGCGGCGCTGGAGCATTATTTCACCACCAGCGTGCAAACCCCCACGCGTTTTAAGGTGCTCACATGGCGGGAGAATGACGAGGCCGACGCCCCTCTGCACGCGGGCGCCCTGTTCCTCCAAGCCCTGCCGGGGTTGTCGGTGGAGGACGATGCCTGGCATCGTTTGGGCCTGCTGATGCAAACCCTGACGCCTGCCGAGCTGGCCAACCCCAACCACCCCGTGGAGACTTTGCTACTCAACCTGTTTGCCGAAGACACCCTGCGGCTCTCCAAGCCCGAAACCTTCAGTCTTCAAGCCGACGACCCCCGCCCCCGCATGCTGGCGGCCTTGGCCAACATTCCGCCCCAAAACCTGCGGGACATGTTTGAAAAAGACGACGAGATTACGCTCACCGACCAAACCAGCGGCAAGGTGGAACGGTTCACCGAGGCCGACCTGCAGCACCTCCTCAACCCCGATACCACCCAGCATTGACACGGCCCGCGCCTACCGCCACAATGGCCCCATGAAAACACACCTTGCGTTGGCCTTTGTTGCAACCATGGCCCTTGCCGCCTGCGACCCCAACTGGCGCAGCCCGGATGTGAGCCGCGTGGACCCCAAAACCGGCGAGGTGCAAACCTACACCGACACCAAAGAGCTGGAATCCGGCATTCTCAAAGCCTTCCCCGATGTGCCCATCCCCGCCAACTTCAAAATAGACCTTGAACGCAGCACCATTTTTACCAGCAATCAGCAAAGCTTGGGCAAGGTGGTGTCGGAAGGCCGCAGCGACCCCCAAAGCGTGTACCGCTTTTACGAATCCGCCATGCCCGCCGGAGGTTGGAGCTTGGTCAACGCCTTCCAAAGCAGCACCAGCAGCATGTACTTTGCCAAACCCGGCAAGTTTGTGGCCATCATCATCGAAAGCACGGGCCGCTTTTCCAGCAAAGTCACACTGAACATCGGGCCCGAATAAACCTTTTAAACCTTCTCATACCGCACGTAGTCAAACGCAGGCTCACCAGCGTTGTGCGTGCGTAAAACTTCTCTCCAAACACTTTTTTCTATATTTGGGAATACCGCATCACCCTCCGCCACGGCACACACTTCGGTTATCTCCAAATGTGTCGCATGGGGCATAAACAGTTTATAAATCTCACCCCCACCTATCACCATCACTTCAGGCGCTTCACCCGCTGCCTGCAAAGCCGTTTCTACGCTATGAGCAACTAAGGCACCATCAGCTTCCCACAAAGTATCCCGTGTCAGCACAATGTTCCTACGGTTGGGCAAAGGTTTACGGGGCAAACTTTCCCACGTTTTGCGGCCCATGATAACGGGTTTCCCCGTGGTTAATGCTTTAAAGCGGGGTAAATCACCTGGGAGATGAAACACCAATTCCCCCTCACGGCCAATCACACCGTTGGAGGCCACCGCCGCAATCAACGTAACGCGACGGTCATTCATATCGCCACAGGAGCTTTGATGAGCGGGTGTGGGTCGTACCCTTCCAAAGTAATATCCTCAAATTTAAAATCCAAAAGCTCTTTCACATCTGGATTCAATTTCAATTTAGGGTACGGGCGCCCTTCACGGCTTAACTGCAAATCGACCTGCTCCAAGTGGTTGCTGTAAATATGTGCGTCCCCAAACGTATGGATGAACTCGCCCGGTTTCAACCCCGTCACTTGGGCCAACATGCTGGTAAACAAAGCATAACTTGCAATGTTAAAGGGGACACCCAAAAACAAATCGGCACTGCGTTGGTATAGCTGGCAACTCAATTCGCCATCCTGCACGTAAAACTGAAACAGGCAATGGCATGGTGCCAACGCCATTTTTGGTACATCCGCCACATTCCACGCCGAGACAATCAAACGGCGACTATCAGGGTTTTTTATCAATTCACTTTGTAACCACGAAATCTGGTCATGCTCTTTCCCGTCAGGCCCTTCCCAGCGGCGCCATTGTTTGCCGTACACCGGGCCCAAATCGCCTTTGCTGTCGGCCCATTCATCCCAAATACCAACCCCGTTTTCTTTCAAATACGCAATGTTGGTGTAGCCTTTGATAAACCAAATCAACTCATGAACAATACTTTTTGTATGAAGCTTTTTGGTTGTAATAAGGGGAAAACTTTCTTTCAAATCAAAGCGTATTTGCCGCCCAAACACGCTGTACGTACCCGTCCCCGTGCGGTCGGATTTAAACTTTCCGTTGGTGCGCACATCCCGTAACAGGTTTTCATAGGCATAATCGTAAGCTTGTAGCATGGTTTCTATCCCTCTTAGTTTGCACGATTGTACCTCTTTTTCAGCGCTATACCACCCCTATGCCAAACGCCCAAGCACCTAACGCCGCCCGCCCCACACCGCTACCGCTAGCACCGCCACCATGGCGGGGATATTCCACATGGCGAGCGTCAGCCCCAGCAACCGAAACTGCTCTTTATCGCACGGCACAATCTTGGTGTGGGCCATGGCATCCAGCAGGTTGCCCGCATCGTTGGCCAAGGTTTGGCCCCAGCCCGTGCAACTGGCAGGGAAGCTCCACAGCCCCACCTGAGCCCCGCTTTGCCACACGGCCACATACAGCCCCGCCAAAGCACAAGCAGCAACCCCAAACGCCCAAAGTTTGGCATGCTTAGGGAACATCACCCCCGCCACACCAACCCCCAAAATCCCCCAATGGGCATACCGCTGCCACATACACATTTGGCAAGGTATTACTCCAAAACCATGCTCCAGCACAAAGGCCGAAAGCACCAACCCCACCGCATAGGCCGCCACAAGAGCCAACCACAGGCGCGGGGTTTGCATTACATGGCGTACCACGCTCATTATCAGCTCCTCAACACGGCACCATGTTTGGCGGCCGCCGCCTCCACGGCTTTGGCCACGGCAGCTGTAATCTCGCCCTCGGTCAGGGTTTTATCCTGTGCTTGTAAGGTAAGGCCCAGGGCCAAACTTTTGTGGCCTGCGGGCACATGCTCGCCCACGTACACGTCAAACAGTTCCACGGCCGTAATCAGCTCGCGGTTGGTGCCCCGCAAGGTGGCTTGTAACGTGGATGCTGGAACAGCCGATGGCACCACCAGCGCCACGTCCCGCTTCACGGCGGGGAACAAGCTTGGCGCCCACGCTTTGGTTTTACTGTTTATCTTCAACAACGGCTCCAACTCCACTTCCACCACCGCTAAGGCGGCAGGGGCTTCAAAATGTTTGGTCACTTGGGGGTGAAGTTCCCCAAACCGCGCCAACACCAACGGCCCCAACTTGAACACACCACTCTTGCCGGGGTGGTAAGCTGGGCCAGCGTTTGCTTCCACCATCAAACTTTCCAAGGGGGCTCCTACCAATTCCAACACCTGCAAGGCCGCTGCTTTGGCGGTAAACACATCGGGCTTCACCGCCCCACCCCGCCACGTACGGCCACCATTGGCGGTCAGCACCATAGCGGCCATCAAGCGCTCGCCTTGGGGGGTAAATACCTTGCCTACTTCGCCCAGTTTGGCCACAACGTCTTTCCGCGCCGCATTGCCATGGGCGGCCCGCAGCAAGCCTGCCAACAGGCTAGGACGCATGGTGGTCATGCTGTCCATGGCCAAAGGGTTGTCCAGTTTCAAAAGGCTTGATGCAGAGGCAAATTGCACCGCATCCGCTTCCGCAATAAAGCTGTACGTTACGGCTTCCATCATACCCGCCGCCGCCAAGGCTTTGCGGGCTTTACGGTCCAGCTCCACCGGCTTACCGTTAATCGCCAACTGGTTGCCAATCACACGAGGCAAGGTGGCGGGCACATTTTCATACCCCACCACACGCAACACTTCTTCTACAAGGTCTTCGGGGTTGGCCATGTAGGTGCGGAACGCAGGCGGAGTTACCTGCCACACATCCCCCGCCACTTTCACGCCAAACCCCAAGGTTTCCAAAATGGTTTTTTGACGTTCTTTCTCCACCTCTAACCCGCCAAACGTGGCACACAAGCTGGGGTTGTACACTATGGCCTTGGGCGCAGGCGCCCCGTTGCCCGCCTTTACCACCACGCTGGCCGTACCCCCCGTGGCCTCGGCAATCAGATGCGCCGCCATACGGATGGCCGCTTCCGCCCCCACAGGGTTCACGCCCCGCTCAAATCGATACCGCGCATCGGTGCTCAGGTTATGGCTTTGGCCCGTGCGGGCAATGCGGGAGCGGTCAAACACAGCCGCTTCCAGCAGAATATGCGTGGTAGCATCTTCCACCGCCGTGCCACTACCTCCCAGCACACCACCTAACCCTACAATCTTCTCCCCATCCGCAATCACCACATCACCCGCATTCAAGATGAGCTTGGTGTCGTTAATCCCTTCAAACGCTTCCCCGCCCTTGGACACACGGGCCACAATACCGCCTTTCAGTTTGGCGGCATCGTAGGCGTGCAACGGTTGGCCCACCGCCAACATCACGTAGTTGGTGGCATCCACCAAAACGTTGCGGGGCCTCACACCACAGGCTTCCAACCGCGCCTGCATCCAGGCTGGGCTGGGCACGGCTTTCACGTTGTTCATTTCCACACCGTGGATGATGCTGCACTCTGCCACCTCGGTGGCCACGGTGTACCCGCACGCTGCCGTTCCCGCGGCATACTCCGCCAAGGGCTTCAGCTTACCCAACCCCAACGCCGCCATATCCCGTGCCAAGCCTAGGTGGCTCAAGCAATCGCCCCGGTTGGGCGTTACCGCCACCTCCAGCACCGTATCGTTTTTCCCCAAAGCTTCTGCTAGCGAGGTTCCCACGGGGGCGGCGGTGTCCATCTCCCAAATCCCCTCGGCACGGGCCGTAGCCATGCCAAGCTCGTCCACGCTGCATATCATCCCGTTGGAATCCACATCGCGGATTTTGCTCATGCCAATCTTGAAATCCCCCGGCAATACCGCCCCGGGCAACGCCACCGCCACGGTCAGGCCCGCCCGCGCATTGGGGGCCCCGCACACAATCTGACGCACACCACCATGGGCTTGGCCCACATCCACTTGGCACACGCCCAACCTATCGGCCTTGGGGTGCTGCACGCGCTCCACAATATGGCCCACCACCACGCTGGTAAAGGCTTTGCCAGCATCTTCCACGGCATCCACTTCATGGCCCAACTGCACCAAACCCCGCACCAAGGCGGGTACATCCACGGGTGTGGGCATATCCAAGTAATCACGCAGCCAATTCAGCGATATTTTCATGAGCTTATATCCTTGTTCCCTGCCGTTTTAACCCATTCCAGCCCCTTTGCCTAGGGTTTTGGCATGGCCACACACCCCCTTTGAAACCTCTTGAAACCATCCCGCATTCATGGTACCCAGCATCCCGTGGGCCTGTAGCTCAGTTGGTAGAGCACCTGCTTTGCAAGCAGGGGGTCGTCGGTTCGAATCCGTTCAGGTCCACCATTTTCAACAAAGAGGCCCCCGCAGGGGGATTTTTGTTGAGAATGGTGGACTCATAAACGTTCGAACGTGCGCAGCAGGTTCGACCCGCAGGGCGGGAATTCAAAACGCGAAGCCCATCAAAACCATTCCCAATCCGTTCAGGTCCACCAGTTTATCTATTAAGTTTATCGCTCAAAACCAACTAATGGCCTATCTTTGACAGTTGAAACGCCATTTTCGATAAGTATAACGCCACCATCTCGCAAGGTCTTGTAGGAAATTCCTAGATCTTCATAATAATCAACCATTTTCTCAACCAATAGTGACTCTGGGTGGTCTGATTTGTAATGTGGCACAAAACAAAATGGAATCAAATTCATGCCATCCCAGATAATCTCATGGGAATAGAGTTCTGGTTTTGCGTTTGCATTATCAACCAATTCTGCACCATGCAAAGTGGGTGTTAAAACAACAACTCCCGCACTGAAACCACCGTAAACGAAGGTGTCTGATTTCAAAAGTTCCGGCAGGATATGATCAAATCCACTTCGTTTCATTGCATTGCGTAAAACAAAGGAATTACCACCCATAACCCAAACTAGATCAATTCCTTTCAATGCTTGCCGCAATTTATCTGGCTTCCCAAAAAAATCTTTCAAATCTAATTCGCTAGCATCTATACCCATTTGATAAAATGCATCAATTTGATTATACCACTGACCATTATTAATAAAATTTCGACGTACATCGTCATCAATCTCATCAGAGGCATTCGGAATAACAACTGCTTTTCGCCCACGTCTCATCATGCGAAGCAACTCGTCTCCGCAATCTCCTATCTGATATGAAGATAAATACAATCTCATACTATGAAGATAGTTATAACTATTACCTAATGCAAGTCTAGTTTGAAATAAATCAATGTCATCTTAGCTTTTGAACTTGATGATGAATCTTATAGAGAAACATTCCTCATAGCTATTGCCTCTTGCCCCACCAGTCTTGTGCCGAAGGCACTTTAATCAAAATCCTGACGGAACAATGCCTTCATAAAGCGAAGCCTCATATAAACCAGGCATAATCCGTTCAGGTTTAAACCCAAATCATTTATCTTTACCGCAGCTTTTTCCTTCCCTACCACCCTTCCCACTGCCTAAAAATTGTGCTACCCAACCTTCATGACACATCCTCTCATCGTGCCCGTGGTACTTTCCGGCGGTTCGGGCAGCCGCTTGTGGCCTCTTTCCCGCGCCAGCTTCCCCAAACAGTTTTTGGAGGCTCCCGGCGGCAAAACCTTTTTGCAAAACACGTTGGCCCGCGTGCAAGGCTTTGCGGGCAGCAAACACCTTGTGGTGGCCTGCAACGAGGCCCACCGCTTTATGGTGATGCAACAAGCGGACGAAGCTGGCTTAACTCCTGCGGCCGTGATGGTGGAACCCAGCGTGCGGGATACCGCCCCCGCCATCGCCCTGATAGCCCACTACGCCCAAGCCCATATGCCCGCTGAAGCGCTGGTGCTGGTGCTTCCTTCCGACCACCTTATTCCCGATGCCGCCACCTTCCAAGCCATGGTGGAAAGTGCCGCTCCGCTGGCCCGCGATGGTAACATTGTGACGTTCGGCATTGCCCCCACGTTCCCCGCCACGGGGTATGGCTACATTCAGGCTGGCAAAGCCATGGGTGCGGGCTACCAAGTGCAACGCTTTGTGGAAAAACCCGATGCCGCCACCGCTGCTGGCTATCTGGCCGACGGCACCTACACGTGGAATGCGGGGATTTTTCTGTTCAGCCCAACAGCTTTCATACAAGCTTTGGCCACCCATGCGCCGGATCTGGCCACCGCCGTAAGCACCGCAGGCGCCACCTTGGCCCACGACGGCCTGTTTTACCGCCCCGCCAAGGATGCTTACACCGCCTGTCCCAAAATCAGCGTGGATTACGCCGTGATGGAACCTGCGGCTGCGGCTGGAACCTTGGCCATGGTGCCCTTTACGGGGCAATGGAACGACATTGGCAACTGGCACGCCATGTGGGAAGAAACAGAACAAGATTCCAACGGCAACGCGGTGATTGGCCAAGCCATGCTCACCGACTGTGAAGGCTGCTATGTGCATGGCAACGATAAAACCTTGGTAGCGGCCCACGGCCTTAAAAACCAAGTCATCATCCACACGCCCGACGCCACGCTGATTTTGCCCCGCGATAAATCTGGCGACGTGAAAGATATTTACAAGGCTTTGGAAACCGCTAAAAACCCCTTGGCCACCACCCACACCACCGATTACCGCCCCTGGGGCGGCTACACCGTGCTGGCCGATGAAAAAGATTACAAAGCCAAGCATATTTGGGTCAAACCCCAAGGCCGTCTTTCCCTGCAATCCCACAAACACCGCGCCGAACATTGGGTGGTGGTATCCGGCACGGCCACGGTCACGCGGGATGACGAAACCCTCACCGTGAACGCGTCGGAATCCGTGTTCCTGCCCCGCGGGTGCAAGCACCGTATGGAAAACCTTCATCCCACCACCATGCTGCACCTGATTGAAGTACAAACCGGCGATTATTTCGGGGAAGACGATATTGTGCGGTATGAGGACGTGTACGGACGCTCCTAAGCGCTCGCCCCATATTTTCGACACACCCACAAAAAATCCAGCACATCCAACGTATAGCGGCGGGCCAAGCGCGTGGGCTCTTGCATCAGGCGATACAACCACTCCAACTTGGCCTTTTGTACCCACGCGGGCGCGCGTTTGAACTCACCCGTCATAAAATCCAGCAACGCTCCCACCCCCACACACACAGGGGCTTGTAACGCAGCACGGTTGCGGGCCATCCAGGCTTCCTGCCGCGGGTTGCCCGTAGCCACCAGAACAACCTGCGCCCCGCTAGCGTTGATACGTTGGCACAAATCCTCATCCCTTACGGCCGCATAACCATCCTGCACACCCACCACGGTCACGCCGCAGGTTTTCTCCACCACGCTTTGGGCTTTGGCCACCACATGGGGTTTGCTGCCGTACAAAAAAACCTTAGTGCCCTTGGGCAGGTTTTGAAGCAGGCGGGGGGTAAAATCCGTACCGTTCAGGTTGTCGGGAAAACCTTGGCCGTGCACCATGCGGCACCCCAACTCCAACCCGATGCCATCGTTCAGCACCAAAAAATCACTCAGATTCGCAGCTACATCGGGGTTCCTGTGGGCTTGCATCACAAGGTTGGTGTTGGCAAAGGCTACGTTGAGGGGAGTATTTTCCACAACATGTCGTACGATGGTTCCCAAAGCCTGGTCTTGGGTCATCATGGCCACGGCTACGGGGCCCAAGCGGCGTGTTTCCAAAGTGGTAGAAGTTGGTTTTTGCATGTCCCAACCAACCATATTCCAGCATGAATCACAAGAGGCTGTTTATTTTCAGAGTTTTTATTGAATCCCATTCCCAACTGCCCTATAACCGCCCCATGCGCATCTTGCACGTAGTTCGGCAATACCAGCCTTCGGTGGGGGGTTTGGAAGCCTATGTGAAAAGTATGGCCACCCACCAACAAGCCCTGGGGCATCAGGTCGAGGTTTTAACCCTCAATCGCCTGTTTGGCCAAACCCATGACCAACAACCCCGTTTACCAGCCCACGAAATGATTGATGGCATCCCCGTTACCCGCATCAGTTTTGTAGGCTTCCAACGATTTTTTATCCCCTTCATCTCCCTCCGTTTTGTAAAAGGTTTCGATATCCTCCACGTCCACAACACCGATGGTTTTTTTGATGCCCTTGCCCTGCTGAAACCCCTCCACCGTCGCCCCATGGTGGCCACCACCCACGGGGGGTTTTTCCACACCAAGGTTATGGGCAGGTTCAAACAAATATACTTCAACACCGTCACGCGCCTTAGCGCCAAGGCTTACGGCACCCTGTTTGCCATCAGCGAGAACGATCTGGATATCTTCCGCACCATTACCTCCAACCTTGTGCTTCAACCCAACGCCGTAGAACCGCTGGGCGATTTTACCGCCACAGGCCCCGATTTCATTTACATCGGCCGCCTAGCCGAACACAAAATGGTGGAAAATCTCATCCGTACCTTTGCCGTGTTCGTAAACGAGCACAAAGGTAAGGGGAATCTCCATATCGTAGGGCCGGAATGGGATGTAGCCCGCGCCGATTTAACCAACCTTGCCAACACCCTCGGCCTTTCCAAACGCGTCAAAATCCATGGTTTTACCAAACCTGCAGCCCTTACAAAAATCCTCCAATCCTGCGGGTATTTTGTCTCGGCTTCCCTGTTTGAAGGCTTTGGCATGTCCATGATCGAAGGCATGAGCGTGGGGCTGATTCCGCTGGTGCAGCCCAACGCGTCGTTTCAAGTGTTGGTGAAGCAATCCAAAGTTGGGGCGTGTATCGATTATACCAATCCCACCGACGCCGCCGCCGCTATGGCCGAATGCATTGCCACCGTAAAACCTGCCCACAGCACCACCGCCCGCACCTTTGCAGCCACCTTTGCATGGCCCAAACTGGCGGCAGCCTGCGTGGCTATTTATAAAAAGGAGATTTCGGCATGAGCACCCTAGCCATTACCTTATCTTCCCCCACCTTCCGCCTAGGTGCGCTTGTGGTAGCGGGGCTGTTTTTCAACGCCGTTTTGGCCCTTATCAACGCCCACATTATGCCTGTGGGCACCGCCCATGTTATGGCGTGCGAAGGCCTGATTATCGCCGCCGCCGCCTACACCTTGTACCCTTTGCGAGACGCCGCCATGAAGCCGTGGCTGATGCTCTCGTTCGGGTTTGCCATTCTGTTTGTGTGGATTGTGCTGTACAACGCCGCCCTGGGCCAAAGCGTAAGCCCCAAAGCCCTGCGGGATATCGTGCTGATTTCCACTTTCGGCATGGTAGGTATGGCCTATGCCAAATCCGGCGGGGATATCATCCCCCTCATCCGCTGGATTGCCGTTGCCGTGGTCGGGGTTATGCTGTTTGAAAACTATGCGACCGAGCTTTACAGCACACTGTTTCAGGTATCGTCGTATTACCTCAACACCCGTGGTTTGGATGCCCAGGCTTTGGGGGCATCTGCCGATGATATCCTCTTTTTCAATACCAAACTTATTGAAGGGCGCTTTTCGTTTGGTTTTTTAACCTCGCACCGTTTGTCATCCTTGTTTTTAGAACAAACCACCTTAGGTAACTTTGCCGTATTGTTGGCCATGACAACCAGTGTGCTTTGGGAGAAACTTACCACACGCGACCGCACCATCCTCATCGGTTCGGTAGTGCTATGCTTGTTAGGGACAGATAGCCGTATTGCCTTTGGGATGGCCTTGATTACTTTATTGGCCCACACACTTGCCCCGCGCGTACCAACAGGGCTTAACATTTTGACTATGCCTTTTTTCCTTCTTATCTCAGCATTTATATTTTATGACCCCAAAGCCTTCACCTACACCAACGATGATTTGGAAGGACGCTTTGAATGGGCCCTGACCCAAATGAGCTGGATTGACCTACAAGGCCTGTTAGGCGGACGACCCGACATGATCTCGCAAAGCATGGATAGTGGGTATAGCTATATCGTTTATTCTCAGACGATATTGGGTTTGATAGCTTTGTGGATATTTACAGTTTATATTTCAACTCAAAAGAATCTATCTACACGACGGCTTACATTTTTTCTCGTTATGTTTACGACAATTAATTTGATGGTTGGTCCTACACTTTTTTCCATTAAAACATCATCTTTACTATGGTTTTTGATAGGGTATATGCAAGTAAAAAAGGATAAACCATGAATACCATCGTTGGAATTGATATTTTAAGATTTGTTTCTGCCGTTTTGGTCGTCGCGGTGCATTGGCTTTATGAACCCGTAATGGCTGGCCCTAGCAATATGCTTTGGCCAATACTTAAAGATATTTCTATGAGTGAGATAGGCCGTATGTTTTGGTTTGGTTGGGTTGGAGTACCCATCTTTTTTGTCATTTCTGGCTTAGTTATCGCTAATTCAGCTGCAACAGGCAATGTCCGTAACTTTATTCGTGGTAGGGTACTACGTTTATTACCAGGTGTTTGGATTTGCGCCCCTTTATCAGCATTAACCTTGTGGATTTTTAATGTTTCAGACATAAATTTCATTATAGAGGCCTTAATACGGTGTCTTTTTTTCATACCACAACGTCCTTACGTTGATGGTTCATATTGGACCTTGGGTGTTGAAATCTCATTTTACGCATCTATGGCTTTAGTTATTGTATGTGGTTGGCAAAAACATATCTCTTTGGTTGGTGCATTTCTTGGCTGTGTAAGTGCTTTATATATTACTGGAGTATATCTTTTACTACAAACTGAGGTACTCACACAAACTGATGCTCTTAAACTTGTTTCAAGGTCATTTGAGATTATACTTTTGCCACATGGTTGCTATTTTGGTTTGGGAGTTCTCCTTTGGGCTTTAAAAACAGAAGGTATTGCCATATGGAGAGTAACGGCTTTGGGAATATGCCTAGTTGGTGGTATATGCCAACTCGTATTAAACACACAATTCATGACAAATTCACTTCATAATAACCCGTTAATACCTATTATTATTTGGTTATTTTCGGTGATTTTTATTTGGTGGTCACTCGGGAACAACCAACGATTTAGCACACGAACTCAATATATTTGGCGCCAACTAGGTATGATGACATATCCTCTTTACTTACTCCATCAAACAATAGGGCTCGGAATTATGTACTTGCTTTCTAAATTTGGCATAAATTGGATGTGGCAACTTATGATTGTTTCTATAATCGTATTCTTTCTTGTATCTATGATATCGTTATGGCTTGAACCCATGTTACGGAATAAACTACGTATTTTTATCCAGAACTATTGACTATAATCATAACTATATTAACGTTTATATAGGATAATCAAACATGAAACATATAAAATACATTTTAGCAGACCTTCAAGCTGAATATGACGCCTTCCAAGGTGTTCAATCCAAACTTCGTCTTGCTGTTTTCTCTACAGGGTTTCATTTATGTGTTCTTATCCGTCTTCAACACGCCTTCCAACGCATTCCAGTTGTTGGGGGCATTCTACGCCGCACTCTTTTTGTCATCACGTCCATGCTCAAAGGATGCGAAATTGATCAAGCCGCCCAGATTGGTCCAGGTATCCGATTTCCCCACCCTTTTGGTATTGTTATTGGCCCTGTAACTGTTGGAGCCAACGCCACCATTATGCACCAAGCCACTCTTGGTCGTAGCGACTATGATATGAAAAAACCTTTTAAAATGATTCTTGGCCAAAGTGTTACGGTTGGTGCTGGGGCTAAAGTTTTAGGAAATGTTACGATTGGAGATTACGCAACCATTGGTGCAAATGCGGTTGTATTAAAAAATGTTCCCGCCAACTCTCTTGCCGTAGGAATACCAGCAACCATCAAGCGTAAGTAACTTACCGTTACAAACCTTTCCCCACCTCATGCCATGGTTTTTCAACCAGATGGTAACTGGCGAACGATACCAGCACCGTAACAGGCACCACAAACGCTAGCAAAAACATGGCTTGGTGCATCGGATCGGTCAGCGCCATGGCTTCCACCAGTTTTAACCCCGCCAAAATGACCAACATGTGAGAAAGATACATGGAGTACGAAAGGCGGCCCAAAAATTGAATGGGGGCGGCGTTTAACATGCGAGAGCCCCATGCCGAAAACCCAGCATCAGGTCTGTTTTTCACCAACACCGCCACCATCACGCTGAACCAGATGATGTACGGAATCGCCTCTTTGGTTTTCAAGAACACCGCCACCAACACACCCAACGCACAGGCATAGGCTAGTTTCAAACTGGCTTCGGGGTTGCCGTAAACCTGTTTCAGCACATGGAAGCTTAAAATCCCCAAGGCAAACTCATGCAGGCTGCGGCCCACAAACCCATAGGGCATAAAAGCCGAAACCCCCGCCACACCCACAGTGGCCACACCAACCCCCGCCATCTGCCACGTGTTCCAGCGAGATGAGGCCATGATGTTTACGATAAACCCAATGAACATGGGCGCTATCAGGTAAAACTGCCACTCCATAGAAATGCTCCATGCTTGGCCCAAAAAGGCATAGTCGGTGGAGAGTAAAAGCTTATTCGGGATAACCCCATGCAGCGCCGTCATATGGGCCAACAGGTGTGCACCCCAATAGTCCATGGTGTTGGTGGCAATGGCAATGCGGGAGGCTTTCATAAAGCCTTCTGGGGCATGTTGCCATATCTCCAACGCCATGGGTGCCGCCACCACCGAGGCCATAAGAAACAGAAAATAGACTGGAAAAATCCTGAAAAACCGACGTGTAATATACATGCGATAGTTTTCCGACCGCTTGTCCAGCAACGCTGCAATGGCAAAGCCGCTAATCATAATGAACACGTTCACGGCATACCCGTTGTACAGCTTGGTTTGGAAGATAGGGTGGCTCAGGGCCACGGTGGTGGACCAATGCCCGATGAGCACCCACAAGGCCATCAGCCCCCGCAAACCTTCCAGTTCTTTCACGTATTTCATGGAACCTCCTTACCATATTTTTCTAAAAACGGGGTTATTTTATTCCACGTGCGTTTTTCAAACTCGTCCACAGCGGCGGGGTCGGGTTGAATGCGGCGTGCCACAAAGGCCAACACCCCCATATTGCTACGGTAGGGGAACCATACCTGATGCGGCCCCGTTTGGAACAACCGCAGCACGCGGGCGTCGGTATCGGCCTGTTGAGTTGGGTTCATGGAATTGTACAAGCTGGCCAGCAACGGCAAGCGGCCAATGGCCACACGGGGCTCCCACGGGCCGGTTACAAGGCTCATGGTCTCGGCCGTTATGGCCCCGCTCCCGTTCCTCAAAGCCCGTTCGGCAAGGGCCAACCGGTGCCACGTAAAAGGGTCGGCAGGATAATGTTCCAACGCGGAGCGGGCCGCTGTACGGGCCATATTCCAATGGGTTTGCGCTTGGGCCACGTTGGCACGGGTGACTTTGGCCAGCTCCACCTGCACCATGGCCTGTTCGCGCAAGGTACGGGGTGTTGAGGGTAGTTCCGATAACTTTCCCTCCATAACCTTCAGGGCAGCCATAGGAATGGGTTTTCTCGTGGCCGCAGCTTGCACCCGCAAGCTGTTCAAGGCATCCACCACGGGTGCCTCGCGGGCTTCTTGCAGCAGGCGTGGGGCGGCCATGCCACCCGCAACCACCATCCCCACCGCCACACAGGCCCATAAGGCCCGCTGGAAAGGCTTAAGGGGCTGCTCTACATCCGGCTTATCCACCTTTACCAACACCACCGTCAAAGCACCCAATACCAACAGTGCCACGGCGGGGGATTCCAAGCTGAAATCCAACATGCTATGCCCTATCACCAAAGCCAGCACACCTAATCCCAAAGAGGGGTAAACAATCCGTTTGCGGCGCTTGCGGGCGGCTTGTACCAAAGCCCGCACCACGGCAAGCACCATAGCCACCATAAGCCCTGCGCCCACTGTTCCTGCTTCCAAAAGCCATTCCAAAGGGGTGTTGTGGGCATGGTCTATCCTCATATCCACCGAGAGGGAAAGCTCGGGCCCCCGTTCCATCCGGAACGCTTCCTCAAACCCTCCCATCCCTACGCCTGTCCACGGGGTGTGGTGCCATGCATCCAGTGTGGTGGCGTATATCGTTTGGCGGGCCCCCACATCGGTATCGGCATGTTGCAACCGTTGGGCTAGCTGCCCACCCAAGGTTGCGTAGGTTGCCATAGCCCCACCACATACCAACACAAGCAAACTGCCCCGCACCACCCACCCTTGGCGGGCGGTAAGCACCAACACCATAACCAGCACAGCTAAACCGCTAAAACCCACCCCCGCACGCGAGTTGCTAAGCACCAGCGCGACCATCACTACACCCGTTGCAACCAACCACGGCCAACGGGGTTTTATAACCATATGGTTCAACGCCCGCACCCATGTGCGCCACGGCGTGGTAGGCCACGGGGGCATTTCGCCAAACCGTTCCAACAGCATGGCAAGGTTGAGCAGCACCGCAAGTCCTGCAAAGGTGGCAAAGGTGTTGCGGTTGATGAACGTAGCCGAAAGCGAATCCCCATACACCGATTTGGGTATGTTCAGCACATGGCTGTTGCCTGTAGCGTACACGGCCAGCCCATACATACATACGGCCGTAGCAGCCACCGCCATGGCTTGTAACAGGGCCATACCGCTGGCCCGTGTGGCCAGAACAATCATCACCACCACCCACCCCACATACCCCATGCCCAACAAGGCATTCGCCACCGTATCCGCAGGGGCTAAGCTGATAGTTGCGGGCGCAGCCCCACCTAACGTTTGGGCTGTTTTAGCCCATACAGGGTGGGCCCACCCTTCCAACCCATGGGGCAACGGGGCAACTTGCACAAACCCCCACACCACCATAGCCAACCCCAAGGCGATGCATATACCCAAAGGACTTGGAATTGGTTTATCACGTTGAGCCAACACCCACGCCGCCCCACCCCCGCACACGGCCAACACCGTGGCCCACACAAGGCCCATCAGCGGGGTCATGCTGCCAAACGCGGCGGCTGAGGCAGCAACCACGGCAAACGCCACGATAGGTAATAAACGGACAACCAAAGGCCTTGGTGCACTTTGCGATTTCATAGCCGCACCTTACACGCTTTAGCGG
>JBAQUT010000052.1:0-12140 GCA_049297695.1 Alphaproteobacteria bacterium | reverse complement strand
CGTGTTGGGCTACGAGCCGGAGGCCTTGGTGGGCGTGGCCCAAGCGGCGGTGTTGTTTGGCGACGAGGTAAGCCCTATGCGGGATTTGATGGCCAGCCGCGCCGAGCGCCGCGAGCCGTACCGCGACCTTGAGTTTTGGACGCATTCCAAGGGGGGAGACCGGGTGTGTGTGCGGGTATCCGGCGTGCCTGTGATGGATGAGGCGGGGGCGTTTAAGGGCTACCGTGGGGCAGCCAGCAACATTACCGCCAGCAAGTTGGACCGCGAAAACATGTATCGCATGGCCACCAGTGACCAGTTGACAGGGCTGTTAAACCGCACGCGCTTTAAAGAAGAATTGGAGCGGGCGGTGATGTTGAGTCAGCGCCACCATACCACGGGCGTGATGATGTTTATTGACCTTGACCGTTTTAAGGAAGTGAACGACACCCACGGCCACGAGGCGGGGGACAGAATTTTGCAAGGTGTGGCCGAGATTTTGCGGAGCCAGATGCGCAGCACCGACGTGGTGGCGCGGCTGGGGGGGGACGAGTTTGGGATTATCATGCACAACATCGATATGAAAACCGCCAGCGGCAAGGTGGAGAAGATTATCGAGCGCGTGAAGGCCATGAGTTTGGATTACAACGGGGCACGGCTAACCACCACCATGAGCATCGGGATGGTGAAATACCCGCAGGATGAGAAGGGGGTTGACCACCTGATTATGACGGCCGACATGGCCATGTACCGAGCCAAAGACATGGGCCGTAACCGCCTGTTTGTGGACGACGACGACGAAACCACCGAAGCCGCGGGCAGCGTGCGCGAGCAGCTGAAGTGGGTGGAACGCTTGAAGGTGTGTTTGGAAACCAACGATTTTGAGATGCACTACCAAGCCATTGTTCCTGCCAAGCCACACCAGCGCCCGTTATTTGAGGCCCTTTTGCGGATTTACGACAGCACCGGCAAGGTGGGCAACCCTGCGTTGTACATTGATGCGGCCGAGCACTTCGGGTTGATCCAACACCTGGACATGGCCGTAACCCGCCGCGTGTTGGAAACCCAGCTTGCTTTGATGCGCGACGGGGTGGATTGCGATATGAGCATCAACCTGAGTTGCCGCAGTTTGGGTGACGAGACGGTGATGGCCAAACTGAAACAGATGTTGGTGGAGATACCCGTAGACCCCAACCGCATTTTGTTTGAAGTGACCGAAACCATGGCGCTGCACGACCCTGCGGAGATGCGGGATATTGGCGAAATTCATGCCTTTATTACCGAGTTGCGGGCGTTGGGCTTTAGGTTTGCCTTGGATGACTTTGGCAGCGGCTTCACCAGCTTTAAATACCTGCGCGTGCTGGATGTGGACGTGGTGAAGATTGACGGCGAGTTTGTGAAGAACATTGTGGGCAACGCCGAAGACCGGTTGTTTGTGAAGCATATGGTTCAGTTATGCCAAGGCATGGGCATTATGGTGATTGCCGAGTTTGTGGAAGACGTGCCTATTATGGACGTGTTGCTGGAGTTGGGTGTGGATTACGGCCAAGGGTGGTTGTTTGCCAAGCCCCGGCCTGACATTGCGGTGGCGTGCGGGGATTATAAGCGGAAGGTGATGGGGGATTACAGGGTGCAGGAGGCAGGGAGCAGGAAGCAGGATGATAAGAAAGACAAAAAGGCTTCACCTAAGGGTAATGTTGTGAAGCTGAAAGTGAAGAATGCGGCTAGCGGACAAAGCCAACGTAAATAAGGATTTCGCCCAGCAAGGCAAGGCATAAAGCCACACGGAGGGCCATGAGGCGGGTGCTGCGGGGGCCGCTGGCACTGCTACCCATGCCGAACACGCCTGTGAGCAGGGTGGCGACGGCGGCGAGGAAGGTGAGGATCATGAGAATGTGCATGGGGGTTAGGCTATGCCTGTTGCGAGAGTTAGGCAAGTATGGTGGTATGGCGTTACGCGTGTTTGTAAGAAAGAAAAACGTATGAAACATATTTTGACGATACTTGCGGCGGTGGTGCTGAGTTTGGGGGTTGTGCACCTGTGGGGCCCAGCGGGGGGCCAAAATGCGCCCCATAAAGAAACGGCGTATGAGCGAGTGATGCGGACGGGGGTTTTAAGGTGTGGGTATGCACCTTGGCCACCATATTACGATTATAACCCAAATACGAAAGAGCTAACTGGGATTGCCAAGGATTTTTCGGACAAGATTTTTCAACTTTTGGCTTTGAAAGTTGAATACATACAGTTGAATGTGGCAACCGCCGTGCAAGATATGAAAATGGGGCGGGTGGATGCCATGTGTTTTGATGGTCCTTGGGTGATACCTGCTGCTAAGATTGTCGATTATACACGCCCATGGCTTTATGCCCCTGTGTATGTTTATGGTAAAAATTTAACCGTTGCTGACCTTAATAAAGAGACAACGAGGTTTATTGGACTTGATGGTGATTTGAGTGTAGATGCGGTTCCTCACATATTCCCCAAGGCGCAGGCAAAAGCTTTCCCCGGCGGAGGTGATTACGCCATGTTGTTTGTTGAAATAGATGCGGGACGTGCGGATGCGACGATCATTGATGCCCCTTCGTATCAAAAATATATTGCGAACAATGAGACGCTCATTGAGTTAATTACTAAAAAACCTGTGGCGGTTTATCCTGCTGGGATGTCGGTTGCCAAAGGTGAGGTAGAGCTTTTAAGTGTGTTGGATTCTGGTATTCATATGGCGATTGCTATGGGTTTGGCAGAGCAATTTGCACAGAAACTTGACCCAACGGGAGTTTCGATTATTCCTGTAACTTTACCATTGAAGGGTGTTCAATGACCACTCAACCCGCCGTGCTTCGGAGTATTTTGAAGGCCAATGGCAAGTGCAGTTTGGCGGGGTATTTGGGTGTGGCGAAGCTGTATGCCTATAAGGATTTTGAGTTGTTGTACCAAACCTTTACGCGGCAGGTGCCCGTGCAAAGCCCCAAAGTATGGGCGGAGGGGTTGGCCAAAATGGGCCAAACCAGCGGGGCGGGTGGGGCGTTGCCTGTGGCCCAAGTGTTGCAAACCCCCAACCTGGTAAGCCGCGGGCGGCCGTTGGCGATTGCCCCTTGGCGAGGGGTGGCGGTGCCCGTAACCAGCGACACCACGGGCGATTTTTTGCGCGTGGAAGCTTTGGTACGCGACAAGCTGAAAGCACAGGGGGTGGGGGTTGCGGGGAGCTTTTTTTACCTGTGCGAATCCGAGCCGTTGAAGCGGGAAGGGCAGGTGCCGATTATGGGGTTCCATACCGCCGTGGATGTGCAGCGCGGGTGGTTCCGGCAGCGGTGGACGTTGCCCCGCATGGCCGCCTTGGCCGAGCAAAATGCCAGCCGCCTGCAAAACTTTGCCAGCATGTTGGACCAGTTGCGGACGCACGGGAGCAAGGTATCGGTGTTGGTGGCCCACCCCAAAACGCTGATTGATTTTGCCCTGTACGTAAGCCAGCAGGAAAGCCGTTTTGTGGCCTTGAAAGAGCTGATGCCCAACTTGGCGGTGTTTGCGTTTACGGGGTACGACATTAGCCTTCAGCGCACCGAACTGGCCTATGTGTTGGGGGGCTTGCCCAACCTGAAATGGATGCAGTGGTGCACCAGCCCCAGCGGGTTGCAGGCGTGGCAGGAAGATGTGAACATTCGTCAGCGGTTGCGGCTGTTGGATGACGGGCAAGTGTTTTACGAGTTTGTGCCTGTGGAGGATGTTTATGCGGACGGGCGGTTTATTCGGAACTACCGCCGCCTGCATGCGGGCAAGGTGAGTTTGGGGAAAGAGTATTTGGTGGTGGTGAGCACCAAGGCGGGTTTGTTGGGTGTGAGCACGGGGCAAATTGTGAAGATACTGGCCATGGAGCCCGACCCCATGGTGGTGGCCATGCGCGGGCCCGTGGTGCGGTTGTGCGGCATGGGCGAGAACTTCAGGGAAGATGGCACGTTGGAAGCGTTGGCGAACATCAACATGGCTTTGGTAAGCCATGGCGTGTTTGTGCGGGAGGCCATGTTTGGCCACCATATTGCCGCCCGCACGCCGATGTGGTTGCTGGAAGTGAGTCGCCCGTTGGGCGAAGTGCCCCAAATGTTGCTGGAAAGCATTGCCAAACGCCTGCATGCCGAGATGGATTTGCGGTGGGAGGGGTACCGCAAAGGCTTTAAGGAAGCCAACATTAAGCCTCCCCAAGTGCATTTTGTACCCATGGGAAGTTTTGCCGCCGCCCAAACCATGCAGGGCGAGTTTAGCCACTTTGACCACAGCCCAGATGCGGCCATGGTGCGGAAGATATTGGGGGTGGCGTGGCAGACGAAGATGGTGGAGGGGGCTTAGGAAGCTAGATTTGGTGGGCAACGGGTTTTAAGCATCTTGACATTAAACTTCTTTAGGTATACATGCGGAGAAATTAAAAGGAGGATTATGTCATGGCGGTAACGGTGAGTCGTGAGGCTTATTTCAAGATTATGGATTTAATAAAATATATGAGAACAGAGATGCGAGATGTTCCAGGACCAATTTCAGATGCCGATCAAAGATCTCTTTCGATTGGGACAAGATTGTTAGAATGTTTAGATAAGAATTTGAAATCTGGTTCTTGTGAAAGGGATTTGATGGGGATGGTTTATCAGGTTCAGGATTGCTTTCATCCTATTGCGGGAGGGCTTTTTCAAGATGGTTTAATGAGTAGAGTGATAAATATACGGGAAGCTTTTGGATATATTAATTATTATAAAGAAGATGTAGGTCGGTTTGATCGTGATGTAATGCCAGTGACATTGGCTTTGGATGCTTTGGATCAAGTTGAAACTTTTTTAGGTGAATTGAGCACGACGGAGAAGTATTCCCCTGGACGTAATATGACAGTTGCTGAAGCAGGTAAATTGCGGAGTAAGTTGAATGCTCTTTTGGATAAATTGAACCAACCTGAATTTGAGCCGACCTATAAAGGTGAATTTAAATTTGAGTTTGAATGTAAAGAACGAGATTAGTTTTTAAGCAGGGGGCCTGAGGGCCCTTTGTTATTGCTGGGCTTGCGTGCCGTGCCAACCCATGGCAGGGTGCGGCTATGAACACAGCAAGCACAACCTACACCATTACCGGTGGGAAGCCCGTGGTGGGCGAGATTACCTGTTACGGCGCCAAAAACTTTGCCACCAAGGCGATGGTGGCGGCGTGTTTGGGTGATGGGGTGACCGTGCTGACCAATGTTCCCCCCATTGGTGATGTGGAGATTACGTTGGGTTTGTTGCGCAGCGTGGGTGTGGCGGTGGATTGGCAGGATACCACCACCTTGCGTATTGACCCGCGTGGGATGGACAAGCACCGCGTGACGACGCCGGACAGCCGCAGCAACCGCATCCCTATTTTAATGCTGCCGGTGTTGTTGCACCGCTTTGGCAAGGCCGAGATACCGCGGTTGGACGGGTGCGATATTGGCAAGCGGGCCATTGATTTTCATGAAAGTGCCGCCGAGGCCTTTGGGGCCAAGATTGACGTGGACAGCACCCACATGGGGGCGGTGGTAAGCAAAAAGCTGAAAGGCGTTCATTTTGAACTGCCGTACCCCAGCGTGGGGGCTACGGAAACGTGTTTGTTTTTGGCGGTGTTGGCCAAGGGGACGACGGTGATTCAAAATGCTGCCATTGAGCCCGAGATTATGGCTTTGGTAACCATGTTGCGCGGGATGGGAGCGGTGATTTTTGTGAGCCCGGGGCGGGAAATACGGATTGAAGGAGTGGAGCGCTTGACCGGCACCCACATGCATTGCTTGGGGGATAGGATTGAGGCCGCCAGCTGGGCTACCTTGGCCTGTGCCACCGGCGGCAGCATGGTGGTGAACGGCATTTTGCCGGAAACCTTGAACAACTTTTTGGCTTATTACCGTCAGATTGGTGGGGGCGTGGAGTTGCTGGGCGAGCAAAGTATGAGGTTTTACAGGGCTGGGCCGTTGGCGCCCATTATGCTGGAAACCGATGTGTACCCCGGCTTCAGCACCGATTGGCAGCAGCCGTTTGCCGTGTTGCTGACGCAGGCGAGCGGCATCAGCGTGGTGCACGAAACGGTGTACGAGGCCCGTTTGGGCTACACCAGCGTGTTGAACGCCATGGGGGCCAAGATTGAACTTTCTACCGAGTGTTTGGGGCGGCCGTGCCGCTTTCAGCACAAAGGGCACGTTCACAGCGCCTTGATTATGGGGCCTACGCCTTTGGTGGCACCCGAAGGCCCTATTGAAGTGCCCGACCTGCGGGCGGGGCTGGCCTACGTGATTGCCGCCGCCATGGCCAAGGGGAAAACCCAGCTGACACACATTGGCCGGATTGAGCGGGGGTATGGGGATATATCGGTTCGGTTGGACGGGATGTTGGAGATTGTGAAGGGGTAGGCCTTAAAAGTGCTTTTGAGTGCCCTATGTTAGGTGTATGAAACAGATTATGAACTCACCTGTAACGCGGAGCATAATGACAGCCATTGGTGTGTTAAGTGCTACAGAAGCCTTGGCTGAACCTTATAAAATAGATTATAAAAAAGATTGTTATGCGGGGGCTACGGCAGGCCAATACCGCCCTAATGCAGGTGGGGATAAAATAAAATTTGTGGGTACAGGTGCTATCAGCTTTGGGTGTAAACTTGTGAATATTGGTAATTTTGTGACTTTGGGAGCAGAGGCTGAACTTCAAGGTGTACAAGGGTTTAAAATTTTAGGTTTTGATGGTACGCGTACTGTCCGTGCTGAAGCGGAGCCAGGACTACGTATGTTTGTAGGCCCTACATTGCAAGTTGATGTCGCCAAATTTGATACGGCGTTAACGGGCCCTGTTAAAATTTTTGGGACGTTTGGAGTTCAAGTTGGAATCAGGTCTCATCGTGACATACAAAAGTTACCGAATGGCCAAATAAAAGAAGTGCAGAGGTTTCATGAAGGAGCATGGTTGGGTGGTGCAGGGATTGAATTTGAAAAATCGGGGTTAAATATAAGTGTTATTTATAAAAAAGATGATTATCTCGCTGGAGGAGGAGGAGTGTGGCCTTCTCGAGATGTTACGGGTAACCAAATTCTGTTTAGATCTAGCAGCCCTTTTAATTTACTTAGCCGATAAAACGTTGTGTTGTATTTTGGTGTCATAGTGTTTAAGAAATGAGCATATGAATACTTGACGTATAGGGGAAAGCCTTGCGTTGGGTGGCTAATGGATTATCATACAGTTAGCCAGGATGGCGACGTGATTGAGGCTTGGAACACCTGAATTGCGGGACTGGGAGAGAGTCAGGATGACGAACATGGATGCTTTGCAGGCTGTTTCGGTAGTGCAAGCGGGGCTTACGGCCCCTGCTGTTGCTTTGGATGCGGTTCAGCCCGACACGCGGGCGGTGATAAGCCAGATTGCGGCCAGCGAGGGGATAACCGCCGACCAGCGTACTGCTTTGGTGGCTGTGGCGATGGACATTGACGCGTACATTCAGGCCCAGCCGATGCGGAGCGGGGCTTTGGACAAGGTATCCGGCCTTGGGGTTTACTTGAACACTACCAGCACCCACACCGTTCCGCGGTGGAACCTTTTGACGGCCTTGAGGGCCTATGGTTTGAATTTGACGGAAAAACCAAGTGTGAGCCACGAGCAGACGGCGGTGAATGCCCAGCAGCAGTTGGAGGCTGTGGCCCGCCAAGCGCGGGGTGTGAGTTTGGACACGGCGTTGGCCACCGTGGCGGCGCAAAGCAGGGCTGTTCAGGCGGCGCCTGTGGTGCAAGCGGTGGCGGCCCAGGCCAAGCCTTTAAACCTGCCCAAGGCGGATGGTGCCGTGGTGCGCAAGGTGGATGCGGTGGTTTGACAGCCTTGGTGCAGGTGTTTAGTTTAGGTTTATGAAGATTGCGATGAGTTGTGACCATTATGGTTACCCCCTGAAACTGTGGTTGAAGGCATGGTTGGAGGGACGGGGCCATACCGTGATGGACATGGGGTGCGAGGGCGTGGAGCCTGTTGCTACCTTGTTGGATGATGCCGACAAGGCCTTTGCGGCGGTGGTGAAAGGTGTGGCCGACCGGGCGATTGTGGTGTGCATGAGCGGCGGTGCCTTGGCTGTGCGGGCCAACAAGTTTGACGGGTTGCGAGCCGTGGTGGGGTGGAATGTGGAAGTGCTGAAGCATGACCGCGAGGCCAGCGATGTGAATGTGTTGGCGTTGGCGGGGCATTTTGTGACGCCTGCGGAGGCAGAGAGGTTTGTGGAGGTGTTTTTGGCAACTCCGTTTGAGGCGTTGGAGCGGCGTGTAAAACGCTTGGCGCGGTTGGCGGAGCGGCCGGTGGTTTAGTTGGTTAATCAGCCAAGCTTTGAGTGACTTTATCTCGTGCTAACTGGCAGTTTTGGCAATAGAGTTTGTTGATAACGGCGTGACCTTGGCAGCTTTTTATGATGCCTTTGGATAAACATATTTCGGTAGACAGTTGAACTACGGGTTGAGACGGTTTTGGGGGTTGAGATGGGATTGGGTTGGAAAGGGCTGTGTAATTTTGAGATTTATTATGTTCTCGCTTGTACTTAGATAGCATGGTGATCAGACTGTTAAGGTTTAATTTTTCACGTCGGGCAATGTCGGTAGGGGTGATTTTGGGGTTGTTGGTGAGTTCTGTTTTAATCCGAGCAAGAAGCTCGTTTGGAAAGAGTAGAGTATTGCGGTCTGTGGGTAAGTTGTGTTTTTTACGATAGAGAGAGATTGCAACTTTGAGAGAATCCTCACTCGGTAAATTTAGTTTTACAGCAACTTCAGCCCATTTTAAGTTTTCTTTTTCATGAAGCTCAATGGCTTGTTTTAAAATTGAGTCTGTGTAAATTTTTGAGCTTCTCATGGTTGTTGTATATGATTTTTGTTATATGTATGCAAGAAAAATGTTGTTGTTATGGGCAAGAAGCGAGACGGGGTGGGAAGGAGTGGGGTAGATTTGTGGTGTAAAACACAAAGGAGAGCTACCATGAATACCTTTTACATCAACAGCGTGGCGCAGGCCGACAAACCCGTGGCGGAGGCCATTGCCAAGGAATTGGCGCGTCAGCAAAACAGCATTGAGCTGATTGCCAGCGAGAACATTGTGAGCCGTGCCGTACTTGAGGCCCAAGGTAGCATTATGACCAACAAGTATGCCGAAGGGTACAGCGGCAAGCGCTATTACGGCGGGTGTTTTGCGGTGGATTTGGTGGAAGATTTGGCCATTGAGCGGGCCAAGCAGCTGTTTGGATGCCAGTTTGCCAACGTGCAGCCTCACAGCGGCAGCCAAGCCAACCAAGCCGTGTTTATGGCGTTGCTGGAGCCGGGGGATAGCATTTTGGGGCTGCGGTTGGACCATGGTGGGCATTTGACCCATGGTCACCCTGCGAATATGAGTGGGAAATGGTTTAAAGCTCACTTTTACAGTGTGACGCAAGCTAATGAAGTTATTGATTATGACGAAGTGGAACGGATGGCGGTGGAGGTGAAGCCCAAGCTGATTACCGTGGGGGCCAGCGCCTATGCCCGCACGATTGATTTTGCCCGCATTGCGGCCATCGCCCATAAAGTGGGGGCCAAAATGATGGCCGACATTGCCCACATTGCGGGGTTGGTGGCGGCGGGGGTGCATGCAAGCCCGTTCCCCCACGCCGATGTGGTGACCACCACCACCCACAAAACCCTGCGCGGGCCACGGGGAGGAATGATTTTGACCAACGACGAGGCGTTGGCGAAGAAGATCAACAGTGCGGTGTTCCCCGGGTTGCAGGGCGGGCCGTTGATGCATGTGATTGCGGCCAAAGCCGTGGCATTTGGAGAGGCTTTGCAGCCCGAGTTCAAGATGTACCAAAAGCAGGTTTTGGCCAACGTGCAGGCCATGTGCAAGGCGTTGGAGAAAGGTGGAATTCGGTTGGTGAGCGGTGGCAGCGACAACCACTTGTGTTTGGTGGATTTGCGGCCCCAAGGCCTAACCGGCAAGGCTGTGGAGCACGCGCTGGATGAAGTGGGCCTGACCTGCAACAAAAACATGGTGCCGTATGATACGGCGAGCCCGATGAACACCAGCGGCATCCGGTTGGGCAGTGCGGCGGGCACCACGCGGGGCTTTGGCGAGGCCGAGTTTGCCCAGATTGGCACGTGGATTGCCGAGATGGTGGCGGCCATGAAAGACGGGAACGAAGCCGAGGTTGCGGCCCGTGTGAAAGATGGGGTTATGGCGATGTGCGGGCGGTTCCCGATTTATCCGGAAGTTATGGCGAAGGCGGCTTGACGGAGAGTTAACGAAAGGTATACGGTATAGGTATGAATGAACTTGATGCCATGGAGTTGCGGTTGCGGGCACGAGTTGAACGGTTGCAAGGTAAAAAAATGGGGAATGAAGAGCGTAAGCAAAACCAGCTTTCGGTGGTTTTGGGGATGGCAAGTGATGAGCATATGGGTTTGCCTGATGATATTGAAAAAGAAGAGATAATAAGTACTCAAAGGTATTTGGAGAATCCTTCTGTTACTTCAAACATGGTTGAGAGATAATATGACGTGTTTGGTTGATCGTGTTAAGGAACCACTTATTTACTGACACATTTACCAGCGAAATGCATTGATGTTGCAATCGTTCCTTTATGACAATGTGCAGATATCGTTACATGGTAAGAGAAACGCCCATTTGTGGTTGACGGGATCGTTTTTGTGTTCGTTAAACCATTTGGCTGTTTTGAATTTGTCTGAGTCGGCAGGGAAGGTTCGTAACAGTGAGGTTTATATTGAAGGAGCTAAATTTACACCTCCTGATAGATATGCGGTTGATAAAGCTTTTGGGGATTACATTGTTGGGTGTCATAGGGATTGGGAGACGCGGGGTGTTTTGGAACTTGCGGCCTTTGCGCTGTGGGGATTGACGCACGTGCATCCGTTTGAGGATGGGAACGGGCGGACAGCACGGGTGGCGGCTTATTTTGTGATGTGCCGAAAGTATGGGATGTGGTTGCCGGGACGTACGACTATTTTACAACAGATACGACAAGAGCCTCGGGAGTATTATGCAGGGTTGCAGCATGCTACGGAAGCGGTGGTAAGCCGAGGAGCCCCTGATTTGGTGCCCCTTCAAACCATGTTGGGGCGGTATTTGGAGATTCAATTGGATTCGTCGCGGGTGTAGGGAGGGAATTGGTCAGATAGGTTTGTGGTGGTTGTTATAAAACAACATGAGATGGCGGAAGGCCTTGACGGTGTTGGCGGTGATGGGGCCGGTGCTGGGCGTTGGGAATGAGACTCGGGCGGAGGGGTTTTGGGAGGGGTTGAAGAAGGTGTTTGCCCCTGTGGAGGATGTTGGAAAAGCTGGGAAAAAGACTGTAAAAGCAGGGAAAACCTTGGTGACGGGTGAGAAAAGCCCTGGCGATATGGCGGAGGCGGCGCGGAAGTGTTTGCCAGCGTTGGAGAAGTTTGAGAAGGATCCTGTGGGGTATCAAGGGGGGGTAACCTGTTTGAATAAGTTTGACACGCCTGCTAAGGCGTTGGCGGTGATACGGGGGGCGGAAAACCCACCCAAGCCTAAGCCAATGCCGAGTGCGGCGGAGGTGAAGCGGATGGAGGCTAAGGCGGCAGCGGTTTTTGATGTGGACCAGCGGGTGTGCCGGGCCATTAAGGCGTATGACCCACGGGTGGCATGCAGTATAACGGCTATGAAGGCGTGTGCCACGGCCTTGCAGCGGGGTGGTGCGTGTGGGCCGGTGTTGAGTACGGCGTTGCGGGAAGATGATTTCAAGGTGCCGTTTGGGGGTAAAAAGCCACAGGGGCCTGTGAAGGAATAGGGGGATGTGTGGACAAAACCATGAAAGAATGGGGATAGTGGCCCTATGAAATGCCCTTTTTGCAGCCATGACGACACGCAAGTGAAAGACAGCCGCCCCAGTGACGACGGGAAAGTAATACGCAGGCGGCGGGAGTGTGATGCCTGTGGGCGGCGATTTACGACGTTTGAAAAGTTTCAGGTACAGCAGGTGGTGGTGCTGAAGCGGGATGGCCGGCGTGAGCTGTTTGACCGCGACAAATTGACCAAGAGTTTGCTGACAGCCTTGCGGAAGCGCCCCGTGCCTGCCACCGAGATTGCCCGTTTGGTGAACGACATGGAGCAGCAATTGACCGAAAATGGCCGCAGCGAAGTGACCAGCCGAGAAG
>JBAQUT010000051.1:0-19318 GCA_049297695.1 Alphaproteobacteria bacterium | reverse complement strand
GCCATAGAGGGCTGGGCATCATCCGCTTCGCGGGGTGCTTCGGGGGGCATGGGGATGGTGTGGGGGTCGGTCATGGTGGTTATCCTTCCTGCATCATGCGGTTGAGAAGTTGGGTGGTGGTGTTGATGACGCCGAGTGTGGTTTTGTAGTTCATCCGCAGGGGACCAATGACCCCCAAAGTGCCAAGATTCGTGCTGCCTGTTTTGCCAAAGGGGGCGGCCACCACGGCGGTATCTTCGGCGCCTTCTACCGGTACATCCCGCCCCACGAAAATCTTCACCCCGGGGCCTTGTTTCACTTCTTCCACTAAGGCCATAAGCAGGCGTTTTTCTTCAAACACCTTCACCAGTTTTTGAAGTTGGGCGCGTACCAGCTCGGGGTATTGGAACAGTTGGGTGCTGCCTGCCACCACCATGGCGCCATCGGATATGGTGGGTTGGCCCCATTGCTGGGCGGTGGCCATCATGTCGTCAATCATGCGGTTGACGGCTACTTTTTGGTCGGCCAAGGCGCTTACCAGCTGGTTGCGGGCGGCTTCCAGTGTTTGGCCTGCCAGCAGGGGTTTCAGGTTACGGGCGGCGCGGTGTAAATCATCGGTGCCGATGAAGGCGGGGACTTCGATAATCCGGTTTTCAATCTCGCCCGTTTTGCTGACCATGACCACCAGCACGCGCTCGCCCGTGAGGCGGATGAAATCCATGTGTTCCAGCAAGTCATCCTGACGTTGGGGCGTGGTGAGGATGCTGGCGCAGCCCGTGAGTTGGCTGACGGTGGAGGAAATGTCTTTCAGCACCATGGCCATGGGTTTGCTGGGGGTGATGTGGGCCGCCAGTTCGGCTTTCATGGTGTCGGAGATGGATTCGGCTTGCACCAGATTTTGGGCGTAGTAGCGAAAGCCATCTTCCGTAGGCACGCGGCCTGCGCTGGTGTGGGGGCTTTTGATGAGGCCTGCGGCTTCTAAATCTTGCATGGCGTTGCGGATGCTGGCGCCAGAGATGCTGTAGTGGCCGCTCTCCACAAGCGCTTTGCTGCCCACGGGCTCGCCATGTTGGCCGTAGGTTTCCACCACGTCGGCCAGCACTTGCGCGGCGCGGGGGGAGATTTCGGGGGCGGGTGTTGCTTTGACCATGACCCCTTATACGGGGGCTTGGCACTCATGTCAAGTGAGTGATAACAAGAAGTGTTGACGAATATGAGAGAGGGCTGATATGGGTACTTTATGGGTATACATAGAGAACATGTCTGGAAACTTCTTGATAACGGTGTGGAGCATTGTGGGTATGTGCATCGCCAGAGCGTAACCGCGCTTGAAGCTTTGGAAGATATTTTGTTACAGAGTCCTCCTTGGGTTGTAGGCACTTTGGATAACCAGCAAGGTAAGGTTGTTTTAGGTTCGGCGAAAAGTCTTGGCTTCGAGAGAAAAGAATTGGGTGATTTTAACATCCAAACCTTAGACATACGGCTTCGGAGCGACGTAAGGTCGGATATATTTCGGCATGCGGCACGTCATGAGATTGGACATAAACTTTCGCGTATATGGGGAATGTTCACGTTTTTCAGCCAGACACCTGCATGGACAGAGGGTGTGAAGAAAGAGTTATCCCGAATGCGGATGGATAAGTTCCGTTTGGATGCAACGACGGGATTGCATCCGTGTGCATGGGATTTGTTGCGCCATGTGAATCAGAAAATTTATCGGCGTTTAGGAACATCTGCCATACAGGAAGAAGCCATGGCCGAAATGGTTGCCCATTATTGGGCTGTGTGGGAGTTGTGTGGTGGAGATGAAGAAAAAACCCAAGAAAAACTAACAATAGCTTACCCTGTGTTAGGGCCACTTTTTCAGAACCACGTGCTTGGTTATGTGGCCAAGATGAAGACTTTTCCAGTTGTACCGTATTTTTCTAATACAACACTTCAAGAATGCAGCGTTAGAGAGGAGAACGTTCGGGCATGAGTTTCTGGGTGGCTGGGCAGAGGGTTCCGCACCGTTTTTGGGCTTCGGCCTTCGCTTTTTCTTCGGTAAGATTGAAACGAGTTATAAGTCCCAAAGCATAGGTTTGAAGGCATGTAGCCTGTGGAAACTGACCCGCTATGTGGATGGCACGGACTACGGAAGGAGGGGTTGGTTTTGAGGGCATGTAGGTCATAGGAATCTCCAGTTATTGATGGAGGGAGATTAGGTGATAGGATTGAGGGATTCTACCTTAAAAAGAAAAGGTGTTTAAGGAATGGGGTTATTCGGAGGTGAGCCACGGGGATTTGGGGATGTGTTTTTCCAGAAATGCTTTGTGGGCGGAGCATTCGTCTTCGGTGGCGAGAATGACGGGAGAGGATGTGGGGGAGGTTTGCACGGTGGTGAGGGTGATGGTTTCGGTGACGGTGGCGGTGAGGTCCATGGTGGCTTGGAGGCCTCCCGTCAGCTCCACGTACACCTCGGCCAGCAGTTGGGCGTCTAGCAAGGCGCCGTGGGTGGTGCGGGCGGAGTTATCCACGTTATAATGGCGGCAGAGGGCATCCAAGTTATGCCGTTGGCCGGGGAGCTTGTGTTTGGCGATGGCGAGGGTATCAATAGCTTGGTTGGCCAGGGTGGGGAAGCCCGCACGGGTAAGCTCGGCGTTGATGAACGATACATCAAACTCGGCGTTGTGGGCTACTAGCGGGCTATCGGCCATAAACTCGAGGAACGCTTGGGCGATGTGGTGGAAGAGGGGGGCGTCCTTCACTTTATCGTCCGTAATGCCGTGGATGCGGATGCTGCCGGGGTCGATGGGGCGTTCGGGGTTCAGGTAGTGGTGGAACACGCGGCCGGTGGGGATTTTGCCCACCATCTCGACACAACCGATTTCCAGAATGCGGTTGTCTTCGGCGCCGAAGCCGGTGGTTTCCGTATCTAAGATAATCTCTCTGCTCACCCTGCTACGCCCCTCAAGAGGGCTTCGCAGGGCCAGCTTCGCTGGTCATCATTCGCTGCGCGGCCCTAGTTGTTATCGTCTTCACCGTAGAATCGTTTGATGGCTACGGCCCAACCTGAACCTTGTTTAACATATTTTTCAAATTGGAGGGCAGTTTTTTTGTGTTTGAACGTTACGTAGGAAACCAGTTCCCATGGGCCTTTACCTGCCGTGAAGCCGTGGTGGTTGCCGTTGTGTTCACGGAGGCGGTCGTGAGGATCGTCTTCTGTGAACCCCTTATAGCGGAGATTGGGGATGGCAAGGGAGCGGATAAAGTAAACGTGATACATTAATCGAATAGGCGTTTGCGGAATTGGTGGTTGGCGTAGGCAAAGCCGCCGAGGAAGAGGGTGACGAGAATGCCGAGGCTGGTGGCGGTGGTGGCGAGGGGGATGGATTCGCCCAGCATGAGGGGGCGGGTGAGGGCCAGCACGTGGGTGAGGGGGAAGATTTGGCTAAGGTATTGCATGGGGGTGGGGGCGTGGGTGATATCGAAAAATGTGCCGCCGAAGAGGAACATGGGGGTTGTCCAGAGCGTGGACACGTAGGCGAAATGGAGTGTGCGGTGGATGTGCGATGTGAAGCACAAGGCCACAGCCCCCATGGCGAGGTTGGCCAGAAACAGGATGGGGAGGCTGAGGAGGGCGCCGGTGATGCTGGGGACGGCCTTGAGCCAGAAAACAGCTAACACGAGGAGAATGAGCACGCTAGGCATGGCGCGGAGGCTGGCGTAGGTGAGCTCGGCCAACAGGATGCTGGGAAGGCGGATGGGCGTGGCGAGCCATGCTTGCCATTGGCGGGTGCTGATGGCGCGTTCGTACACGCCGAATGTCATGGCCAGTGTGATGACGAATGCCCCTGTGGCGCTGGCGATGCCCGGCACCAAAAACGCCATGTAGTTGTTGTTGTGGCTGGCGGCCATGACGCCGCCCATACCGAAGCCGAAGGCGAGGAGGTAGATGAGCCGATCCAAAAAATCGCGCAACAACAAGGTATTCCAGACCTGCCGGTATTCGTACCAGAAGCGGATGAGGAGGAGGCGGACGTGGGCGGGGTTGGGGAGCATGGGGTTATATATACCTTGTTTGAAGAGAGGTTGTCATGGGGTTAAGTAGGGTTGGGAGATTGCCGCGCTGCGCTCGCAATGACGACTGCGTCGTAAGGGGGCTGTGCCCCCTTAACCCCCCGTTACCTCTTATACTTTAATACATTAGGCCAGTATAGCACGGGTGAGGCGGTGGTGGGCAAGCCAGAGGCAGAGCACCGTGATGGCCACAAGAATGGTGCCGTGGAGGGCGACTTGGGAAAAATCGGCCGTGCCGAGCATGAGGGGGCGGACGATTTGGAGGCCATGGTACAGAGGCATGATGTGGGCGAGTCCTTGGATGACTTCGGGATAGACGGAGACATCCACCATGGCGCCGGAAAACACCATCATGGGGGTCATGACCAAGGCCCACATGTAATCGAAATCGCCCATGGATTTGACAAAGCTCATGTACAGATACCCCACGGCGGCCACGCTGGTGGTGGTGAGCAGCACGAACGGAATGGCCAACAGCGTGCCCACGGGTGCCAGTTTGACCCCCACGATGAGGCCTGCACAGATAAGCAAGGTGGCGGAGATGAGCATTTTGAAATTGTGGAAGCCAAGTTCGCCCGCGAGAATATGGTGAATCCGTGTGGGAGTAGCCAAAAAGCTGAACCATGTGCGTTGCATGTAGGCGCGGGAGTAGGCATTGTGGGTGCCTTCGAACAAGCCTGAAAACATGGCTGTCATGCACACGCTGCCAGGAAGCAGAAATGTCATATAGGGGACGCCTTGCATGTCGTTCACAAACTTACCGAACCCGATGCCGATGCCGTAGAAGAAAATCATGGGCTCTAGCAACCGCAACAGCAAAAACGTACGCCAGTTGGTGCGCCAGCTGAGGAATTGGCGGTAGGCGACGATGAGGGCGGGATATAAGCTTTGCAACATAGCTTACTCCCTTAGCTTCCGGCCGGTGAGTTTGAGGAACACGTCTTCCATGTTGCTGGGGCGGTGGAGGTAGGTGGTGTCTTCGGGCAGGAGTTTGCGGAAGGGGGTGGCGTCCTCCACGTAGTACAGCATGCTGTCGCCGAGATCTTCGCTTTCGTAGGCGCCTAGTTTGAGTGTGGTGAGGCTTGCGGGGATGGGTTTGGTGACATCGAACACGTGGGGTTTGGTGTGGCGGGTGATGAGTTGTTGGGGCGTGCCTTCGTCCAGCACCGTGCCGTTGTCGATGAGGATGATATGATCGGACAGGCGTTGGGCTTCGTCCATGTAGTGGGTGGTGAGAAGGATGGTTTTGCCTTGCTTTTTGAGTTCCAAAATCCGTTGCCAGATCATCACGCGGGCTTGGGGATCCAGCCCCGTGGTGGGTTCGTCCATGATGATGAGGTCGGGGTCGTTGATGAGCGCGCGGGCGATGGTGAGGCGGCGTTTCATGCCTCCGCTGAGTTGGTTGACGCGGGCGTGGGCTTTGTCTTCTAGTTGCATGTAGCCCAGAAGTTGGGGGACGCGGTCTTTCAACACCGCACGGCTGATGCCGAAAAAGAGGCCGTAGACGAACAGGTTTTCCGAGACCGTGAGGTCGGGGTCTAGGTTATCGTCTTGCGGCACCAGGCTGATGCGGGTACGTTGCTCGCGGGTGAGTTCTTCGGTATCGGTGCCAAAAATGGTGAGGGAGCCGGAGGTTTTGCGGGTGAGGCCCATGAGCATTTTCATGGTGGTGCTTTTGCCCGCGCCGTTGGGGCCCAACAGGCCTGTGCAAGTGCCTTGCTCCACCGCAAACGTGATGCCGCGCACGGCCTGCACGGGCTTGCCGCCTTTGCTGGTGTAGGTTTTGGTGAGGGTGGTGGCGGTGATGAGGGACATGGTCAGGATGCTAGGATGCTAGGTGCTAGGATGCAAGGGAAAAACGCGTTGTTTACCTAGGGCATGAGATGGCCACGCTGCGCTCGCCATGACGATTATTCGTCGGGGTTTTGGACGGTGAGGCGGAGGGTGCGGGTAGAGCCGTCGGCAAAGGTGAGGGTGAGGGGGACATCCATGCCGTAGGTGAGGGGTTGGGTGGCCTCCAACAGGCGGATTTCAAGCCCCAAGGGCACCACGGCAAGGTCGGCGTGGGCGGGGATATCGATGTGCGTAAGGGGGTAGATTTGGGTAACGCCGTTTTGGCGGATGTAGTGCTGCATCACAACGCGGCCTGCAAAGGGGGATGTGGCGCCGTTGATGACCACAGGGTTGGTGCCAGGGTTGTGGATGACCATGCTGGCGGCGGTGCTGCCACCTTGTTCGGCGAGGCTGATGGTGGCATCGTAGATGGAGAGGGGGGGTGGGAGAAGAGGGTAGGCGGTGGTCGGGCTTTCGGCCCAGACGGGGAGGAAGAAACATACGGCTGGGATGAGGATGAGGTGCAGGAGTTTCATGGTGAGAAGTTTACGCCGTTTGGGTGAGGCCGTATAGGTACTCCCACGTGTAAAGGCCTGTTTGGTGGCCATCGGAAAACACGATTTTGAGAGCGTAGGTGCCCACGGGTTCCAGCGCGGTGATGGTGACATTCTCTTTGCCCACCGGAGTTATGCCGCCTTGGCCGAAGTGGCCTTTGACCTCGGCGCTGGGGCTTTCCATGCGGAGTGTGTGGGCTGTGAGAGTGTGGATAGCGGGACCGTAGTGCAGGGTGAGGCTGCGTTTGTCTTTTGTAAGGGTGAGGGAGGTGGGTTGCATATATGTTTTAAGCTGTTCTGCTACACCCTAAGGGGCTTAGCAGGACTGGACATAGCTAACCCAGCAAAGCTGGGAAGCTATTTAACCAGCGTAGGCTTCTTCTTTTTTCTCTTGGCGGGTTTTGGCCTCGATGCTGAGGGTGGCGGTAGAGCGGGCCAGCATGCGTTTGACGCCGATGGGATCGCCCGTTTCGGCGCAGTAGCCGTAGTCGCCGGTTTTCATCAATTCCAGCGTTTCTTCGATTTTGGTGATGAGTTTGCGGGCCCTGTCGCGGTTTTTCAGTTCCATCATTTGGTCCAGTTCCAGCGTGGCGGCGTCGGCCAGATCGGCTTCAATGCTGCTGTTTTCTTGCAAATCTTGGATGGCCTCGCTGTTGCCGACCATGAGTTTTTTACGTTCTTCCAGCAGCAAATCGCGGAAAAAAGAGAGCATTTTGGTGCTCATGTACTCTTCTTTTTCGGTGGGTTTGTAGCCATCGGGGTAGCCGCGTTTTTTGACGGGGGCTTTGGTGAGGGGTTCCAAGCTGGTGATTTTGAGGGTGGCGGACTTTTTGGTGCTCATGGGAAGGGTTCCTTTGGGGGCTTACGACGGGGCGAGTATAGCGATTGTTGGGGCGATAATCAAAGGGAAAATACCGTGTTGGGCAAGGGAGGGAGGAGAGTTCTTGATTCTTGAGGTAAAATCACGTAGGAACGGTGCTGGAGCACCCGTAGCTCAGCTGGATAGAGTACTTCCCTCCGAAGGAAGGGGTCGTGCGTTCGAATCGCGCCGGGTGCGCCAAAATTTTTCAAACCAGCACGGTGCGAACAACGCACTGGCGTCATCTCGCCGGGTGCGCCAGATTATTGGACTTTACACTTTGCCACTCAGCATTTTAGTTAACAAAGATACGTGTTCGGCCAGTTCGGGGTCGCGGGTGAGGAGGTTTTCAATGGCTTTCACGCCGTGCATCACCGTGGTGTGGTCTTTGCCGCCAAAGGCGCGGCCGATATCCGGGTAGCTTTTGCTGGTGAGGGTTTTGGAAAGATACATGGCGATTTGCCGCGGGCGGGCCAGATTGCGGCTGCGGCGGGGGCTGTGCATATCCGCCACGCGGATTTTGAAATAATCGGCCACGGTGCGTTGGATATCATCGAGCGTGGCGATGCGGGTGTGGATGCGGAAGAGGTCGGCCAACTGCTCGCGGGCAAACTCGGGGGTAATCTCGTGGCCCATGAGGCGGCTGGCGGCCACGATGCGGTTGAGGGCCCCCTCCAGCTCCCGCACGTTGCTGGCAATGGTGTGGGCCAGCAGGTTGAGCACGGGTTCGGGGATGATGATTTCGGATTTTTCAGCTTTGCTGCGGAGAATGGCAAGGCGGGTTTCCACCTCGGGAGCATTCACCTTCACGACCACACCCGCGCCCATGCGGCTTTTGAGACGGTCTTCAATATGGTCCAGCTCCACGGGGGATTTATCGGCCGTGAGCACCACTTGCTTGCCCATATCCACCACGCGGTTGAAGGCGTTGAAGAACTCTTGCTGGGTGGAGGTTTTACCCGCAATGAACTGGATATCGTCGACCATCAGAACATCCACATCTTTGAAGATATCTTTGAACTTCATGGTATCACGCGCCACGTGCATGGCGTGCATGAACAGGTCGTAGAACCGTTCCGAGCTAAGGTACAAAATGCGGGCGGAAGGGTTGCGGGCCTTAATATCCCACGCCATGGCGTGCATGAGGTGGGTTTTGCCCAACCCCACGCCGCCGTGGAGGAACATGGGGTTGTAGCCTTCTTTCCCCATGGTTTGGGCGGCTTTTTGGGCGGCACGGAAGGCGAACTCGTTGGAACGGCCCATCACGAAGGTATCGAAGGTGTAGCGTTCGTCCAGCCGTGTGCTGGGCAGGGTGGGGGCAAGAGGGGCTGCGGCGGGCTGCTGTGTGGTGGCGGGAGTTGACGCTTTGGATGGTGTGGAGGTGGCGTTGAAGGCGGGCTCCACCGTGAGGGTGATGGGGAGGGTTTTGCCCAGCTCGGCAGAAATGGTGGTGGCGATGACGTCGCGGAAGTTATCTTCCACCCAGCTTTGGATGAAGGTGGTGGGCAGGCTCAGGGTGAGGGATTCCGCCGTAAGGTTTTGGGGCTTCAGGTTGGCAAGCCATGTGGTGTAGGTATCGTCGCCCAACGTGGTGCGGAGCGAGGCTTGAATGGCGCTCCAGTTAAGGGCCGCGGTAGATGTGGTGGATGGCTGCATGTGACGGTTCCCCTTTTCCCTTGGGGATAACTTTAGGGGGTGGGGAGGGGGATGACAAGATGGAATGAAAAAAATGTTTTATTCTAAATACTTACAAACAAAAAACCACGCCCAGCACGGGCGTGGCAGGGTGTGGTGGTAACGAGAAACCGTAAGGCCTTACGCTTTGGCTTTGGCGCCGGGAAGGCGGGCGGCCAAGCGGCTGGTTTTGCGGGCGGCGGCACCTTTGGTGACGATGCCTTTGCGGGCGCCACTGGCCAACATGCTCATGGCGTTTTTGAAGCTGGCTTCGATGGCGGTTTTATCGCCAGCAGTGAGGGCCGTTTCAAACGCTTTGACGGCCGTGCGGATGGCGCTGCGCTTGGTGGTGTTGGTGGCGTTGATGGCGATATCCTGACGGACGCGCTTTTGTTGCTGACGGGTGTGGGCCATGGTGCTCCTTAAAATGACAGTTAAACGGTGTTGGTACGGCAGGGGTCTGCTGTGGGGCGCAACTTAGGCGCTGTGGATAAGTTCGTCAAGGGGTTTGAAGGATGCTTGCGATATCGGGGATATCTGGTTGTTCCAAGGCTTGCTGAAAAAGATGGCAGTGTTGGGGGCTGGCTGTTGCGGAGGCGATGCCTGGCATGCTGGTGGCCACCATCCAGCTTTGAACCGAGGTGGGTAAGCTGTTGAAGGCGGCTGGTAGGCGGCTGGTTAGCAGGGCTTGGGCTTTGAGGGCTGTGGGGTTTGTGCTGTCGGTCACATCGCACAAGCCCCACGGGCCGTGCCACAGGGTAGGCCTATCCGCCAGCACCAGCATGCTGCGGCGGGCGGCCAATTCCAGCGGGCTGACAGGTTCGGTTCCGTGGGTGGTGGTGGCTTCGCGGGCGGCGTGCTGCTCGGCCAGATTGAACGGCACCATGAGGGCTTTGAGTTCTGGCCGTTTGCGGCGGCCCCACACGGTGTGGGCGGCGGCTTCGGCCATAATAAGGTGGGCGTTTATATCTTCCCAGCCCGTGCAGGTAAGGCCGTAGAAGAGAATGTGGCCGTCTTTCACCGCCTGTTCCAGTGGTTCGTAGGCGTCGGGGTTGGGGGGAGTGAGGAGGATATCGATACCTTCCGGGATGGTGTGGGGGTTGAGGGTTTCGAGAACGGCGAGGGTGCCTTCGGGTTTATGGGTAAGGTTGGGTGCTGTTGTGGCGGAAAGGAGGATGATGTTGCAGCCGGAGGCGATGGCTTGGGGCCAGTGCTCCAGCGATATGCGGGCATCGTAGGTAAGTTTGGAGAGGGTGAGGCCTTGGGCGCTGCGGTAGCTGGAGGGTGAGAGGCGGGGGTTTTCCTTCCACGCCGTGTGAGCGAAGGTTTGGGTGGGGTCGGTGCTTTCGGTAGTATGAATGTGGATGGTTGTCATGGCAGGTATGTTGCCTGAGATTGGGGGGTGTGTCATCGTGCCTGCCACAACATAAGGAAAAATAACGATGACGCTTTGGAAATGTGCTTTGGCCTTTGTACTGATGAGCCTGCCTGCGATGGCGGCCGACAAACCCCTGACCCGTGCGGATGTGGAAGGCATTGTGGCCGACTATATTGCCAAAAACGGTGATAAGGTGATGACGGGTATTATGGATTGGCAGCAGCGCCAAAAAGATGCCTTGGTGAAAGACATTGTACGCCCCTACAATCCTGTGATGGGGCCTGCCAATGCGCCGATTACGATTGTGGAGTTCTCGGAATTTGAATGCCCGTTTTGCCAGCGCGTGCAAGACAACTTAAAGCCTGTGCGGGCCAAATACGGCAACCGTATCCGTTGGGTGTATAAGCATTTTCCGTTGGAATTCCATGCCAAGGCCAAGCCTGCGGCCTATGCCAGTATGGCGGCCCACAAGCAGGGCAAATTTTGGGAATTTAGCGACGCGGTGTGGGCGAAGCAGAATTTTCTCTCGGACCAGCTGACCGACGAGGTTGCGAAAAGCTTGAAGTTGGACATGGCTAAATTTAAAGCCGATAAAGCCAACCCTGCCTTTGTAAAACAAGTAGAAGCCGACATGGTGGACGGTACTCGGGTGGGCGTTCAGGGGACGCCGTTCTTTTTGATTAACGGGAAGCCTCTTTCGGGTGCGCAACCCACCGAGGCCTTTGTTGAGATTATTGAGGCCGAGCTTAAAGCCAAGGGTAAGTAACCGTGGCGGTGCCCAAGCTACCTGTGCGGGCGGTGCGGCGGCCAACGCGGTTTCCGTTGTTTCCGTTTTTGGCGGCGTTGCTGCTGGTGGTGTTGGGGGTTCAGGCGTTCCGCACGTTGACGGCCTTGAACGTGGTGGATGAAGGCACCGTGCCCAAGCTGGCCAGCAACCCCAGCGTGTTTGAGACGTTGGAGCGGGTGCACCCCAAAAGCGCCATGAGTGTAACCAACCTGCGGCCTGTGCGGGTTGTGGTACCGGCGTTTGGGCATAATGTTCAGGTGGGAGATAGCGTCGCCCCTCATGTGGTGACGGTGTTGAACGACCCTTTGTGCGGGCCGTGCCGTGAGGTGGTGGTGCGGATGTTGCGAGGGATTGATACTGAGCGTTACCGTGTGGTGTATAAATACTGGCCACGGGATGCCACCCAAGTGGAAGGCGGTATGATTGTGCAAATGGCCCAGCAGCACGGCAAGGGGCGCGAGGTGATGAAGGCATTGATGGAGCGTGGCGATAGTTTGACCGCGGTGGATATGTTGGGGTTGGTGGATGCGGCGGGGGTGAATTTATCGGCGCAGCGTGCGTATTTGGCAGCCAACAGCGGCGATTTAACCGAGCAGGTGGGGCGTGATATGGCTCAGGGACAGGACGCGGGTGTGGGGCCACCGCCCCAAGTTGTTGTGGATGATTACTTGATAGATGGCCGCGTGCTGTATCCTGGGCGCTTGGGGGTTTATATGGACCGTTTGGACCGGAGGGAGGCGTTGGTGCAGGCGCGGGATTATTGGTTGAACGCGGGGGAATAAAAGCTACGCAGCCTTATAGACAAATACATGGCTGCAGTAAGGGCATACCACGTGGGTGGGGTGGCCGTGGGCATTGGTAGGTAGAGACAACGTGACCATGGGGTGACGCGAGGTTGCAGGGCCGTGGCATGTGACTTTGGTGGTGGTAACCGTGGTGGTTTGGGAGTTGGTGGGGGTGATACTTTCAGCCATGGAATACCTCTTTTAAAATGTTCGTCCTCGGGCGGCTTTTGGTGCTATTTCGGCTTTCGCGGTTCGCACGTACCAAGAGATGTACGCTTACGCTTCCACGGTCCTCAATATCACAAAAATCCATCCCGATGCCTCTATTTTACAAGAGGTATCTGGTTCTTTCGGTTGAGATGAGTATAAGGAAGGCGGTGGGGTTATCAAGAGTATTTGTGTGGCGTAGGCTGTAAGTTATGCAGCGCAAGATGGGCATTGTGATTGTGGTGGTGGTGGGCATTGCTATGGGGGCTTTGGTAACGGCTGCAGTGCAGAAGGTGAGTGGGTTGATGGGCAAGGCGCGTGCAACGGAGTTGAACCAGCAACATATTGAAATGCTAAAATAGAAAGCTCTAACCCCATATGTTGGATACGTTCGTGCCCATTTTGCGGGCAAATGCCCCTAGATGTGGGTGACGGGCCACAGGAGTGTGATATGTTGGCGGCATGAAACTCAGCATCTCTCGCGAAACCTTGTTCCGTGCCCTGCGCCACATGAGCGCCGTAGTTGAAAAACGCACCAGCATCGCCATTTTGGGCAACGTGCGGTTGAAGGCTGCCGACAACAAGTTGGAAACAACTGCGACGGACAACGACCTTGCCGTGCAAGGTGTGGCTGAAGCGTTTGTGGATGAAGCCGGTGTGACCACCGTAAGCGCCGCCAAGTTGTTTGAGATTGTGAGCAAGATACCTGAAGGTGTGATGGTGGCCATGGATTTGGCGGATGGCGGCAGCCGTTTGGCCATCAGCGCTGGCAAGGCCAAGTTCAGTTTGGCGACGTTGGGGGCGGAGGCCTTTCCCGATATGACCAAGGTGGATGGCGGTGTGAGTTTTGATATGCACAGTGCGGACGTGAAAAAGATGTTGGATAAGGTGCAGTTTGCCGCCAGCAGCGACGAAACCCGTGCCTACCTGACCGGTGTGTACTGGCATGTGGTGGAAGTGGAAGGTGCTCATGTGTTGCGGACCGTGGCGACGGATGGTCACCGTTTGGCCAAGGCCGACATGGCATGCCCTGAAGGTGCCGAAGAGATGGCGGGTGTGATTTTGCCCCGCAAGTGTGTAGCCGAGCTGCGCAAGTTGGCCGATGAAGCCAAGACCGTTCATATGGTGGTGAATGAGAAAAAAATTCAGGCCATGGCGGGGGACATTACCCTGACCAGCAAGGTGATTGACGCGAATTATCCGGATTACGAGCGGGTTATCCCCAAAGGGAACGACAGCCGCATGACGGTATCCCGCAAGAGCTTGTTGCAGGCGGTGGACCGTGTGAGCATTTTGAGCCACGAGAAAACCCGCTCGGTACGCTTTGCGGTGGATGGCGGCACGGTGACCTTGACCGCCAACAACCCCGACCAGGAAAACGCCCGCGAAGAAGTGAAAGTGGAGTATGCGGGCAGCCCGTTGGAAGTTGGTTTTAACTCCCGTTACCTGACCGATATTGGCGGGCAAGTGGTGGCCGACGATATGGCGTTTTGCTTTAAAGATTCCGCCAGCCCTGTGTTGGTGCGTGACCCCAGTGATGATGCGACGATGTTTGTGGTCATGCCGATGCGGGTGTAGAGGAAAACCAACATGCCGGCCTTAAAATACTTTTCGTCTGCGCTTCCAGTCCTCGTGTACCACAACCATGTACACGTCGGGCTGGTTCTCGCCGAAAAGCATTTTAAGTCTCGGCCTGTTGATTTTCTGGCTGGCCAAAGTTTCGTTGTGAACGGATAAAAGGGAAGAACGTTTAAAAACCAAAAATTTCGGCAGCAAGAAGGGAACCCTATCCCTCTTCCTCCTCCTTCGCTTGAGAAAGCTATGGTGGACAGGCAGCCCGACCCGTTCCGAGACGCAGCGAAAGCAGAACACCAACGCCTCGCCCTTTCTCCCTCGGGCGGGGCGGTTCTGTTTGGAGAGAAGAAAGGTCAGAGACATGAGTTCAAAGCTTTTAGACATACCGAAAGTGCCGTTTTATTTTGTACGGCATGGGCAGACCGATTGGAATTTGGAAAAACGGTTTCAGGGACATATAGATATACCTCTGAACAGTGTAGGTGAATCTGAGGCGGTTATGGCAGCGCGCAAAATATTGCACATACGTTTTTCAAAAATTATTTCAAGCCCACTTATAAGAGCTTGGCGGACAGCAGAGATTATTTGTGAAAATCACTCCAAGAACATATCTTTGGAAACACATGTAGGCTTGAAGGAGCGTTATGCGGGGCCAGGGGAAGGAAAATTGTGGGTAGATATTTTAAAAGAAAATGGATTGGAAGGGCAGTTGGATGCGCCTGTTGTTCCTCATGTGGAGAGTGAGTCGTATCAAGATATGAATATTCGTGTTGCAGACACTATGAGGGAAATTTTGGGTGATAGTGACGTGCTGATTGTGTCTCATGGGGGAGTTTTTCATGCCCTTCAGCATATATGTTTTGGTGATAAAGGTTTTCATACTCGTAATGCTATTCCCTATCGTTTTTCTCCTACTGCCAAAGGTTGGGACATAGAAGAAGTTGCATGACAGCGATTATCCACCTTGTTCTGACGAACTTTCGGAACCTTGCACGTTGGGAGCATGAGGCTTTGCCCGAAGTGGGTGTGGTGGTGTTGGTGGGGCCCAATGGGGTGGGGAAAACCAGTGTGTTGGAGGCGTTGAGTTTGCTGGATGGCAGCCGCGGGTTGGTGGGGGATGATGCCAAAGAGATGGTGAAGGTGGGGTGCGAGCGGGAGGGGTGGGCGGTGTTTATGGATTACAGGATGACTGGTGACAGGTTACAGGAGGGAAGTTTGGGTTTGCAGTATCGCGGAGGGCAGCGGCAGGTGGTGGTGGATGGTGTGGAGGGGAAGGTGGAGGATTTGGCGGGGCGGGTGTGCGTGGTGAGTTTGGTGCCGGAGTTGGACCGGGTGTTTTACGAATCTCCCAGCGGGCGGCGGGCGTTGTTGGATGCGTGGGCGGGCATGGTGGTGGCGGGGCATGGCGAAGCGGTGGACCGTTACACCCAGCACAGCAAAAACCGGTTGCGGATTTTGATGCAGGGTGGCGCGGCGGATTGGCTGGAGGCGGAGGAGTATCAGGCTGCCGTATGGGGAGTGAAGGTGTTGGCGGGGCGAAAAGGGTATTTGGAGGGGTTGCAGGGGCATCTGGAGGGGTTGAAGCTGGAGTTGGGAGGAGCGGCCCAAGAGGTATTGGTGGCGGCGGACCCTGTAGCTGCTTTGAAAGGCAAGTTGGAGCGGAGCCGTGAGATTGATACGCGGTTGGAGCGCACCAGCGCGGGGCCGAACACGGTGGATGTGGTGGCGCAGTTACGGATTACGGGATTACAGGATGACAGGTTACGGGACGGGGCTGCGCCCCGTGAGGAGTGGGTTGTTGCCAAGCAATCTTCCAGCGGGCAGCACAAGCGGGTGATGTTGCGGTGGCTGGGCGGACAGGTGCGGGCGGTGATGGCGACGGGGATTGTTCCGCTGGTGTTGGTGGATGAATTGGGGGCCCATTTGGATGCGGCGGGCAAAGCGGAAGCGGTGGAGATGCTGGTGGGTTTGGGGGTTCAGGCGTGGGTGAGTGATGTGGCGATGGAGGTGCGAGATGGGGTGCAAATAATCGGCATGGAAACGGCGTAAAAACCTGCCCTGAAAACAGGCGGTTGAATGAGGGGTAAAATGGCGGATTTTTGTGGCTTTTGTGGGGTTTTTGGGGTATGTTTGAGGGTATCAAAAAAGGAATGACCTCATGAGCAAGCAAGCTACCACGCAAGAGATTGAAAACCAAGTTTTAAATGCCGAAGATAAGGCATATGGGGCCAGCAGCATCCGCGTGTTGCGCGGGTTGGATGCCGTGCGGAAACGCCCCGGCATGTACATTGGCGATACCGATGACGGCACCGGCCTGCACCACATGGTATATGAAACCTTGGACAACGCCATTGACGAAAGTTTGGCGGGGCATTGCGACCGTATTTTGGTAACCTTGCACAGCGACGGCAGTGCCAGCGTGAAAGACAACGGGCGTGGGATACCCGTGGATATTCACCCCGAAGAAGGTGTGAGTGCGGCCGAGGTGATTATGACCAAGCTTCACGCGGGTGGTAAATTTGACCAGAACAGCTATAAGGTTTCGGGCGGGTTGCACGGGGTGGGTGTGAGTGTGGTGAACGCGCTGAGCACGCACCTTGGGTTGCGGATTTGGCGTGGTGGTAAAGAATATTATATGGAGTTTGCGGATGGAGAGGCGAAATATCCGCTGAAGGAAGTTGGCAAGGCGGCGGACGGCCAACGTGGGACGGAAGTGCGATTTACGCCCAGCAAAGAGACGTTTACGGCGGTGGAATTCAGCTACGATACCTTGCTGAACCGCATGCGGGAATTGGCGTTTTTGAACAGCGGTGTGCACATTACGTTGCGGGATGAACGCACGCTGGACGAGGCTGGGAAACCCAAAGAAACCGTGCTGTTTTACGAGGGCGGGGTGAAGGCGTTTGTGCAGCACATTGACCGCAGCCGCACGCGCATTACCAGCGACGCCATTTATTTCAAGGCCGACAAGGATACGGGGGATAAAACCATCACCGTGGAGTGCGGGTTGCAGTGGAACGACGGGTACAGCGAAAACACGTATCCGTTTACCAACAACATCCCCCAGCGGGACGGGGGGACGCACGTGATTGGCTTCCGTGCGGCCATGACGCGGGTGATTAACAAATATGCCGAAGAAAGCGGAATCCTTAAAAAGAACAAAATGACCGCACCACTGACGGGGGATGATGCCCGCGAAGGGTTGACCTGCGTGTTGAGTGTGAAGGTGCCCGACCCGAAATTTAGCAGCCAAACCAAAGACAAATTGGTGAGCAGCGAAGTGCGCCCCGTGGTGGAGCAGGTGGTAACCGAGTGGTTGACGGCGTTTTTTGAAGAAAACCCCAACGATGCTAAGGCGGTTATCAATAAAGTAATTGAAAGTGCTGTGGCGCGGGATGCCGCCCGCAAGGCGCGGGAGTTGGCGCGCCGCAAGAGCCCGTTGGACATTGCGAGCTTGCCTGGAAAGTTGGCGGATTGCAGCGAAAAAGACCCTAGCAAATGCGAACTGTTTATTGTTGAGGGGGACAGTGCGGGCGGTAGTGCGAAGCAAGGGCGTCACCGCCAAACCCAAGCGATTTTGCCGTTGCGCGGGAAGATTTTGAACGTGGAAAAGGTACGGTTTGACAAGATTTTGGGGAATGCCGAAATTGGAACGTTGGTGAAGGCGTTGGGCACGGGGATTGGGGCTGATGACTTTAATGTGGAAAAGCTGCGTTACCACAAGATTATCATCATGACCGACGCGGACGTGGATGGAAGCCATATCCGGACGTTGTTGCTGACGTTCTTCTTCCGCAACATGCCGCAGTTGATTGAGGGCGGGTACTTGTACATTGCCCAGCCGCCGTTGTACCGCGCCGCCAAAGGGAAAAATGAGCAGTACTTGAAAGATGAAACCGCCAAGGATGCGTTTTTTGCCGCCACAGGGTTGGCGGGTGCCAGCGTGGTGTTGAAAAACGGCGAGAAGCGTGTGGGGGCGGATTTGGAAGCCACCTTCAAGCTGGGCAATCAAGCCCGTGCGTTGGTGAAGCAGTTGGAAAGCCAGCAGGTAAGCCCGCTTGTAAGTTGGGCGTTGGTGGCGGCTCAGGCCAGCGGGGCGGATTTGGACACCTTGCCCCAAGCCGAAGATTTGGCCCGCAGCGTGGCCAAGGTGTTAATGCAGCGCACCGAAGGCACCAACTGGCAGGTGGCCGCGCAACCGCAAAGCGACGGGCACGGGATGCTGAACATTACGTGGACGCAAGAGGCGATACCCGAAAGCCGCGTGTTGACGCGGAGCATGATGGGTTTGCCCGCGTTGCGCCAATTGCTGAACGTGGCGGCCAGTTTGCAGCCGTTGATGGCGGGCGGAGTGTATCAGCAGGGCGAAGAACCTGTAACCTTTGCCACCCCTGGCGCGTTGGCCGAGGCCGTGTTGGCCGCGGGCAGCAAGGGCTGGGCTATTCAGCGCTACAAAGGTTTGGGTGAAATGAACGCCGAGCAGCTGTTGGAAACCACGCTGGACCCCAACAACCGTACGTTGCTGCAAGTGACGGTGCACGATGCCCTGCGCTGCAACGAGATTTTCACCACGCTGATGGGCGATGTGGTGGAGCCGCGGAAGGACTTTATTACGGCCAATGCGTTGAATGTGGTGAATTTGGATGTTTAGAAGGGTTTTATTTAATGGCAGATGCTATTTTTGAAGATAAGCGACTGATAGAAATCTATGACGTTTTTGATGGTGAGCGACATGACTTAGTGCACTATTTGGCTCTCGTTAAAAATCTGAAAGCTAAATCAGTTCTAGATGTTGGATGTGGCACAGGTAGTTTTTCGTGTTTGTTAAGTAAAGAAGGATTTGATGTTGTTGGTTTAGAACCAGCTAGCGCCTCGTTAGATGTAGCCCGTGGCAAAAACTATGCAGATAATATTCGTTGGATTTTGGGAGATACGTCTGCTCTGCCTCTCCTGCAAGTTGACTTGGCAGTGATGGTGGGAAACGTTGCTCAAGTTTTTGTGACTGATGCTACATGGGAAGAGAATCTTAGGTGTATTAAGAAAGCTCTTAAACCAAATGGTTATTTAGTATTTGAGGTTAGAGACCCAGCTAAGAAAGCATGGGAAAATTGGACGCGTGATAAGACATATTGCCGTTTGAACATACCCAAAGTGGGAATTGTAGAAGGATGGTGTGAGGTAACAGATGTGTCTGATGGTCTGGTTAGTTTTGTTTGGACTTACGTATTTGAATCTGATGGCCAAATCTTAAAATCTCACTCGACACTTCGTTTTCGTACAAAGGATGAGATACAAACAGCGCTTGTTAAAATTGGGTTTACTATTGAAGAAATACGAGATGCGCCTGACAGGCCTGGTTTGGAGTTTGTTTTTATTGCAAGAGTATCTTGAACGGCTTTGTGAAGCACTTGCGCGTGGGTCCCCGGGTTGCCGCGCGGCGTGGGGGTGGGGGTATCTGGTAGATTTGTGGGCCGTGCTCCCCGAGGATGACGCAGGGGGACGGCAGGGGGTTGCACCCCCTGCACCCGCTGGTTTGTCGGTTGCGAGTGTACCAACATTATACTTGGGAGATGGCCGCGCTGCGCTCGCCATGACGACTGCGTCGTAAGGGGCTGCGCCCCTTAACCC
>JBAQUT010000050.1:0-34311 GCA_049297695.1 Alphaproteobacteria bacterium | reverse complement strand
GGCGGTACCTTGGGCGGGGTTGAGGCCGCTGATGCCGGTGATGGTGAGGGGGTTGCCGTCGCTGTCGGTATCGTTGGCAAGGGCGTTGATGGTCACGCTGTGGCCGCACACCACACCGCAACTTACGGTGGCAACGTCGTTTACGGCGTCCGGGTTGTGGTTAGGAGGCGTACCTACGGTGACCGTGAGGGTGGCAGTATCGGTGCCGCCGCAACCATCAGCGATGGAGTAGGTGATGGTGGCTACACCGGTGAAGGTGTCGGCGGGGTTGAAGGTGATGGTGCCGTCGGCGTTCACAACCACACTACCTTGGGCGGGGTTGATGCTGGCACCGGTAACACGCACGCCGGGTTTGCACTCGGCATCGGTATCGTTGGCCAGCACGTTCACGGTCACGTTGGTGTTGAACGCGGTGGTGGTGGTGTCGTTCACGGCATCGGGAGGCGTGTTGGTGACGTTGACGGTGACGGTGGCGGTGTCGGTACCGCCGTGGCCGTCGCTCACGGAGTAGCTGAACACCACGGCGCCGGTAACACCAGCCGCAGGGGTGAACACGATCTGGTTGCCCACGATGCTGGCGGTACCTTGGGCGGGGTTGAGGCCGCTGATGCCGGTGATGGTGAGGGGGTTGCCGTCGCTGTCGGTATCGTTGGCAAGGGCGTTGATGGTCACGCTGTGGCCGCAGACTACGCCACAGGATACCGTGGCGGTATCGTCGTTGGCTACAGGAGGAGCGTTGGGGGGCACAACCACGGGAGGCTTGCCCACGATGTCGGCTTCGCTGGTGGGGTAATCTTTGTAATCAATGCTATCGCGGCCGAAGGGGATGGCAAAGGGAGCGATGATGGTGGAGAGCACGTTGTCGCCGATACCGAAACCATCGCCATCGATGGTGGGGGCGGTAAAGCCGCCACGGCCTTGAACGACGGCAGGTGCGGCGGGGCGCACGGGGGCGCGTTCGGGGCCGGCGGCAGGTTCAACATCCGCCACTTTTTCATGGGCGCCCAAACCAGCCAACAGTTTGCCAGCTCCCATTTTACCGGCATCGGTGGTGATGCTGGTGCAGGATTCTTCTTTGGCAGCGGTTACGAAGTCCAGCAGCAAAATTTCGCCACCTTCGGCGGTGGTGATGCGGAGGTTTTCGCCTTCTTTGGTGAAAGTTGCGGCATCGGCATCCACGCCCTTCAGCACCACGTTGGCGCCTGGGCCAACCAGGTAGGCCAACACGCCTTTGCCTACGGGAGGTTGGACGATGATATCGTACCCGCATTCGGTTTTGGCGGGTTTTTCTTCAGGAACGAGCACGCACTTTACGTTGGCACCCATGTCCATGGCGGCCTTTTCGGCAGCGGCAACGGGGGCAGACGTGGCGGTGAGGCTTTCGGCAACGGGGGTGGTAGGTTTGGCCATGGTTCGTTCCTTAGGTTTTGAGGCTGTTGGTAGCCTTGGTTGAAATCAGTGTACCTCTTATAGGTGGGGACGAAAGGGCTTTTTTGCAAGCCCTGACACCCCCACCTGAGGGGTGTAGGCCTTACTTGGCGGCAACCACGGGGCTGGCAGGTACCAGATCGCCCGTGTTGGCCAGTACGGCGTAGGCGGCGGCATCCACATCAAACTTACCGTTGATGAGGGCGGCGCGGCTGTTGCTCAGCTCCACTTCGCTGTCCAACAAGTCCAAGAGGCTCCGTTGGCCGAGGTCGAACTGGCTGCGGTAGGCATCACGCGTGCTGGTGGCAGCTTGCACGTGCTGGGTGAGGGGTTGCAGGCGGTTTTTGGCGCTGTCCATACGGGCAAAGGCCTTGATAACCGATTGTTCTACCAAGCGACGTTGCTTTTCCAAGTCGTCGGTGGCTTCGGCCACGCGGCTGGTACGTTCGGCTTTTTGGGCCATATCGTGACCGCCGTTGTACAGGTTTTGGCGCAGGTACAGCATGGCGGTGAAGTCGTGGTTCACGCCTTCGGTACCATCCAGGTTCAGGTTGCGGGACGCACCGCCTTCAGCCTCGATGCGGGGGCAGAAGGGGCAGTTGGCTTCGGCTTCTTCCGCACGGGCGGCCTTGATGTTGGCTTGGGCGCCAGCGATAACCGGGCTGTTACCCATGGCGCGGGTAATGGCACCGCTGGTATCGGCAGCAATTTGACTGAACGGAGTGGCATCTTTGGCCAAACCGGCGGGCATTTCGCCTACCACTTCCAGGTAATCGGCCTCGGCGGATTTCATTTCGCCTTGGGCGGCAATCAGGTTGGCTTCGGCCAGGTTCATGCGGCCTTCGGCTTGGCGAACGTCGGCACCGGCGGCACGGCCACCTTTGCTGCGTTCGTTGATTTTACCCACGTACTCTTTGTGGGTGGCAAGGTTGGCATCGGCCAGGGCCACCAGTTCTTTGGTGCGGAGCACGTTCAGGTAGCTTTCGGCAGCGCGCAGGGCGATTTGGTTTTTCACGTCGGTCACGTGGGCGGCGGCACTTTCAAAGCGCATGGTTTGTTGGGCCACGCGGTTTTGGGTTTGGCGGCCATCCCAGATCATCTGACGGATGGTCAGGCGGCTTTCAGAGCGCCAGAGATCGCGGTCATCTTCTTTGGCATCCAAGCCACGGCCAGCGCGGAAACGGGTGGAGGGGTTGATGGAGTGTTCGTAACCGGTACCGGCGGTCAAATCAACAGTTGGGCGGTAACCAGCTTTGGCCATATCGATTTGGTGGCCGATGGCGGCTTGGTTTTTCTCAGCCGACAAACCTTCGGGGTGGGTGGCCACGGCTTTGGCGATGGCTTCCTGCAGGCTGGACGCCATGGCGGTGTTGGCCATAAGGCTGATGGTAGCGGCCACGATGGCCAAGTTACGTACGTTCATAAACAGGTTCTCCCTCTGTTGGTTGCCGCGATGAGGGTTGACGCAGATTTCATCACGACTTGCATACCATATAGAGCGGGTCACAAGCGTATGCAAGTATTAAATGACATTTTTCTGACAGGGGGGTATAGGAAGGCGTTAGGTGTTAGGGGGTAGGCAATAGGTTTTTGTTGACAGATAGATTTGAGGTTGAAGGGTGGTGTGAGGCTGTGCCAAAGCGCCACGGAGGGCTTGGAGATAGATAGGGAGGCTCTTTATGGGGGGGCTTGTTTAAGCCTATGCTGCGGCCATGACTCAAATAGCCACCCTTCAGGCGGATACGCAGGACAGCTTGCAGGGGTGTTTGTTGTTTTTTATCAAGCATTACCGGTTGAATGTGACGTTGACCAGTTTGCTTTCAGGCTTGCCCTTGGTGGGAAACCGCCTGACACCTCAGCTGTTTACCCGTGCGGCGCGGCAGGCGGGGCTTGCCAGCCGTGTGGTGAAACGGGGGGCGGGGCAGATAAGCCCTCATGTGTTGCCGGCGGTGGTGATGATGTCCAGCGGGCGGGCGTGTGTGCTGATGAAGCGGGAAGGGGATGCCTTTACGGTTTTAGACACGTTTACGGGGGCCGAGCAGGTTTACGAGACATTGCCCGAGTTTGAGGGCGTGTACGGCGGGTTTACCATTATGGTGCGGGCCAGTTTGGGCATGGAGATGGGGGTCGAGATGGCCGACCCCGCCAAAGCCTGGTTTTGGGACACGGTGCGTCAGTTTAGGCCCTTATATAACAAAGTGTTGTTGGCGGCGTTTGCCATTAACATGGTGGGCATTTTAACCCCTTTGTTTGCCATGAACGTGTACGACCGCGTGGTGCCCAACCAAGCCTTTGAAACCTTGTGGATGTTGACCGTGGGTGTGATGGCGGCCTACGTGTTTGAGGGCTTGTTTAAGCAGTTGCGGGTGTATTTTGTGGATGTGGCGGGCAAGGGGGCAGATATTTTGCTGGGAAGTAAGATTTACGCCCAGCTGTTGAACCTGAGATTGGGCGAAAACAAAACCAGCGCGGGGGCCTTTGCCAACCAATTGCGGGATTATGACGCCTTGCGGGAATTTTTTACCAGCACCACCGTGGTGGCGTTGGTGGATGTGCCGTTTATCTTTTTATACATTGTGGTGATATTCATGCTGGGGGGCAGTTTGGCGTTGGTGCCGTTGGTGGCCGTGCCCTTGCTGATTGCCGCCAGCGCCGTGGTGCAAGGCCCCATGATGGGCTTAACCCGTGAGGTGAACAAAGAACTGGATATGAAGCACGGGCACTTGGTGGAAACTATTTTTGCGCTGGAAAATATTAAAAGTATGGGCAGCCAAAGTGCGGCGCAGGGGTTGTGGGAGCGGTTATCCGGCGTGGGGGCCAAGTTAAGCACCAAAACACGGTTTTTATCCAACTTAGCGCAAAACTTTAACGCCTTTTTGCAGCAGGTGGCGTATGCGGTGATAATTGTGTGGGGCGTTTACATGGTAACCAACGGCGACATGACCATGGGAGCCTTGATTGCCAGCAGCATGTTGCTGAGCCGTGCGATGGCCCCGCTGGGCACCGTGGCGGGGTTGTTCACCCGCTATGCCCAAATGAAAAACAGCATGCAAACCCTGACCAAATTTATGAACAGCCCTGTGGAACGCCCCAACGGCAAACAGTTTGTGCACATTGGGCAGCTGAAGGGGGAGATTGCGTTTGAGAATGTCAGTTTTGCCTACCCGGGCAGCAAATTAGCCAGTTTGAATGCTTTGAACTTTACCATCAAACCCGGCGAGCGGGTGGGGGTGATTGGCCGTGCCGGCAGCGGGAAAAGCACTTTGAGCCGTTTGGTGTTGAACCTTTATAACCCCATTGAAGGCAGTGTGCTGCTGGATGGGCTGGAGATACGCCAGCTAGACCCTGCGGAAGTGCGGGCGAACGTGTGTTACTTCCCCCAAAACCTGTATTTGTTTCGGGGCAGTTTGCGGGAAAACCTGATGTTGGCCAACCCCACCGCCAGCGATGCCGACCTGATGACGGCGGTGGAGGTGAGCGGAGCGTACCGCCTGATACGCCGCCACCCCATGGGGTTTGATTTGCCCGTGGGCGAGCGGGGCGAGGCCTTGAGCGGGGGCCAGCGGCAAGCCGTAGGTTTGGCCCGCGCCATTATGCAGCAAGGGAACATTGTGGTGTTGGACGACCCCACTAGCGAAATGGACAGCGGCAGCGAAGCGTGGGTGAAAGACCGGCTGGGAAAATGGCTGAAAAACCGCACGTTGCTGTTGATTACCCACCGCCCTGGCATGCTTGACCTTGTGGACCGCCTGTTGGTGATTGATGACGGCAAGCTGGTGGCCGACGGGCCAAAGGCCCAAGTGTTGGCCATGTTGCAGCAGAATGCAGCGAAGGCGTTGCAGGGAGGGAAGGCATGAGCGACGAGAAACCTTTGGTGAAGCAGCCCCAGCGGTTTGACCTGTTGGATAATGCCGTGGCGGAGAAGTTTGGTATCCGCGTAAAAGCTGCGGAAGGACAGGAAGCGGCCAACAATTTTGGCTACAAAGTGCAAAAAATGTTGTGGGATGCCATGCACCACGAGGCGTGGGACGATGGCGAGTTTATGGACGATGTGCGGCAGGCCACGTTGCGGGGCGCGCACCCGTTGGCAACCTTCTTTTTTTGGGCGTTGTTGGCGTTTGTGGCGTTCTTTTTTATCTGGGCCAACGTGGCTCGGCTGGATGAAGTGAGCCGGGGTGATGGGGTGGTGATACCCAGCGGGAAGGTTCAAGCCGTGGGGAGCCCCGAAGGTGGTGTGGTGGCCGAGATTTTGGTGAAGCAGGGCGATATTGTGCAGGCAGGCCAGCCGTTGGTTAGGTTGGACGACACCACGGCTTTGAGCGGTGTGGGCGAAAAAGTGAATCGCCGTGAGTTTTTGCAAGCCAACATTGCGGTATTGGAAGCTTTGGTGGATGGCAACGAGGTGGTGATTGACCCCAGCGGGACGGTGGAATTTATTGCGGAAACCCAAAAGCTGTACGACAACAAAAAGCAAGCGTTGGAAAGCACCACCAGCGCGCTTGAGCAAGTGGTGGAGCAGAAAAAACAAGAACTGACCGATGCCCAGCGCACCACAGGCAGTTTGGGCCAACAGCTTGGTTTGGCCCGCAAAGAATATAACATGGCCAAGCCGTATTTGGCCCAAGGTGCCATTAGCGAAGTGGATTTGCTGAAGTTGGAGCGGGCGGTGGTGGAAGCCCAGAAGGAGTATAGCACCGCGCAGTTGAGCATCAGCGGGGCGGAGGCTGCTTTGAAAGAAGCGGAAGCCCGGTTGCAGGAGGGGGTTTTGAAGGTAACCAACGATGCCCGTGATGAGTTGGCCAAGGCCCGCGAAGAATTTGGCCGTTTGGGTGAAGCCGTGAAGGCTGATGAAGGCAAAGTGGAGCGCGCCATGCTGAAGGCCCCCGTAACCGCCGAAGTGAAGCAGGTGTTGGTGAACACCGTGGGGCAGGCTGTGCAGCCTAATGCCAACATTGTGGAATTGGTGCCGTTGGAAGAAACGTTGCTGGTGGAAGCCAAAGTGAAGCCCCAAGACATTGCGTTTTTAAGGCCCGGGCTTACGGCTATGGTAAAACTGACAGCCTACGACTTTAGCATTTATGGCGGGTTGGAAGGCAAGGTGGAAAGCATTAGCCCCGACAGCTTTACGGAAGACAAGAACGGCAAGAGCGAGACGTTTTATAAGGTTCAGGTACGTACCGACAAAAACTATTTGCAGCGCGACGGCAACAAGCTGCCCATTAAAAGCGGGATGGTGGCCACGGTGGACGTGTTGACCGGCAAAAAGACCGTGATGCAATACTTGATGAAGCCCATTAACAAAGCGCGGGAACGCGCCATGACGGAGAGGTAGGATGCTGGGGGCAGGGCGCGGGAAGCAGGGCGGTGTGTGGTTGCGGTATGTGTGTGCGCTGGTGGCGTGTTGGGTATCGCCTAACGCTTATGCGGCCGATGGATTGTTTGGCATGATTGAGATTAAAGCCAACAGCATACGGGCCATACCCAAATGGGTGGACGTGCTGGGGCGGATTGAGGCGGAGCAGGGGCGGTATCAGGCCTGTTTGAAAAACGAAGAGGCTTGTAGCAGCAGCGCCATGCGGCGCTGGAGTGCGTTTGTGGCCGAGCAGCAGGGGCAGCCCGCCCGCGAGCAAATGGAAGCCACCCACCGCTTTTTGAACACGTGGACTTATATTACCGACAGCGAGTTGTGGGGCAAAAGCGATTATTGGGAAACACCTCGTGAATTTGTGGACAACAGCGGGGATTGCGAGGATTACGCCATTGCCAAATACGTAACCCTGAAAGCCTTGGGGTGGCCTGCCAGCCGTTTGCGGGTGGCGGTGGTGCAGGATACCGTGCGGGACATACCCCATGCCATTTTGATAACCAGCCTGAACGATACCCATTGGGTGTTGGACAACCTGGCGTTGATGCCTTTGCCTGACCGCGACGTGATGCAATACAAGCCCTATTACGCCGTGAACGAAACCAACCGTTGGGTGTTTGTAGACCCGTTGAATTAGTGTAAGATGTGTGGAACAGAAAGAACATGACCATGGCCCGCAAACCTGAAGCATCACCCAATGTGGTAAAGCCTACTGCTGACAGAACCGTGCCTGCCAGCGTTGCTCAGCAAGCCGCTTTGCGCAGTTTGAGCGGCTACAAAGGTAATGTGCCTTTGACCAACTTTATGGGCTGGGTGTTGCTGGTGGTGTTGGGGGTGTTGGCGATGGGGTTGTTGCTTTCGCAAGCCTTAATAAGCCAGCGCCAAGACCAGTTGGTGGAGGATACGGCGGCCCGTGTGGCCTTGCAGGGCCAGGCCCGCGCCAACCTGGTGGGAGAATGGTTGGCTGGGGTGAATGCCACCGCAGACACCATTGCCAAAGCCCAGTTGGTGCGGTTGTACGTGGCGGAAATGACAGGGACGGGGAACGATGCGGGCATGGGGGAATCGTTACGCGCCCAAGCCCCTTACATGCAACAGGTTTTGAAAGATTATGTGAGCCGTAACAAAGCCATAGGCGCGCACGTGTTGGGTGGCAACGGAGCCCCGTTGGTGAGCGAAGGGGCTGTGCCCCCTGCCTTGGCGGAACAGCCGACGTTGATAGGCCATGTGGTGAGCACGGCCCAAGGGATAATGTTGCCCCTGCGGATGGCGGGTGGTGTGGTGGTGTTGGATGTGTTGCGGCCCGTGTTTCAGCCCAGCCAAGAAGGTACGGAAACGCCTGTGAGCGGGGTTTTATGGCTTACGTTGCCTGTGGGTGATAAGTTGGTGGCTTTGGCGGCACCTACCGCCCAAGACCGCAAAGGTGAGCGTACGGCCATTTTGCAAGACGTGAACAACGAGGCGTATGTGGTGGGGGCGGAGGCGTTGGCTTCGGTTGGTGCCAGCGTGGACGATATTATGGCCCGTGCCAACCAAGGCCATGCCATAACCTTGAGCGTGGTGGATGACACCCGCACGTTTGCTAACTTGGCGCCTGTGGTGGGCACGCCGTTTACCGTGCTTCAAGAATTTAAGGCGGCGGATGCCTTGGCAGCCATGAAGTTGTACAAACCCGGTTTGTACGCCTTAACTGGCCTTGCCACCGCCGTGTTGGGGGCGTTGATGTTGGCGTTAACGCTGCACCTGATGGGCCAGCGTAACAGCACCCGTGTGAAGCTGTTGGGCCAAACCATGGATGCCTTGGTGCGCATGGTGGAAGCCCGCGACCCCTACTTGGCGGGGCACCATGCCCGTTTGGCCAAAACCGTGGTAGGCCTTGGCAACCGTATGAATTTGCCTGTGGCGGAGCGGGCCACACTGTTTTACGCCGCCCAGCTTTCCGCCGTGGGGCGTTTGCTGATACCCCGCGATTTGATGGCCAAAAAAGGCAAGCTGACGCCTGCCGAGCGCCGCGACCTGCAAACCCACATTGAAAACGCCCAGACCATTTTGGGCGAGTTGGACTTTGATTTGCCCGTGGTGGCGGTGATCAACCAGATGTACGAACGCATGGACGGCAGCGGATACCCCATGGGCTTGGCGGGAGATACCATTCACCGTATGGCCCGCGTGTTGGGGGCGGCGGATGCGTTTATCGCCATGACCAGCGCCCGCAGCCATCGTGCTGCCATGGCTGATGATATGGCGTTGGCGAGCATGAAGGATTCGGGCCAGTTTGATGGGGCGGTGTTGAAGGTGCTGGGGAAATAGCTGAGACAGTGGTTGTTTGACCTAAATCACATCTGACAAGGTGGCGCGGGAGTGGGCTGTTTTGCTAGGTTATTGGTGCGTTGCACAAACGATTGTTCTTGGTGTTTGGGGTTGATTTTGGCATGGTGCGAGGGAGAGACGAGGAATATCCCCCATGAACGCTGCAGCCCAGCCCAAAGCCGCTGAAACCAAAGCCAAAACCACCCGCGTAGGTGTCGTAGAAGGTGGTGCCGTGTTGCCCCATGAGGTGTTGGGGTTGAGTGTGGCGCAGTTGGAGCAGGCTTACCGCACCATGGTGTATGCCCGCCGGTTTGAAGAAAAAGCGGCCAGTTTGTACCAAAACAAAGAGATTCAGGGGTTTTGCCATTTGGCCATTGGGCAAGAGGCCACCACCACGGGCACCAAGCTGGCGGCGGGGCCTATGGATGATTTCATCACCAGTTACCGCTGCCACAACATGGCGTTGGATTGCGGCTTGAGCGGCGACGAGATTATGGCGGAATTGACGGGGCGGGCCACGGGCATCAGCAAAGGCAAGGGCGGCAGCATGCATATGTTTGAGCCCAGCAAACATTTTTGGGGCGGGCACGGCATTGTGGCGGCGCAGGTGCCGTTAGGGGTGGGGTTGGCGTTTGCGGCTAAATATCGCGGCGAAACCGACCGCGTGGCCTACGTGTTTATGGGTGACGGTGCTATGAACGCGGGGCAGGTGTTTGAGGCCTTCAACATGGCTGCCCTGTGGCAGTTGCCCGTGGTGTTTGTGATTGAGAACAACAAGTGGGGCATGGGCACCAGTGTGGCGCGGGCGGCGGCGGGGAACCTGGTGGAGAGAGGTACGCCGTTTGGCATCCGTGGGGAAACCGTGGACGGCATGGACCTGTTTGCCGTGGTGGAGGCCGTGCGTCGGGCCCGTGCGGAAGCGTTGACCGGCAAGCCCGTGTTGTTGGAGTTTGATACCTACCGCTACCGCGGCCACAGCATGAGCGACCCCGCCAAGTACCGCACGCGGGACGATGTGGAGGGGGTTCGGGAGGCTCGCGACCCGATTGTGCGGTTGGAAACGTATTTGAAAGCCAACTTTAAGAAGACTTCGGAATGGTTTGAAGATGTGGATGAAAGCATTAAAACTGAAGTGAACGCTGTGGCGGAGCGGGCGGTGACGGCGCCGTACCCTGATGCTAGTGAGCTTTGGACGGATGTGGTGCCGGAATGATGATGTACGGCGGCGCGATGGGAGGGAGGTCAAGGGGCGAAGCCCCTTGGACGCGGAGCGTCATTGCGAGCGAAGCGTGGCAATCTCCCAAGGTGGTGTCATGACCAGCATGGTTTATATCCGCACCAACCATATGCATACGACACTCTATACGGGTGTCACCAGCGATGGTGAAAAGCGGGATGCCCAACACCGTAGTGGTCAAGGTGGTGTGTTTTCAAATAAGTACGCCATGGTAAAATTGGTGTGGTATCAGCAGTATGAAGATATTCGGGATGCGATTCATCGCGAGAAGCAAATTAAGGCGGGGTCTCGGGCCAAAAAAATTGCTTTGATAGAAGCTATGAACCCAGAGTGGAGTGATTTAGGAGAGGATTGGCAAGGTCGCAGCTTGGCAGATTGCCGCGCTTCGCTCGCAATGACGCGTTCCGCGTCTAAGGGGGCAGGCCCCCTTAACCCCCAACCTGTAGAGAGGATTGTATGATGGGAAACATTGACTTAAAAACAGTAGTTATTTCTCTTTTAATTATTAGTTCTTTAATGCTTGGGTACATTGTGGGGCAAAAGAAAGAAACTAAAGATTGCTCAGATTTAGGGAAATTTTTTGTGAAAGATGAATATATTGTCAATACGCAAACTGGTTGCGCCTACGGTTTATCTGGGAAAGCCTTTTATTCAACGAGTACAGTTCTGGGAAAAAAATGTAGTCTTTATGATGGAGTAGATGATTCTACAGATACGAATAGTGATTCAAATGAAATTTCTCGAGCTGCAGAAGAATACCAACAAGATTATGAATCAACGAGGGGGAGGTATTAAGCTATGCAAAAAACCTACCGAGAAGCCATACGGGATGCCATGAGCGAGGAGATGCGGGCTGATAAGGCCGTGTTTTTGCTGGGCGAAGAAGTGGCCGATTACCAAGGCAGTTACAAATGCAGCGTGGGCATGGTGCAAGAGTTTGGTCCCCAGCGCGTGATTGATACCCCCATTGCCGAGTGCGGGTTTACGGGCATTGCCGTGGGGGCCGCCATGGCCGGCTTGCGGCCCATTGTGGAGTACATGACTTGGAACTTTGCCATGTTGGCCACCGACCATATTATTAACAGCGCGGCCAAAACCCATTACATGAGCGGCGGGAAGGTGAGTTGCCCCATTGTGTTCCGTGGCTTGAACGGGGTTGCGGCCCACGTGGCGGCGCAACACAGCCAAGATTATGCGAACTGGTACATGGGCATCCCCGGGTTGAAAGTGGTGGCGCCCAGCGATGCGGCGGATGCCAAGGGGTTGTTGAAGGCGGCCATCCGCGACAACGCCCCCGTGGTGGTGTTGGAGCACGAGGTGTTGTACGGCTTGAGTTGCGAGGTTCCCGAAGGCGACTATGTGACCGAGATTGGCAAAGCGCGGGTGGATATCTATGGGGATGGCGACCCTACTTCGCCCGATGGTCTTCGTAGGGCAGGCGCTCAAGTGACATTGATTGCCTATTCCATGATGGCTGTGAAGGCCCGTGCGGCGGCGGAGGCTTTGGCGGCGGAGGGCATTGCCTGCGAGGTGGTGGACTTGCGGAGCCTGCGGCCTTTGGACGTGGAGGCGATTGCGGCCAGCGTAAGCCGCACCCACAAAGCCGTGGTGTTGGAAGAAACCTGGGCGGCGGCGGGGGTGGGGGCCGAGGTGATGGCCGTGATTTCGGACTCTTGCTGGGACGAACTGGATGCGCCCGTGGTGCGGATGAGCCAAAAGCCTGTCCCGCTGCCTTACGCCAAAAACCTGGAGATGTTGTGCGTGCCTCAGGTGGAGGATATTGTGGGGGAAGTGAAACGGGTTGTGGGGGGAGAACGCTAATGGGGTTTGTGGGAAGTTACCTATGGAGAATACGTCAAAAAGTTGGTAATGAACGTTTGATTATGCCCGGAGTTGGGATTTTACTTGTAAACGAAAAGAAACAGATTCTTTGCGGCAAGCGTAGCGATAGTGGAGAATGGAGTTATCCTGGTGGCGCTATGGAGATTGGTCAGAGTATCACTGATTGTTTAAGGGAAGAAGCCCTTGAAGAATTTGGGATTGAAATAGGGAATGAATTTAGGTTGGTTGGAATGCTGACGAATCCTTCTCGTACGAGTTATACATATCCGAATGGTCATGAAATCCAAATAGTGAATTTCCTCTTTGAAGTTTCTCTGAATGGTCGTGACGTGAAGATGGACGATGAGCATACGGAGTTCGGATGGTTTGATATTGAAAATCTTCCCCAACCCTTTAAACAAGATACTTTTGAAGCGATAAAGATGTATAAAATCTATCTGCAAACTAATGTAATTCAGCTGGATTAAGGAGACCACCATGCCTATCGATATTTTGATGCCCCAGCTTTCGCCCACCATGACCGAGGGGCGGTTGGCCAAATGGACCGCCAAGGTGGGGGAGAACATCCGTGCCGGGCAGGTGATTGCCGAAGTGGAAACCGACAAGGCCACCATGGAGATTGAAGCCAGCGACGACGGCGTGATGCACATGATTGTGGGCGAGGTGGGGGCGGATATTGCGGTGGGGGTTCCGATTGCCGTGTTGCGGGGGGCGAAGGAGGTGGTGGCGGAGGGGTATAAGCCGAAAGTTAAAGAAGGTCAGAGGTCGGAGGCCAAAGGTCAGAGCGCTGTGGCGCCTGTGGTTGCTCCAACACCTGTGCCAGCGGGTGAGAAGATTCCTGCTTTTGTGGGAACGACAAACAGGGTTAAGGCATCGCCTTTGGCGCGGCGGTTGGCGGCGCAGCAGGGGGTGAATTTGGCGGGCGTGATGGGCAGCGGGCCACGGGGGCGGGTGGTGGCGAAGGATGTGCAAGGCGGCTGTGGCGGCGGGTTATATGCGTTGCGGATGGCGGCGCCGGCGGTGGTGCGGGGAGGGGATAGTTCCCAGCGCCTAAGCCCCATGCGCAAGGCCATTGCGGCGCGGCTGACGGCGGCCAAGCAAACCGTGCCCCATTTTTACCTGAAAATGACGGCGGATGTGCGGCGGTTGATGTATCTACGCGAAGACCTGAACGGCGCCTATGCTGCCAAGGGCGTGAAGTTGAGCTTGAACGATTTTATCATCAAGGCCTGTGCCTTGGCGTTGCGGGACAAACCTGCCGCCAACGCGAGTTTTGCGGGGGATAGCCTTGTGCAGTACGGCAACGTGGACATAAGTGTGGCCGTGGCCATTGAAGGCGGGTTGATTACGCCGATTGTGTTCAACGCCGACCAAAAGCCTTTGGCGATGCTGAGTGCCGAGATGAAGCAGTTGGCGGCCGATGCCAAGGCGGGCAAGCTGAAGCCGGAACAGTACGAAGGGGGCGGGTTTAGCATCTCCAACCTTGGGATGTACGGCATTGAGGAGTTTGCGGCCATTGTGAACCCACCTCAGGCGGCGATTTTGGCTGTTGGGAAGGCGAGTGAGGATGGGAAGTTGGTTCTGACGCTGAGTGTGGATCATCGGGTGATTGATGGGGCTTTGGGGGCGGAATTGTTAGGTAGTATTAAAGAATATTTAGAAAAACCAAGTTTGATGATGTGAGGCTATTCATGAAGAATTTATGTGTGTTTTGGTTCGTATGTATCGGATTCGTAATGATTATGATGAATATTATTCCTTTAGGGGCTGGTATTCCTGTTAAAGATTACTGGGTATGTAAAATTGAGAGTGTTAAATTTTTTGGGGGACGCATTGCAGCAAGGACGGATATGGGGATTTTTCATGACTGTTTGGATGGGCGTGCTAAACAGAAGTTGGAGACAAGATAATGATGAACTTTGATATGGTGGTAATCGGTGGCGGGCCGGGGGGATATACGGCGGCGATTCGGGCCAGCCAGTTGGGCTTGAAGGTGGCGTTGGTGGAGCGGGAGGTGTTGGGGGGCGTGTGTTTGAACTGGGGGTGCATACCCACCAAAGCGTTGCTGAAGGCGGCGGAGATGAAGCGGAGCTTGGCCCATGCGGCCGAGTTTGGGTTGAAGGTGAAAGACGAAGGCTTTGATTTTACCCGCGTGATTGCCCGCAGCCGCGAGGTGGCGGAGAAGCTGAGCAAGGGCGTGAGTTTTTTGATGAAGAAGAACAAGGTGGAGGTGATCAAAGGGACCGCCGTGTTGAAGGATAAAAACACCGTGGTTGTGGAAGGGAAAGTGGTGACGTTTGGGCATGCCATACTCGCTACGGGGGCGCGGGCGAAGCAGATTGCGGGGGTGTTGGAGGCGGATAACAAGCTGATTTGGAACGCCAAGGAGGCCATGGTGCCAGCCGTGTTGCCCAAAACCTTGCTGATTGTGGGGGCAGGGGCCATTGGGGTGGAGTTTGCCAGCTTTTACAGTGCGCTTGGCACCGAGGTGACGCTGGTGGAGGCCCAAGACCGCATTGTGCCGATGGAGGATGAGGAGGTTTCTAAGCTGTTGAAAAAGGAACTGGAAGGGCAGGGCATGAATGTTTGGACCAGTGCCAAGGTGGAAGGCTTGAAAGCCAACCCCGCCAAGGATTGCGTGAACGTGGTGTTGAACGGCGAAGCCAAGGTGTTTGAGCGGGCGTTGTTGGCCATCGGTGTGGTGGGCAACGTGGAAGGGTTGGGGCTGGAGGCCGTGGGCGTGAAGGTGGAAAAAGGCGCGGTGGTGCACAACGATATGATGCAAACCAGCGTGCCCAACCTGTACGCCATTGGCGACGTGGCGGGGGGCCCGTGGTTGGCCCACGTGGCGAGCCACGAAGGTGTGGTTGCCTCCGAGCATATTGCGTTTGCCTTGAAAAAAGCCAAAGCCAAGCCTCACGGGATGGATTACACGAACATCCCCGGCTGTACCTACTGCACGCCGCAGGTGGCCAGCACGGGCTACACCGAGGCCGCCGCCAAAGCCAAGGGGTATGCCGTGAAGGTGGGGCGCTTCAACTATGCCGCCAACGGCAAGGCGTTGGCCATTGACGAGCCCACGGGCTTTGTGAAAACCGTGTTGGACGCCAAAACGGGGGCGTTGCTGGGGGCGCATATCATCGGGGCGGAGGCCACCGAGATGATTAGTACGTTTGTGTTGGGGCGCCATGTGGAGGCGGTGGAGGAAGATTTCTTCCATGCCTGTTTGCCGCACCCGACGCTCTCCGAGATGATTATGGAGAGTGTGTTGGATGGTGAGGGGCGGGTGTTGAACAGTTAAAGCTGTTTAAATAGTTATTGATACATTTGAATCGCATCCCAAAAAAGCCTGGATTTGGTGAGCTCGGCCTTGATATGCTTTGGCATGTCTTCGTCCTCGCTCACTCAAACCAGCCGTCTTTTGGCTGGATTGAAATGTACCAATAACTATTTAAACAGCTTTAACGGGTCTTGCCATGTACGGTTTGGTTGCCGTGCCATAGGCTTTGGGCGTGGGCGAAGGTGGGTTCGGGGATTTCTTCCAGAAGATTGTTGGCATCCATACGGAAATAACGGCCTTCAGGGTTGCGGAAATAGTGGAGGTAGATGGCGGTGAAGGTTTGGCGCTGCTCGTTCCGTACAAACACGGGGAGTTTGAAGGTTTCAGGGTGAGGGAGAGGCGTGAGGCAGCTGTGGCCACGGGCTTGTTGGACTTCGCGGATGATGCGGGCGACATCGGCGCGGGTGGTGTTGAGAGAGAAGGGTTTTTGGGGATGTGGTTTTTTATCCATACAGGGAGTGTACGGGAAGGGTTGGATGACGGGCAAGACGAAGCCGCCAGATGGCGGCTTGTTTGGGAGGCAGTCATTTATGGAACCCTACGCTGGTTTTATACCATGGATGCCCGCCTCCTACTTCGCCAAGGCTTCGTAGGACAGGTTGCGCGGGCATGACGCGTTCCGCGTCTCAGGGGGTAAACCCCCTGAACCCCCGTTCTTCTCCGTAGAAATGCGATTTCAAACGAACTTTTAGATTAACCCTTCGGCTTTCATGGCGGTTTGCACGCTGGGGCGGGCTTTCATACGCTCCATGAAGGCGGCGAGGTGGTGGTATTTGGAGAGATCCAGCTGCACCGTCGGTTTATCGGCCCACAGGGTGATGTTGAACAGGTAGGCATCGGCGGGGGTGAGGGTTTGGCCTATGAGGTAGGGGGTTTTGGCCAGCACGGCATCCACGTAGGCAAACTTGCCGTGGAGTTTATCTTTCACCAAAGCTCGGAAGCTTTCCGGCGTGGCGGGGTTGTACAGGGGCCAAAAGCCTTTGTGCAGCTCGCTGGTAATGTAGTTCAGCATTTCGTGAAGGCGGTAGCGCTCCATGGTGCCGGGAGCGGGGGCGAGTTTGTTGCCGGCTTGATCGGCAATGTATTGCATCATCACGGGGTTTTCGGTGAGGAGTTCGCCGTTATCTAGTTGGAGGGCTGGTGTGGAGCCTTTGGGGGCGATGGCGTAGTAATCGGCGCCCGTGGCTTCTACCGTGTGGGTTTTGAGGTTGACGGCAATGCCTTCAAATGGCAGGCCCGCTTCCAGCAAGCAGATGCGGGGACCTAACGAGCAGGCGCCGGGGGTGTAGTAGAGTTTCATGGGGGTATCCTTTGTTGTTGTGGGGAGATATAGGGAGGACTTTAAACATAACTGAGAATATATTGATATATGTTTTGTTTAAAAAGCTGGATTCTAGTAATTCTTACAGCAAACCTCATCCTACCCGCCGCGCGTAATCTGGACTCGTGAGCGTAATCCATCTTAAGTGTTGCCATAAGCCCTGGATGCCCGCCTGCGCGGGCATGACGCCTTACGGCGTAAGGGGGGGTAAACCCCCTTAACCCCCAACGTGTCGCATTCTCAAGTTACTCTATGCATTACCCTGCGGCGGCGGCGGATTTCATAAACTCTTGCACTTTTTCAAACGCCCGTTCTTCCAGTTGGCGCACGCGCTCGCGGCTGATGCCGTAATCGTGGCTTAAGTCTTCCAGCGTGCGGGCGTTGGCTTCTTCCACCAAGCGGCGGGCCACGAAGATGCTGCGTTCCCTATCCGAGAGAATGCCCAGCGCCGCTTCCAGCCGTTGTTTGTTGCGGCGGGAGATTTGCAGGCGGCTGTAAACATCTTCGGCCGTGGGGCGTTTATCCACCAAAAAGTCTTGCCATTCGTTGCTGCCGTCGTCGTCGTCGCCCAAGGTGACGTTCAGGCTTTCGTCGCCATGGCGGAGGCGTTGGTCCATGGTGACCACATCGGCCTCGCTCACCCCCAAGGTTTTGGAGATGCTTTTAATAGCATCTGGCGTGAGGTGGAGTTTGGTATCGCCCAGCACTTCGTTTTTCAGGCGGCGGAGGTTGAAGAACAGCTTTTTTTGCGTGCCGCTGGTACCGATTTTGATCATGCTCCAGTTGTTCAGGATGTACTCTTGAACACTCGCTTTGATCCACCACATGGCGTAGGTGCTGAGGCGGAAGCCTTTGGAAGTATCGAACTTGTTGATGGCGGTGAGGAGGCCGATGTTCCCTTCTTGCACCAACTCTTCCAGCGGCAGGCCGTAGCCTTTGAAGCCGGCGGCAACCTTGATGACCAAGCGCATATAGCTTTGCATCAGCTTGTCCAACGCTTTGGCATCGGCCTTTTGTTGCCAGCGGTGGGTGAGGGCTTGCTCGTCCTCCATAGTAAGCGGGGTGTAGGCGTGGATGGTTTTCAGGTAGCCCGTAATAATCTCAGCCATAAGTCACCCTTTCATGTTTGTACACATGTATAGGGGGCGGCCCGAGGGAAACTGACAGGTACTTACAGTATGGGGAGGCTAGGCGAGGGTTTCAAGGAGGGTTTGCATATCGGTGGGCAGCGGGCAGGTGAAGGCGAGGGGGGTGTTGGTGATGGGGTGGATGAACGACAGCTCGGCTGCGTGGAGCATTTGGCGGGCGGCGGGCAGGGTGGTGGGGGCGTGGGGGCCGTACATTTTATCCCCCACCAACGGGTGGCCCAAGTGGGCCATGTGGATGCGGATTTGGTGGGTGCGGCCGGTTTCCAGCGTGCAAGCCACCAAGCTGGCGGTGGCGCCAAAGGTTTGCAGGGTTTGGTAGTGGGTGATGGCGTGTTTGCCCGTGCCCGCCGCCACCACGGCCCGTTTGAGGCGGTTGACAGGGTGGCGGCCAATGGCGCCCACCACCGTGCCGCTGAGGGGCTTGGGCACGCCCCGCACCAAAGCGACGTATTTGCGGTGGATGCTGTGTTTGGCAAACTGGCGGGCGAGGTTGCGGTGGGCTTTGTCGTGCTTCACGGCCACCATGACGCCGCTGGTATCCATATCCAGCCGGTGCACGATGCCGGGGCGTTGCTCGCCGTTGATACCGGATAGCGTGCCCTTGCAATGGTGCAACAGGGCGTGCACCAGCGTGCCCGTAAGGTGCCCTTTGCTGGGGTGCACAGGCAGGCCTGCGGGTTTGTTGATGACAATCAGGTGTTCGTCTTCAAACAGCACCTCCAGCGGGATGTCTTCCGCCAGCAGGGTGGTGTCTTCCGGCGGAGGGAGGGTGAGCACGTAGGCCTCGCCCGCCTTGATTTTGCGGGCGGGGTTGGCTTCCATAACGCCGTTGCGGGTAAGGTAGTGCTGCTTGATAAGGGCTTGCACGCGGGCGCGGGAGTAGGCATCGGCGGGCTGCACCGCCGCCAGCTGGGCGGTCAGCCAGCTATCTAAGCGGAGGCCAGCTTCAGAAGGGGTGAAGGTGAGGGGGGTATTCATGTAACTGCTTTAGGATGATTACGGTACATACCCATAACCTCGTCCTGCAATAGGCCCGATTCAATCATAAGCCCGCTTAAAACTATTTGCTGAGGGTGCGCAGCTAAATGTGGACCCGAGTGAGTTAAAATGGTTTGCATGTCTGCCAGCGTGCTGCCGTAAACCAGATGATGAATATCCGCATACCACGTGGCCGCAAAACACATGAGGCACGGCTCGCATGAGGCGTACATGGTTGCACCTTTTAGCGATTCAGTCCCTAAAGCTGTGCAGGCCATACGGATGGCGTTCACTTCCGAGTGGGCGGTGGCATCGGGGTGTGGTGAACCTGCGCCAGCAACTGCAAGGACGACACCATCTTTTACGATTACGGCACCAAAGGGCCATTCGGCTTTTGCAGCAGCTTCAATAGCCATTTTCATGTAATGTGCTGATTTATTCATATCTTTATATATCATACTCAGCATGTATCGGCAATAAAAAGCCCCATAAGGGGCTTTGAAATACTTGGCGATCCCACGGGGAATCGAACCCCGGTTTCCTCCGTGAAAGGGAAGCGTCCTAACCGCTAGACGATGGGATCGCAACTGGCGGTGCCTTTCGGCTGGGGCGTTATAGGCAGAAACGATTCATCGCGCAAGCCCCTATCTTATTTTTCCTTCAAGGTATGTTTAAGTTGAAAAACCCCCTTGCCAAGCGCGTGAAGGCCGTTTATAACCCCGCTTGTCCGATAGCGACGGGCGGAAATAGCTCAGTGGTAGAGCATCACCTTGCCATGGTGAGGGTCGAGGGTTCGAGTCCCTTTTTCCGCTCCATTTTCTTTTCATACACATAAATGATGATGGTAGAGCATCACCTTGCCATGGGTGTTTGTGTGCTGCACGCCTTTGGCGTGACGTCGAGGGTGCAAGTCCCTTTTTCCGCTCCATTTTTTTCCAATATATTTAAATGATAGAAATTACCTTGCTTTGGCAAGGGTTTTTCGTTGATTTATCCTTGACATCATACTTGAAACCCCCTACAACCCGCCCACTGCTTGATGGTGATGGCAGGAGAGCGGCCTGAGGTTGCTCTGGATACCCTTACTTTTCAATAAGTAGGCCCTTTATAACAAGTCATAAAGGAGTGTCTTGATATGGACATGACGACCAGCCTGAAAGCTGGAGAGACGAAGAACCTTTGGTACGTGGTGGATGCCACGGGAATACCCTTGGGACGTCTTTCTACCCACATTGCCACCGTTTTGCGGGGCAAACACAAATCCAATTTTACTGCTCACGTTGATAATGGCGACCATGTGGTTGTGATTAATGCCGAAAAAGTGAAGCTGACCGGCCACAAAAAAGACAACATGGTTTGGCACAAGCACACCGGTTTTGCTGGTGGTGTGAAAACCATTACCGCCAAGGAAGAGCTGGAAGGCCGCTTCCCCGAGCGTTTGGTGGAGCGCGCCGTGAAGCGCATGTTGCCCAAGTGGAGCAGCCTGAGCCGCGACATGTTTACCAAACTGCACGTGTATGCCGGTGCCGAGCACCCTCACACCGCCCAACAACCCAAGCCTTTGGTGATTGACGCCACTGGTAAACCCGCCAAGAAGGGGGCCTAACCATGAGCATTGCTGCGAACATTAAAGCCGCCAACGAAAAAGCCGGACGTTTTTACGCTACCGGTAAGCGCAAAAACGCCGTTGCCCGCGTGTGGCTGACCAAGGGTAAGGGCACCATTACCATCAACGGACGCGAGATGGCTGAATACTTTGGCCGCCCCGTGCTGCAAATGATTGCCAACCAACCTTTCTTCGCCTTGGATATGGCGGGTAAGTTTGACGTGATTGCCCGTTGCAACGGCGGTGGACTCTCCGGCCAAGCCGGTGCGTTGCGCCACGGAATATCGAAGGCTTTGGAACTGTACGAGGCTGGAAACCGCCCCGTGCTGAAGAAGCTGGGCTTCCTGACCCGCGACTCCCGCGTGGTGGAAAGCAAAAAGTACGGGAAACACAAGGCCCGTCGTTCGACCCAGTTCAGCAAGCGTTAAGGTTTGCTGGTTGTTCAAAACCCCGCGATGCGGGGTTTTGTTTTATGTGTGTCGTTCGGCTTGTTCATAGGGGAGGTGGGAGTGATCGTTGCAAGGTGGTTGTACAGGCAAACGCCCTATGGAATCCATCCAGCTGGAGATACCTTGTTTGCGAGCATAAATATCCATAAAATTATGGATAGCCCAGAAGATTGTATGGCGGTCGGCCATACGGTAATCCTTCATATGATGTATCATATGTTCTAGTGTGCTTAACGACGTTTGTGAAAAGGCCATATACCCATTCTCATAACGGTCTTTGATGTGAATGCGGCCTTTGGAGTCTTTGAGAAATGTTGCACCAAAGGCCATGCCATAGGATTGCAGGCGCTGCTGTAGGGCTGTGTCGTTAAGGCGAATGTCGGGAATATCTAAATCTGTAAAAAGGGCACTTGGTATAGTGGGGTTTTGTTTAAGAGTTTCAGCAACAATCTGTAGTTTGAGACGGTCAATATGGATCCAGAAGTCTCCTTCAATGGTAGCTGCCTGACCAAGTGGAGAGAGCGGAGGTAATTCTTCAACGTTACGAATGGAGAGATTTGGAGGGATTCTATAGTTTCCGACAGATGAAAAGTTGTTGAGCCATAATGTGAATTTCGCATCATTTTTGTAATTTTGGGTGTTTTGTTGCAATCGATAAAACAAGAAAGAGGGAATGGTAGAAGGTACGCCCTCTTTTGAAATCCATAGGTAATTTACTGCCATTGTGCCCATACTGCCATATATAGGAGCGTGGTAAGCAAAAACAAGAAAGGATAGGGTAAAATTATCAGATAAAGAGGTGTTGAGAGTGTTGGAATATGTTATATCTGTTTCATGCCTGCCTATACCATTCTCATCATGAAGCGTAACGAAACGGACAAGCGGCCGATTACGTTGCATATTTCCAAAGGGTTGTTTTGGAGTTCCATTGTGTTGGCCGTGGCGTTGCCGATTGTGGGGTTTGGGTTGTCGGCGGGGGTGGTGGCTCCGGCGTGGTTGAAGCTGGATTTTTCATCCATGCAGCACAAGGTGGAGTTGGCGGAGAAGATCCAGAAAGAAGGCGAAGTGGCCAAAGCTGAAATGGCTGACGTAAAGACCAAGCTGGACGAAGAACGGAAATTGAGGGCCGAAGCCGAAACCAAAGTGACCATGAGCGAAACGGCCCGGGAAGAAGCCACCACCAAGTTGACAGAAATGGAACAAGAACTGTTGGCCTTGAAGCAAAGTGTGGCCACGTACGAGCAGTTGTTGAAACCCAAGTTATCCCGCGAGTTGTTACAGTGTGTGAATTTGACCGCCAGCATGGACGGCAACGTGGTGAATTACAGTTTGAGTTTTGCCAAAGTGGGGCAAACGGCCAAGCTTCCTGCCGGCCTTGTGGCCCGTGTGCGCGTGGTGGCGGGCGACAATGCCGTGGCCATGAGCACCGCCACCAGCGGCGACAAAGTGGTGAACCACACGCTGGATACCACCAAGGATTTGGCGTTGAAGGGCAGTTTGTCTGTAACCTTGCCGCCAGATACCACGCGGCTGATTGATGTGAAGGTGTTTGAGAAAGACAAGCCTGTAGGCTACTGCTGGAAAGCCTTTTAATTTCTCATCCCAAAGCTGAAGGATTTATGCTAGTTTGTTGCAAAAGGGCTTAGATATGGGCGTGTGGGATATTATTTTTACGTATCACCAAGGGTTTTTGGAGGGGTTGGGTGTTACGTTGCAGTTGGCGTTGATTGTGTGGACGTGCGGGTTAGTGGGTGGCACGGCCCTTGGAATGGCGGGTGCGGCTTATAAAACCGAGGTGGGGCTGCCCACGCAGGTGGTGAGTTTTATACTTTCCGGCGTTCCGTTGCTGGTGTTTTTATTTTGGCTGCATTACCCCATCCAGGCCATGTTCAACGTGGTGATTGACCCGTTTATTACGGCGGCGTTTACGCTAGCGTTGGTGAACACCATCGGTGTGGCGGATTTGGTGCGGGTGACGGTGGCGGACTTCCCCAAGCAATACGTGTTGGCGGCGCGGGCGTGTGGGATGGATGCGCCCAGAACGTTTTGGCATATCCAGTTGCCCATTATGTTCCGCCAGATGTTGCCAGCCCTGATGATGCTGCAAGTGGCCATGTTGCACACCACGCTGTTTGCCAGTTTGATTAGCGTGGAGGAGATTTTTAGGGTTGCCCAGCGGATTAATGCCAGCATTTACAAGCCGGTGGAGATTTACACGGCGCTGGGGTTCTTCTTTTTGCTGGTGTGTTTGCCTATCAACGGGTTAGCTTTGTACCTGAAACACCGCTTTACGCGGAATTTGAGTGAACAGTGAAGAGTATGTTAGATGTTGGTATGTTAGTATGTTGGTAAACGAAAGAAAAGTTTGATGAAATATGTTGTGACATTTGTTCTTGCAGTGGCTGTGAGCCTTATGATGGGGCATGTGTGGGGGCCGAAGGGCGGGGAAGGAGTTGTTGCTGCCAAAGAGAGCGCTTATGAGCGGGTGATGCGGACGGGGGTGTTGCGGTGCGGGTATAACTATTACGCCCCAGCCATTGAGAAAGATGAAAAGACGGGTGAGTTAAAAGGACTCATGATTGATTATATGAATGAGATTGCCCGTGTAGCGAATATTAAAGTGGAATGGACAACCTTGGTGGACTGGGGAGTTCAAACAGCTGAATTACAGGCTGGTAAAGTAGATGCCATGTGTCATGGTGGTTGGGAAACCGCTAAGCGAGCTAAATTTATTGCTCATACGACTCCGTTGGCCTATCAAACGATTTATGCTTATGTACGAAGAGATGATAACCGTTACGCGAATAATTTGGATGCTTGGAATAAGGCTAATATTCAGATTACTGTTGTTGAAAATACCTCAATTGATACAGCCCAGAAGGAGCGTTTTCCTTTGGCGAAACCCGTTCCTATGCCACCAATGAGCGTGGAAGCTGATTCGTTGATGGCTGTTGTGGCACGCAAAGCCGATATGGCTTTGATTAGTAAAGCAGATGCAGAGCTTTATATGGAATCAAATCCGCATTCTGTACGTTTGTTATCTTCTGAACCTGTACGTGTTCAAGGAAACACTCTTATGGTGAGCAATGATGATATGCGGCTTTGGAATATGCTTAATACAGCTGTTCGGGAACTTCAGAATGCTGGTGTTATGGAGATGTTGGTTCAAAAGTACAATCGTCAGAAACCGGGTAGTTTTTTACTTGCAGCCCCATTATATTCAACGAAGCTAGATTAATTTCATGCTTACAGCTACCGCCCTTGTGAAGATGGCGCCGGATGGACGGCGGATTTTGGATGGGGTGGATGTGGAGTTGGCGCCCGGTAAGTTGGTGGCCTTGGTGGGGCCCAGCGGGTGCGGGAAAACCACGTTGTTGCGGTGTTTGAGCATGTTGGATGCGCCGGACGCGGGGGACGTGCAGCTGGATAGACATGTGTACGGCTTCCCCCTACCTGCGGGGGCGGACAGCGTGGAGCGGGTTGGGCCCAAGCCATGGCCCAGGGTGACGGTGGTGTTTCAGCAATTGTTTTTATGGCCGCATTTAACCTTGCGGGAGAACTGTTTGCTGGCGTGCCCCGACAAGGTGGCGGGGGCGACGGCGTTGGAGGAATTGATTGGCCAGTTTGATATGGCGGGGTTTATGGATAGGTATCCCAACGAAACCAGCGGCGGGCAGCGCCAGCGGGCGGCCTTGGCGCGGGCCTTGGTGTTGAACCCCACCTATGTGTTGTTGGACGAGATTACGAGTGCGTTGGATTTGGAGCAAACCGCCAAGGTGCTGGCCTTGCTGGAGTTGGTGAAGGCCCGTGGCATTGGTATTTTGCTGATAACCCACCACATGGGCTTTGCCCGCAAAGCGGCGGACGAAGTGGTGTTTATGGACCATGGGAAGGTTGTGGAGCGGGGGGGGCCGGCTATGTTAGACAAGCCCAAAACCAAGCGGTTGAAGGAGTTTATGGCAGCGGCGGAGATGGGGGTTTAGGGAGTCGTTTATCGGTAGCTTGTTATGAAGGCTTGTGACTGCTTGGTGTATGTCGATTTAAGCCCTGGATGCCCGCCTGCGCGGGCATGACGCCGTTGGCGTAAGGGGGTAAACCCCATTAACCCCTTTACCTGAAGGAGAGGAATGAAGATTTTTTTAACGGGCGAGTAGGCCTGCGGCGACGACTTTGCCGGGGCCCGTGAGTTGGAGCAGGGCCAGCACGTGGGTGCCTTTGGGCAACTGGCTGGTGGGAATGGTGAGGGTATCGCCCCCATTTTGGCCCGCTTGCACCACGCCTTTGGCGCGCCAGAGGGGGGAGCCTTCTTCGCGTTCTAGCCCCAGCAGGTACAGTTCGTGTTGGGCGTTGGCTTTCAGGCCTGCGGGGAGGCTGATGAGGATGCCGTTTTTGGTTGTGGTGAGCGTGATGGTGGCGGGGGTTTGGGCTTGGCCTTCCCGCAGCGCGCTGCCCCAGCCGAGGAACATGGGCGGTTCGGCCACCGTGACGCCGTTGATGATGGGTTGGGGGGTGAACACTTTGCCGGGCCTATCGGAGAGCAGGTTGGAGTAATCGTACTGGCGTTGGGTAAAATCCGGGTTTCCGTGGGGGTCGATGCGGTTAGGGGCATCCCAGTAGTCGACGTTTTCCATGACGATGAGGAGGTTGGGGTCTTCGGTGGCGCGTTCCTTCAGGTAGCTTTCGGCTGCGGGGCAGCTGGGGCAGTATTTGCTGGTGAAGAGTTCCACGATGGTGGGGGATGCAGCGTGAGATGTTGATGCTAAGAAGCTTGCAAGTGCGAATATGAGGGTGAGATGTTTCATGAGCGTTTTTTCCGAGCTTTGGGTGAATGTTTGGTAGCAGCAGGATTGCTTTCTGGCAAGGCCATGTGCACGGTGCGTTGAGGGAAGGGGATGGTGAGGTTGTGGGCTTCGGTGGCGGCTTTGATGCGTTCCAGAAGGGTGTAGCGCACTTTGCCGTAATCGGTGGTGCGCACCCACACGCGCACAAGGTAGTTTTGGGCGTTGTCGCCCAGAGTATCTAGCCCAACAAAGGGCGCGGGTTCGCGCAAAATAAGGGGTTCGCGGGCAAGGGCGGCTTCCAGCGCCTTGCGGCATTGGGCGGCGGTATGTTGGTAGCCAAGGCCCACAAACACTTCCACCATGCGCACGCGGTTGTGGGTGTGGTTTTGGATGGCGCTGTTCCAGATAACCAAGTTGGGCACGAAAATACGGATGTTATCCAGCGTGTTGATTTCGGTTTGGAACAGGTTGATGCGTTTCACCGTACCTTTGTGGGCGTCCATTTGGATGAAGTCGCCGGTTTCAAACGGGCGGTTGACCAGCAGCATGATGCCGGCAGCCACGTTGGTGAGAGTGTCTTTGAGCCCTAAGCCCAAGGCGATGGTGATACCACCCAGAATGGCGGCCATGGACGTGCCTGGAACGCCCAGTTGCAGCAGTGCGAAAATGAAGGCCGTGAGGATGATGACGAAGCGCAGGCTGCTGGCGATGAACTGGGCGGCGGTATCGCCCACTTTGGCTTTCACCAGTGCGCGGTGGCTGCGGTTCATCACCCATTTGGCCACCAGCCAACCGGCAATGAAAATGCCCAGCGCACTGGCAATGGTAAGGCCCCATTGAGTGGCTTGGCTGCCAAAGTTGAGCGAGGCGGTGGCGGCGTTGGAAATGGTTTTTTCCGTGCTGGTGGAAATAAGGTTGAGCCCCGGCAGGTTGGGCATGGTGGGGAGTAGGTCGCTGAAGCTGGGGAGGATCGAGGGTTCCGGAGTTTTGGGCATGGTGGCGGGTGCTTTATAAAGTTGTGGTGCGAATGTAACGGTTAATGTGCTTATAAGTGAGGCTGCCACACTTTTGGTCTGGTGCAAACCTTGGTAATGGGTAAAGTATCACTTGCGTTAGAACAATGTAAGAAATCCGCAACACATGATGGCCGCTGCCCGAACTTTGACACCCCATACGCCCAGCTTGCTGGTGGCCTATAAAGCCAAACTGGCGGAAGGCGGCTATGTGGCCGATGCCGCCCATGTGCGCGTGGTAACCCGTTTGGAGCACCTGCTGCAGGCCTTGGGGGCGGATACGGCGACGCCGCCCATGGGGGTTTACCTGTACGGCCCTGTGGGGCGCGGCAAAAGCTGGTTGATGAACCTGTTTTTTGAGAGTGTGACGTTGCCCAAGCGGCGGGTGCATTTCCATGCGTTTATGCAAGAACTGCACACGCGGATGCACCACATGGTGACCAAGCCCGGCCAAGATTTGATGCAGTTGGTGGCGGCGGATGTGGCGGCCGAATGTGCCGTGCTGTGTTTTGACGAGTTTTACATTACCAACATTGCCGATGCCATGTTGCTGGGGCGGTTGATGGAGGCGTTGTTCAAACAAGGCGTGGTGGTGGTGGCCACCAGCAACTGGGGGATGGAGGATTTGTTCCAAGGGGGTGTGAACCGCGACCGGTTTATGCCGTTTATCAAAACCCTTCAGAAATATTTGGAACCCTTGGATATTGGGGAAGGGCGGGATTATCGGCAAGATACCCGCGCCAAGCCCAGCGATGTGCCTGCCTATTACATTGTGGCAGGGCGGGAGGCTGTGACGCCCCAATTGCAGATGTTGTTTGAGCAGTTTGCGGTGGGTGTGGCCGCCCCGCTGCCTGCGGATATGGTGGCCAAGCGTCAGGTAGGCAGGGCGTGTTGGTTTACCTTTGCCGAACTGTGCGAAAAATTTTTGGGGCGGGAACATTTTTTGGAACTGGTGCGCGTGTGCGACACCGTGGTGCTGGAAGGTGTGCCCGAACTGACCACGCGGGATGCCAACGTGGCGTTACGGTTGATTGCCTTGATTGACATATTGTACGAACACAAAAAACGCTTGGTGATGAGTGCCGCCACAAGCCCCGAACACCTGTGCGTGGCGGGAGATGCGGCCGAGCCGTTTAAGCGCACGGCCAGCCGGATGCGTCAGCTGACGCAAAGTGACTGGGTGGAGCGGGAACATGCAACGCCCGAGAGTACCCCCGTGGTGAAATTACACACCCGCAAAAGCCAAGCGGCCCAACCCCGGAGGAAGCGCTGATGCGGTTTGCGTTGCTGACCCGCTTTCATTCCCGCCACGGGCAAAGCAGTTTTGTACGGCGGCTGGTGGAGGAATCGGTACGGGCGGGCCATACGTTTGATGTGGTAAACCCCGCCGACGTGAGTTTGGCCTTTGATGGCGGGCAGGGGCCGGTAATGTGGAACGGACAGCCCTTCCCACGCTTTGATTTGGTACATTATGCCTTGCGGTGGGATGACGACCATACGTGGAATGTTGTGGAAACGTTGAAGGGAATGGGGTTGCGCGTGTTACCCCCCACCCGTGTGCCCATGGGCGACAGCGTGACCATGGCGCGGCTGTTTGGAAGGGCCAACATCACCACCCCCAAAACCTGGATTTTTAACAGCGCGGCCCAGTTGGCCATTGTGCTGGATGAATTGCCATTCCCGTGCCTGTTTAAGGTACGCAAAGGCACGGCGGGGCGCAGGCTTTATATTGCCAACCACACGGGCGAGGCCATGCAGATTGCCGACACGCTGGAAAACAGTGGCCACCCCTTTGTGGTGCAACAAATTTTAGCCCCCACGGGCACGGACATACGGGTGTTTGTGGTGGGCGATAAGGTGGTTGCAGGGGTAGAGCGCGTAGCGCCTGCCGGTTTTTTGTGGCCGAAAGAAGAAGGCAACGCCCGTGTGGTGCCCGTAGCGGTTACGCCGGCGGAAGAAAAACTGGCAGTGGCGGCGGCCAAGGTTTATACCGCCCCTTACGCGGCGGTAAACTTATTACGGACGGCGGGCCAGCCCCCGTTGCTGCTGGAATTAAGCCGCGCCCCCACATTGACCGAGGTAGAGCGGGCCACGCAGGTGAACATTGCGGGGCATATTGTGGCGTATTGTGCGCGGGTGGCGAAGTAACCTGAGCTTGGCCGCTTACGCTATGCTTCAGTGAGCCACATTCAGGTTTGCGTTGCGAAGGACGAAAGCCACAGAGCGTGTGATTTTTGGGCAGATTTATGGGGTATATAGCTTGTTGTATGCATGTTGTGGGAGTAAGTTGCGGGCATGGAATCGTACTTTCCCGTGTTGGTGTTTGCGGCGTTGGCCACGGGCATTGCCGTGGCCATGCTGGCGGCGCCGTGGGTGCTGGCCACGTACAAGAAGGACAAAGTAAAGCTGAGTGCCTACGAGTGTGGGTTTGAAGCCTTTGATACCGCCCGCAGGCCCTTTGACGTGCGCTTTTATTTGGTGGCCATTTTGTTCATCGTGTTCGATTTGGAAGTGGCGTTTTTGTTCCCCTGGGCTATGGCGCTGACCACGATTGGGTGGGAAGGGTTTATCTCCATGTTGGTGTTTTTGGGGGTGCTGACGGTGGGGTTCATTTATGAGTGGAAGAGTGGGGCGCTGGAATGGGAGTAGATGTGCGCTTTGCCGATAAAGCAGATATCCCAGCTTTAAGAGATTTTATGTATGCTTGGAATGATGGGGCTTATATAAAACTTGCGGATAAATATTTGAGTCTCTTTGAAAAACAGGGCGAAGTGATACCTCAATTTTTAATTGCTGAATTAAATGGTAAATTGGTTGGTTCCGGTTGTGTGACGGAAGAACTCTTTCAGCCGAATACATGGGGTATTAGTTGGGTGCGGGTTGAGAATGATTTGCAAGGACGGGGTGTTGGTGGAGATATTGTTGCTTTTGCCTTGAATGAGATTCAAAAAACATTACCTAAAGACGGAAAAACGACAGTTATACTTGGTACTTACCCTCATAAAACAAAACTTTATGAGCGCTTTGGATTCCAGAAAATGGCACAAGACCATACGGGTGGGAATATGATGTTCTTGATTGTGGAGCGTGAAAAGGAATTAAGCTATGGCCGCTAATATGATTACCTCAGCTTCAAACGCTATTGTAGCCGATGGCGAAGCCCACTTGCAGGCCGAGTTGGCCGACAAAGGTTATGTGCTGACCACCGTGGAGGCTGTGGTGAACTGGGGACGGGCGGGGAGTTTGTGGCCCATGACCTTTGGCTTGGCCTGCTGTGCCGTAGAGATGATGCACAGTGCGGCGGCGCGGTACGATTTGGACCGGTTTGGCACGATGTTCCGCCCCAGCCCCCGCCAAAGCGATGTGATGATTGTGGCGGGCACGCTGACCAACAAAATGGCCCCCGCCTTGCGGAAGTTGTACGACCAAATGCCCGAGCCCAAATACGTGATTAGCATGGGCAGTTGCGCCAACGGCGGCGGGTATTACCACTACAGTTACGCCGTGGTGCGGGGGTGCGATAGGATTGTGCCCGTGGATATTTATGTTCCCGGCTGCCCCCCTACGGCGGAAGCGTTGATTTACGGCATTTTACAGTTGCAGAAAAAGATTGCCCGCACGCCTGTGTTTGCGCGGGGCAGCACCGTGGTGCCGTATGCGTATGCCCACGGGGAGAAGCGCCCGTATAGCTTGGATGAGATGCATATTGATGGGGAGGAGGTGGCATGAGCTTACCCGCTTACGCCAAGGCTTCAGCGAGGCAAGCTCATGTTCGCTTTGCGGAATATGGAATAGCCTACGGCCATGGTTTTGGGACGTGGATGCCCGCCTGCGCGGGCATGACGCCTTGCGGCGTGAGGGGGCGAGCCCCCTCAACCCCCATCGCCTTCGGCTCTGACAAGGAGATTATGGAATGACCACTGCCCCGCACATGGACGTGTATTTGGACATGAAAGCCCTTGCGGCGTTGCGGGAGCATGTGGTGCAGACGTTGGGGGCGGATGTTGTGGCCCATAGCGTAGCCGTGCGCGAGTTGACCGTGGTGGTGCCCAAAGGCCGTGTGGAGCAGGTGTTGACCATGTTGCGGGACGATGCGGGGTGTCAATTTAGCATGTTGATGGACGTAACTGCCGTGGATTGGTTGGGGCAGCCGCAGGCCGAGAAGGGGCGGTTTGAGGTGGTGTATCATTTGTTGAGTTTGGCCAAAAACTTGCGGATACGGGTAAAGGCCGTGGTGGCGGAGGGAGAAAGCATCCCCACCGTGGTGGGTGTGTACCCTGCCGCCAACTGGTTTGAGCGGGAGGTGTGGGATATGTTTGGCATCGCCTTTGATGGCCACCCCGACTTGCGGCGCATTTTGACGGATTACGACTTTGACGGGCACCCGTTGCGGAAGGATTTCCCGCTGACGGGCCACGTGGAAGCCTATTACGATGCCAAGGAACAGCGGGTGGCGTACAAGCCCGTGGATGTGCCTCAAGAGTTGCGCCGCTTTGACAAGCAAAGCGAGTGGGAGGCCATGACGGGCAATGCGGGCTTGGCGGACGGCGACAATGTGTTCAGCAAAAAGGATTTTGCGTGATGAGTTGGCGGGAAGAAGGCAACAGTTTGGTGTGCGAATGGGAGTTTGCCAACTTTGAAGAGGCGTGGGAATTTGCGTGCAAAGCCGTGGAAGTGTTTGGAGTGCAAGAACACCATGCCGCGTTGACGGTGCAGTGGGGTCTGGTGACGATTGTGTGTTCCACCCAGGACGCCGGCAACATTGTGACCGAAAAAGACTGGGCCTTGGCCGACGCCTTGGACGAAATTGAATAAACGAAAGGACGAACGATGCCGACATTCCGGATTGAGCAACTGGTACGGGACAAACGGGTTCCGCTGTTTGAAGCCGATGGGTGCAAGGTGGCGCACACGATGCTTTCCGGCCCCGAGTTTGACGACGCTTTGCGGGCAAAATTGATGGAAGAAGCCACCGAGGCGGCGTTGACCGACGATGTGGACGAGTTGGTGAAAGAGTGTGCCGACCTGATGGACGTGATGGCGGCGTTGGTGAAGCTTCAGGGCAAAACCGTGGAAGATGTGCTGCGCGTGGCGGAAGAGCGCAAAGCCAAGCTGGGCGGGTTTGAAGGCCGGACGTACATTGAAACGTTGACGGCGCCGGAGGGGAGTGAGACGTGCGCGTATCATAAGGCGAACAGTGATAAGTATGAGGAAGTGAAGTGATTTTAGTCATTGGCCCTGTGCGTCACGATAACCCTGATGTTGTTGCGGAGCGCTTGTTGGAAGCTGAGAAGTTTTCGGCGTGGTTGTTTGTGCAGCGAGGTGATATGGTGGTGAACGGGCCGGGAGTGATGCATCCGTTTTTCCAACATTTACCGTTTGATGTAGCGGAACGTATGAACCGGATGTGGTGCGAGAAGGCCAGCGAGTTAGCCGTTTTGAAGATTGACGGTTGGGATAAAAGTGCAGGACTTAAAAATGAAATGCTTTGGTTTGGCGAACATGGAAAACCTGTAACCAGTTACGTGAAAACAGAAACGGGGTACGTTGCGCAATGAACCAAACCACCGCCACCATCACCCAACCGCAGGCCGACCAGCCCTTTACCGTGAACTTTGGGCCCCAGCACCCCAGCGCCCACGGGGTGTTGCGCTTGGTGTTGGAGATGGATGGAGAGGTGGTGACCAAGGCCGACCCGCACATTGGCTTGTTGCACCGCGGCACCGAGAAGCTGATTGAGCACAAAACGTACATTCAGGCGTTGCCGTATTTTGACCGTTTGGACTACGTGAGCATGATGTGCCAAGAGCATGTGTGGTGCTTGGCGGTGGAGAAGTTGTTGCAGGTGGATATTCCGTTACGGGCGCAGTACATTCGGGTTTTGATGAGCGAGGTAACCCGCATTGCCAACCATTTGCTGTGGGTGGGCTGCCATGCGTTGGACGTGGGTGCCATGGCGGTGTTTTTGTACGCGTTTAAAGAGCGGGAGTTCACGTTCGATTTTTACGAAGAGGTAAGCGGAGCGCGGATGCACGCCAACTACTTCAGGCCCGGTGGCGTGAACCGCGACCTGCCAGCAGGGTTTACCAAAAAAGTGCGGGCGTGGGTGGTGAACTTCCGGAACAATGTGTTGCCCATGCTGGAAGGTTTGTTGAACGACAACCGTATTTGGAAACAGCGCACCGTGGGCATTGGCGTGGTGACGCCGGAACAGGCTCAGGCGTGGGGGTTCAGCGGGGCAATGTTGCGGGGGAGTGGCATCCCGTGGGATGTGCGGAAAAGCCAACCGTACGAATGTTATGCGAACTTGCAGTTTGAGGTTCCTGTAGGTAAAAACGGGGACAGTTACGACCGTTACCTGTGCCGCATGGAAGAAATGCGCCAAAGCGCCCTGCTGGTGGAGCAATGTTTAGACAAGCTGGAAGGCGAGTTGGCAGGCCAGCCGTGCAAAGTGCAGAACTTTAAAATCAGCCCGCCCAGCCGTGACGATATGAAGGGGAGCATGGAGGCGCTGATTCACCACTTTAAGTACTTCACCGAGGGTTTCCATGTGCCTGCGGGCGAGTGCTATGCGGCGATTGAAGCCCCCAAAGGCGAGATGGGCGTGTATTTGGTGAGCGTGGGTGGCAGCAAGCCGTGGCGCGTGAAGATTCGGGCGCCCGGATATGCCCATTTGCAAGGGCTGGACTTTATGAGCCGGGGGCACCTTTTGGCGGATGTGACGACGTTGATTGGGACGCAGGATGTGGTGTTTGGGGAGATTGATAGGTGAAGGGTAAAAGAATCAGGATGCAAGATACAAGACGCAGATATAGAGAGATACGTGCTACGCCTGCGTCTTGTCTCTTGATTCTTGGTACGTCGTTGAACCATGCGTGATAAACTTGGCCATGTACTCAAGGATGCCGCCCAGCTGTACGGGGCGCAGGTGCTTGGGTTGGTGGTGGGGTTTGGGATAAGCATGGTGGTGGCCCGCGTGTTGGGGGCGGATGGACGCGGGGCGTACGGGTGGATTATGGGCTTGTTTATGGTGGCCATTCCGCTGGGGCAGTTGGGGACGGATGTGGTGAACCGCCGTGTGGCGGCGACGCGGCCTGAACTGGCTCCTGTGTTGGCAGGGAACACGGTGATGCAAACCCTAGGCTGGGGGAGCGTGGTGGCGTTGGGGGTGTATATGGTGGCGCGGGGCACGCCCATTGGGGCGGCGTACCCGTGGGCGTTGGCGTTGGCCATGGTGATGTTGCCGTTGAACATGACCCACGGATTGTTGGGGAGTGTTGCGGCGGGGTTGGGGAAGTTTAAGGTTGTGGCGGGGATGGAGATTGTGCAGCGCCTGAGCATGGCGGCGCTGGTGGGGGTGATGTTGCTGACCGTGCAGCTGGATGTGGTGCATTTGTTGGTGGCCCAAGGCATTGCCTTACTGGGTGGGTTGGCCTTTGTGGGGTGGCATATGGTGCGGTTGGCGGGGTGGCCGTGGCGGGGGAATGTTGGGT
>JBAQUT010000049.1:0-11036 GCA_049297695.1 Alphaproteobacteria bacterium | reverse complement strand
GATATGGGCGGTGGGGATTTGGTGGCCGGCCGAGATTTCGGGCGGGCATGTGCTGAACGGGGCGGCGTTGGTGATGGCTGTGTGGGCGGCGGTGCGGGCGGGGAAAATTATCCCCGGCCCCAAACCGTTGCGGATGACCTTGGTGGCCGTGGCGGTGCTGATGGTGGCGTTGGTCTCGTTTAACAGTTTGAAGCCGTTGCTGGACGTGCTGGGGCAGATGAGCTTCAAGTTAGGTGGTATTACCATGAACGTGCGCCACATTTTGGAGGCGTTGCTGTTGATGGGCGTGCTGGGTTGGCTGGCGTTTGCGGCAGCGGCTGGGTTGGAAAAGGTGTTGGCGCGGCAATCCCGTGTTTCGCCCGCGTTGCAGGCCCTTGCCGTAAAAACCGTGAAGTTTGTGATGCTGGCCTTGGGGGTGTTGGTGGCGCTCACGGCGTTGGGTGTGAACATTACCCATTTGGCCGTGTTTGGGGGTGCGTTGGGGGTGGGAATCGGGTTGAGTTTGAAGTCGGTTTCCAGTAACTTTTTAAGCGGCATGTTTTTGTTGATGGATAAATCCATTAAGCCCGGCGATGTGATTAGCCTGGACGATACCACCTTTGGCTACGTGAAAGACATGCACAGCCGCTACATTGTGTTGCGGCGGCGGGATGGCAAAGAGGTGTTGATACCCAACGAAACGTTGATGAACCAGCAGGTGATCAACTGGAGCTACACCAACAAGGCCGTGCGGGCCGAGGTGGAAATACCCGTGGCGTACGGCAGCGATATGGAGCAGGTACAAGCCCTTTTGAAAGAAGCGGTGAAAACGGTGCCGCGGGTGGTGGCGGTGCCCAGCCCGATTGTGTTCATCCGCCACTTTGGCGACAGCAGCGTGGTGTTTTGGGTGCGGTATTGGAACACCGACCCCGAAATGGGCGTGAACAACCTGAAAGGCGATGTGAACATGGCCTGCTGGAAAGCCCTGCACGACCACGGCATTGAAATGCCCCTGCCCCAGCGGGTGGTGCATATGGCGGATGGGAAAAAAGGCCGTTAAACGCTTGCTTTGGCGGGGGAGGTTTGGTAAGGGTAAGCATTGTTTGAGAAAGGTGTGCCATGCCCAGCTTAAAATCCCTCCGGTTGCGTATTAAAAGCGTGAAGAACACCCGGCAAATTACCAAGACCATGAAGATGGTGGCGGCCGCCAAGGTGCGCCGTGCGCGGGGGGCTGTGGAAGCCGCCCGCCCCTATGCTGCCAAACTGGCCGACGTGTTGGGCAACTTGGCCGGTGGCAGCGTGGGCGGGCCCGTGCTGATGGCCGGGCGCCCCGACGTGCGCACCGTGCGCCTGATTGTGATGGGCAGCGACCGCGGCCTGTGCGGCGGCCTGAACGCCAATATTTTGAAGCTGACCCATGTGTGGATGGCCGAGCAAAAAGCCTTGGGCCGCGCCGTGCAGGTGGTGACCGTGGGGCGCAAGGTGCGCGACGGGTTGAAAAACGTGACCACCGTAAACCTGGTGGAAAGCCTGACCGACATGGGCCGCACCGTGGAGTTTGCTCATGCCCAAACCATTGCCGATGCCAGCCTGAAAGCGTTTGAAAGCGGCGTGGCGGATGAAGTTTATGTGTTGTACAGCGCCATGGTGAGCATGCTGACTCAGCAGCCCACGGTGCGGCGGATTATCCCGTTCAGCGTGGATGTGGTGGAGACGGGGGCGATGAAATCCACCACCGACTACGAACCCAACGAAGAAGAGGTGTTGGCCAAGCTGTTGCCCTTGAACCTGAACATGCAGGTGTTCAGCGCGCTTTTGGAAACCCAAGCCAGCGAGCAAGCCGCCCGCATGACCGCCATGGACAGCGCCACCCGCAACGCCGGCGAGATGATTAAGAAACTGAGCCTTGTTTATAACCGTAGCCGTCAGGCCACGATTACCAAAGAGTTGATTGAGATTATCAGCGGGGCGGAGGCGTTGTAGTGGGGGTGCAGCGGCCGCACTTACGGCGGGCTAAGGTGGGGCCAGAATATAGGGCTTGGCAGATTTATGTTAGTGATTTGAAAGAGATGGGAACACCTTACTGCGAGCTACGGGGAGATGCCCCATGGGATGATGAATCGTGGGCGTGGGCGGATGCGGAAGGTTTGGAAGTGGAAGAATTTATCGGAGTGGTAAGCCAGGATGACTGTGTGGTTGTGATTGTGAGCAACAGCGGGCTTGATCAAGAAGAATTATCGACAAAGGTTGCTGAGTTTGTGGATAGATTTGAGATTGTGGATGAGCGGGATAAACGTGAGGAAATTCATGGCCGCTGCTAACCACGCCCATTTTATCGGTATTGCGGGTATTGCCATGAGCGCTGTGGCGTTGTTGTTGCGTGAGCAGGGGTGGAGTGTGAGCGGGAGCGATGAAGGATTTTACCCACCTGCGAGTGAGATTTTGCCCGCAGCGGGGGTAACTATTTTAACGCCCCATGCGGCGGGGAATATTCCGCCAGAGACGACGTTGATTGTGCTGGGGAGTTTGAGCACCCACACCCCTGCCAATCCTGAAGTTGCCGCGGCGTGGGCGTTGCACCGTGAACAAGGGATTGCCTTGAAGCCGTATGCCGAGGTGGTGCGGATGATTGCCGAGGGGCGGCAACGCCTTGTGGTGTGCGGAAGTTACGGGAAAAGCACCACGGCGAGCCTTGTGGCGTGGGCGTTAACCCATGCGGGTGTGGATGCGGGGTATATGTTGGGGGCGCGGGCGGTGGATTTGCCGCGCAACAGCCATTTGGGCACGGCCGCACCGTTTGTGCTGGAAGGGGATGAGTACCCCAGCCGCAACACGGATAACAAGGCTAAATTTTTACATTATGCCCCCGACACGGTGGTGGTAACCAGTGCCCAGCACGACCACCCCAATGTGTTCCCCACCCATGGGGATTATCTGAAGTCGTTTCAGGAGCTTTTGGCAGGTATGGGGACTGGCACAACCTGCGTGATGTGTGCGGATGACGAGCATGTGCGGGGGTTGGTGCCGTATGCTGCTGGACGTTGCGTGATGTACGGGCTGGATGCGGCCTTTAAACCAGATTATACGGCCCATGACATTACCTACGGGATGTTAACCACGTTTACCCTAGCTAAACACGGGAAAGCTTTGTGCCGCGTGACGAGCACCCAACTGGGTGAGCACAACGTGCAAAATATGGTGGGGGCAGCGGCGTTGTTGTTGGAAAATGGGCTTGTAAGCCCTGAACAATTTGCGGCGGCGATGCGGGATTTTCATGGCATTAAGCGGCGGATGGAACGGTTGAACCCGGAAGGTAGCATTCCTGTGTATGAAGGGTTTGGATCTTCGGCCGACAAGGCCCGCTCGGCCATTGCGGCGATGCGGCTGCACTTCCCCCACAACCGTTTGGTGACCATTTTTGAGCCCCACACCTTGGGGTGGATTAACCGTGTGAACTTGCCGGATTATGATACGGCTTTTACGGGAACGGATGAGTTGTTTGTGTACCCGCCACGGGCTGGCGGTGATGTGGACCGGTTGAGTCAGTCGGATATTATGGAACGGTTGGTGAAGTCCTTCCAAGGGAATGCTTATGCGTTGACGACCGACTTAGCGGCGAACATGGCCGCGGTGACGAGCCATATTCAGCCCGATGATGTGGTGTTGATTTTAACCAGCGCCCATTTGGGTGGATTGATACCACCGCTGACAGAGTTTTACAGCAAAGCTTAACTTTTGGCGGCGGGTTTGTGTTTGGCGGCTACGCGGTGTGTGAATGTGCCTTTTGAAGGGGTGTCAGATGCTGCTGGCAGGTTGAACGCTGAGGGGAGATTGGCGGCAGCGGCAAGGTTGGGCAGGTGTTGCACGCCCCAGCCTGCGGCGCTGGCCCAGTTGGCGGGGGTGTTGTCGGATTGTTCCAGGCGGGGAAGGGTGGGGAAATAGGCGCGTTCGGGCACGATGCCAGCCATTTCCAGCGCGTACAGGCCTGCAATGGCGGTGGTGGCAAGGCTGATAAGGCGCAACATGGTATGGTAAATCTCCTTTGGTTCGGAGGCTTATAGGGGGCGGCGGATGGGGGGCTGACGGGGCTCCTGACAGAAAACGAACGTTTTTAACTTCAATAACTTATTATATTTGTTGATCATCAATAGAATGATCTTTCTCCCGCAAAGTTGCAGCATAATTTTCTAGAGAATGGGCACGTGTTAATAATCGGACGCGCTGCAACAATCGTGCCTGTCGTTCAAAACCAGAAGGTGGTTTCAAGAGGTGTTCTTTACCTAAGACTCCATGTGCGAGAATGAAATCGGTCAGTGTTAATTTCTTAGTCCCAGCTTCGTAAACCATTGCTGAATATAATGCTTTATCCATAGATCGAATATGTTCAGCATAAAGCAAATGTGCGTCGGTGTAATCTTTCCAAACTGTCTTAAGAAATGTAGATGCTGACATTTTCGAACCATATACTGATAATCGTAAGCGGAAGGACGTTCTAGGATCTGGGGGTAATTTAAGATTTGTTACTGGATCTATCAGAAATAACTCTGTTGAGCGTTCGCCTGCTGCTGTTCGTTGTGCCTCAATCGCACCTAGCATTATGCTGGCAATACCCTCAGCAAACGCTGGATCGGCATGCTTAAATTCGGAAACAGACATTAATCGTCTAAATTCAGATAATAGGGATTCGGGAATGCGTTTCTTCATTCAATAAGTATACATATAAATCATGATGATGCAATATATAAGTTTACGCCTCGAATGCTATTTGAGTTTGTTTTTAAAGGATGCTTTGTCGAGTTTGCTGTGGCGGCGGATGTTGAGGAATTCCACTCCCAGCGAGAAGGCCACGCCGAAGTAAATGTAGCCTTTGGGGATGTGGAAGCCCATACCATCGGCCACCAAAGCCACGCCTACCAACAACAGCAGGGCAAAGGCCAGCATTTTGGTGGTGGGGTGTTTGTGGATGAAGTTGTTGATGGGATTGACTGCCACAAACATGATGCACACGGAAATGAGGATGGCGGCGACCATGATGGGGACTTGGTTGACCATGCCCACGGCGGTGATGACGGAATCCAGCGAGAACACGATATCGATAACCGCGATTTGGGTGATGACTGACCAGAACGTGGCTTTGCGTTTGGATTCTGTCATATTTTCAGCGTCTTCGGGTTCCATCAGGGCGTGGATTTCTTCCGTGGATTTCCATATGAGGAACAGGCCGCCGACGAGAAGGATGATATCCCGCCACGAAAAACTGCTGGCGCCGACCGAGAACAGAGGGGTGGTAAGGCTGGCCAGCCATGAGAGGGAGAGGAGAAGGAGCAGGCGGGTGGAAAGGGCTGCGGCCAAGCCCAGTTTGCGGGCCAAATTGCGTTGTTCGCCCGGCAGGCGGTTGGCCAGCACGGAAATAAACACGATGTTATCAATCCCGAGCACGATTTCCAGTACGGTGAGGGTGGCCAAGGCCATCCAGGCTTCGGGGGAGGCAAAGAGGTGTAAGATGTCCATAGCTGTTACCTATAACCGTTATTGACCGATGGCGCTACCGCCTTGGCCCTGCACGGCAGGTAAAACTGCTGGTTGTGTGGGCGCTGAGGGGGTGGTGGGGGGTGTCCATGGCACCACGGGTTTAGTGGGGGCTGTGGTGGCAGGTGCGCCCACGCCTTCGCTTTGGGCCCCGCCTTTCATGGCTTGGCTGGCCAAGTAGCCTTCCATGGCGCCCTTCAGTTGGTTTTGAATGAGGCCCCCCACCATTTGTTGGTAGGCGGGCATTTTGAGGGAGATGCTGCGGCCTTCGGCGGATTCTTGGAATTGCTTCAGGGCGTACAGCTCGGAGCGGGTGAAGGTTTGCACCATCAGTTTGGCGGCTTCTTCATCCACTTGCTGGAAGTTGACTTTTTTGACCAGTTCTTTGAAAAACGGGTGGCTGGCAAAGATGTTATCGCCGCGCATGAGGGCGTCTTTCGGGCTGTTGCTGGCCACCACTTTGCGGGCCAGGGCCATAAGTTCGTCGGGGATGGGTACGCCGTCGATCATGGTGGCGGCATGGAGGGATGTGGCCCAGCAGCTGGTGGCAAGGAGGGCGATGAGGGCGAGGCGGGGGAGGTTCATGGGGGGAACGTTAGAGGGCCTTGAGAGCTTTTGGCAAGGAAAGTTGGGGAAAAGCGTTGACAAGGGCGTGGGGAGTGGGTAAAGGGTGCCACAAGAATGTTCATGTGAGAAGGGTTTGAAAGATGTACGCAATTGTAAAATGCAGTGGCCAACAACTTAAAGTGGCCAAAGGCGATGTGATTACGGCCGACCGCGTGGTAGGCGACGTGGGCAGCAAAGTAATGCTGGACGTGTTGTTGCTGGCCGATGGCAGCGCCATTACCGTAGGAAGCCCTTTGGTGGCCGGTGCCAAGGTTGAGGCCGAAGTGGTGGAGCACAAGCTGGGCACCAAGGTGATTGTGTTCAAAATGCGTCGTCGTCAAAACTACCGCCGCACCAAGGGGCACCGCAGCCGCCAGACTATCTTGAAAATTACCAACATCAGCGCTAAATAAGCTGAACAACGTTTAAGGAAAGTACCCAACCATGGCACACAAAGTAGCAGGTGGTAGCACCAACAACGGCCGCGACAGCGAAAGCAAGCGTTTGGGCGTGAAGCGGTTTGGCAGCCAAGCCGTAACCGCGGGCAACATTATCGTGCGTCAGCGCGGTACGGCCAAGCACCCCGGCCGCAACGTGGGCATGGGCCGCGACCACACGCTGTATGCGCTGGTGGATGGCCGCGTGAGCTTTTCGGTTGGCTTTAAAAACCGTACGTATGTGCACGTGGATACTGCCGAGTAAGGTTGTTTGTTTTGAAAGAAAGCGCCTGAGGGCGCTTTACTTTTGGGATATGCGCCCTATGTGGTAGGTATGAGCACGTTTGATCTTTCCCCCGATGAAGCCATGATTTTGGAGATACTGGCCAAGCATGTGGATGGGTTGGTGGCGGCAGATATTCATTTTAGTATGGCGTTGGGGGTTGGGAAATCGTTGGGAGAAAGTCAGCGTGTGTGTATGAATGCGATGACGGTGCTGCATGACAGGGGGTTTATGGAGTATAAGTTGGTGGTTGAAGACGGTAAAATGCAGCCTCGCACTTACCGTATGACGGAAAAAGGTTATGAAGCTTTGCAAGAGTATCGGGAATCCTTGAAAAATAAGATTTTAGACAGTGGACGAGACCGTTGATTGTGGGTAAGAGGGTGGTATGAAGTTTTTAGACGAAGCCGTTGTGTTGATTCGGAGTGGGGCCGGCGGGGCGGGGGCGGTGAGCTTTCGGCGTGAAAAGTTTGTGGAGTTTGGCGGGCCGGATGGTGGGAACGGCGGCAAAGGCGGCGACGTGTGGGTGGAAGTGGTGGGGAACCTGAACACGTTGATTGATTACAGGTTTCAGCAGGAATTTAAGGCCAAAACCGGTGGTCATGGCATGGGGAAAGACCGTACGGGGGCGGGTGGGGCCGATGTGGTGTTGCCCGTGCCCCCCGGCACCGAGATTTTGGACGATGCCACGGGCGACGTGATTGTGGATATGGTGACGCTGGGCCAAAAAGCCTTGTTGTTGCCCGGCGGGCGCGGCGGGCGGGGCAATGCCAGCTACAAAACCAGCGTAAACCGTGCGCCGCGGGAGAGTACTCCCGGTGAGCTGGTGAAGGAGCAATTGATACGCTTGCGCTTGAAACTGTTGGCCGACGTAGGATTACTGGGCATGCCCAACGCGGGCAAAAGCAGCTTTGTGGCCGCCGTAAGCGCCGCCAAGGTGAAGGTGGCGGATTACGCCTTTACCACCCTGAAGCCCGCTTTGGGCATGGTGCGTCACCATGGTGTGGACATGGTGTTGGCCGACTTGCCGGGGTTGATTGAAGGGGCCGCTGCGGGGGTGGGGTTGGGCCACGACTTTTTGAAGCATGTAAGCCGCTGCAAGGTGGTGCTGCACGTGGTGGATATGACGCAGGAAAAGCCTGCGGCGGCGTATAAGATTATCCGCAACGAGTTGAAGGCGTATGATAAGCAGTTTGGCAGCGCGTTAAGCGCCCTGCCCGAAGTGGTGCTGTTGAACAAAATGGATGTGCTGACGGCCGACGATGCCAAAAAGGTGGCGGCGGCCTTCAAAAAAGCCACCAAAACCAAGCCGCTGGTAGTGAGCGTGGTGGCCAAAAAGGGGTTGGAGGAGGTTGTGGGGGCGCTGGCGGAGCGGGTGCGGGGTTGACGCAAAGATTCTTTTGGTATACATCTAAAGTATGAGAAAACAATTTCCAAATAAATTAGCCCAAGCTCTTGAGTTGGGAGAAGTGGCGCGCAAAGCTGGGCGTGGCCGCATGATGTTGGGAACAACGATATTGGCGGCGTATGGGGCAAGCCTTGCCACAGGACATGCTTTAGAGGCTAAAGATTTTACGGCGTATTGCGATATTTTGGGTTTACCTGTTGTTTTAGCAGGTGGTAGTTTGTGGATTTGGGGAAGTAATATTGAACAAACAGCCCATCTAAGAGCCAAGGTGGCTATGGATGTTTTTGTGGAATCGATGTCTTCCGACGAACCGCCTTTGGAGTGAGCCCTGGATGCCCACCTGCGCGGGCATGACGCCCTGAGGAGCGTTTTTTTATGGATTTACCCCAATGGGTGGGCGCGTTTGTGGGTTTTGAGGAGGTGTTGGACATCGGCGGCCAAGTAGCGTTGCGTGGTGGCGAGGTTGCTGTGGCCCAACAGCTCTTGCACGGTGCGTAAATCGGCCCCGTTGTGCAGCAGGTGGGTGGCAAAGCTATGGCGGAGTGCGTGGGGGGTGGCGTGGGCGGGGAGGCCTAGTTCCAGGCGGAGGGCTGCGAGGATTTTTTGGGCCATGCGGGGGGTGAGCGCCTTGGGCGCTGTTGTAAGTTGTGGGTTGTGGGTTGTTGGTACGTAAGAGGGGAAGAGGGGGGCGTGGTCGGGCAGGTGTTGCGTGGCGGTAAGCCACGCGTTGAAGGCCGATTGCACGGGCAGGGGCAGCGGGATGGTGCGTTGTTTGTTGCCTTTGCCCGTAATAGTGAGCGTGGTTCGGTGGGCGTGGGCGCGGGTGAGGCTGAGGGCCTCGGAAATCCGCAAGCCCAGCCCGTATAACGTGATGAACAGCGTGAAATTGCGGCGTTGGGCTAAGGGCATGGTGTGGGGCTGGTTGGGGGGAGGAGAGAGGCGTTCCAGCAGGCCCCAGGTTTGGGTGGGGTTGAGGGCTTTGGGGGTGGGGGTGGGGGCCTTCAGGCCGCGCAGGGTTTGGAGTTTATCGTTCGCGGCCCCGTGGTGGCTGGCCATGTAGGCCGCAAAGGTGCGGAGCGCTGAGAGTTGGCGGTTGAGGGTGCTTTTGCTGGTGCCCGCGTTCATGCGGTGGGCGAGGTAGGCGTGGACATCGGACGGTGTGAGCGTTTGCCACGTGGTGGGGGTGAGGGGTGTGCCGAGGTGGGTGGTGAGGAATTTGAAAGTATCATTCAAATCTCGTTGATAGGCATTAGATGTGTGAGGGCTGTATCGTTTGATTTCTTGTAACCATTCTAAGAATATTTTTAGAAAACTATTCATGACTAGTCACTGGATTTTTATTAAATCTTTTACGTGAGAGAATGCTATCCAGTGGGATGAGATTCAAAGTATTACTAACGCGCCGCTGGTGAATTTTTTCCCAACCTTGATATGCTTGAGTGTTGCGAATAGCGTTGTTTATAAGTGCGTCTAGCTCGGCGCTATTACGGATATCACTATCCTCAAGATACTGAAGAATGTCAGCGGCAAGATAAATGGGAAATCGGCTAAACTTGTTGACCATGTAGTAACGCTAGCAAGTTTAATCGTACTTCGCAAGAAATCTTTTGTATTTCATTATGTTAATAACATATCAAATTCTTTTCATATCATAAAGATAGTGATGTATTAAATGTAGCTACTAACACTTTAAAACGGCTTAGACGACACCTGTATTGGATTCCAGGTTGCGCGCGGCGAGTTGGTTTGTGGGTTTCTGGATGTGTGAGGGGCCGTGCTTCCTGGAATGACGCCTTGCGGCGCAAGGGGGCTGACGCCCCCTTGACCCCCGTGCCTGTGGATTGGGATGTTACGCGAGTTTGGCGAGGCATAGCGAGATGACTTGGCCGAGGTAGTGGGCAAGGTGGGTGCTTTGGCCCGCGTGGAAGTGCGTGGGGTTGGTGCTGCCCAGCGCCAGCAGGCCCAAGGTTTGGCCGTTGTGGCTGAGGTGGAGCAAGCAATCCGACTGCACCAGTTTGCCTTTGGGGCCGTACATGGTGCGGTCTTCCGCCTTGGCCAAGTGGCGGAGGGTGACGGGGCCTTCGACGCAGAGGGTTTGGATGGCCTCCGCCGTGAGGGTGGAAGCGGTGTCGGCCTCGCCCACGCGGAGGAAGCGGAGGGCCTCCACCTTGAGATGCTGGGGCAGGTTGGATTGCAGGGTTTGGCGGAGTTGGGCCAAGGTGGTGCAGCCCATGATTTCCAGCGAGGCGGCGAAAATTTGGCTGACGATGAGGGTGTTTTCTTCCGCCCGTAGCAGCAGGCGTTGATGGGTGGTTTCCAGCTTGGCGTTGGCGTTTTCGGCCATGGTGGCCTTGGCGGCGTGGAGGCTTAAAATATTGCCCGTTTTTTTGGGGAGGGTGGCGGTGGCCAGCGTTTCGGCGTGTTTGGCGAAGAAGGCGGGGTGGGTTTTCAGGAAGGCCAGAACATCGCGTTCTTTGAGGGTTGGGGCGGGTTTGGCGGGCATGTCAGGTATCCTGTCAGGTGGGGGCGTGGGGTGGGGCATAAAGATTCAGAGAGTTGTCCCTCTTGCACTTTAAGCCCCGCCCCAACGCGGGGTTTATTGTTTGTGCCTTACGAGAGGCATTCGCTGTCGGCTCAGCGAATGTGCGCAAAAGGCATGTGGAGGGAGTGTAGGTGTGCTAAGGTGGTGCGGCAAGATAAGGGATTTGTATTCGTATGACCGCTGTGGCACGGATGTTGGTACCGCTGGCGTTGCCCACGCTGTTGGACTATGCGTGGCCCGTGGGGCAGCCCT
>JBAQUT010000048.1:0-5569 GCA_049297695.1 Alphaproteobacteria bacterium | reverse complement strand
CCCCTAAACAGGGCCATGTCGTACCACATTCTTTATGAAGCCTGCCCATGGCACCGCCGGGCCGCTTTGTTTGATGAGCAAGGCCGGCTGCTTACCCTCCGAATTGACGACGATATGCGCCGCTTTCAGGAAGGCACCATCGTGCTGGGCCGCGTGCGGAAGATTGAAAAAAGCCTGGGCGCCGCGTTTGTGGATATCGGCGACCAAGTGGACGGATTTTTGGGCCTGAACAACCTGTTGCTGGAACAAAAAAAGATAGGCATCACCGAAGGCCAAGCCGTGTTGGTACGCGTAAGCCGTGCAGGCTTTATGGAAAAAGGCGCCAAGCTGGATGCCCGCGTGCCCATGAAAATGCCCCCCGCCAGCATGCCCGTGCCTAGCATTGTGCAAGCACCTCCGAATGTTCTGACCCGCGTGCTGCACGATGCCGGCGCCAACCCCGTGCAGTGCTGGATACCCGATGCCCGCCTGCGGGATGTTGTGGCGCGGCACATCCCCGAAGCCAACATCCACCAACTGGATGCCGACAGCGCCATGGATTGGTTTGATAAGCTGGATATGCAACTGGATATCACGCTCTCCCCCAAACCCACCTACCCCTTTGCGGGCGGTACTTTGATTGCCGAGTTGACCAGCGCGGTGGCCACAATTGACGTGAACCTGAACCCCAACCACCTGCAAGGTAAGGCCGAGGCCCAACTGGCAGGCAACTTGATGGCCGCCACCGAAGTGGCCCGCCTGTGCCGTCTGCTGGATTTAGGTGGCAGTGTGATTGTGGACTTTGTAACCCCCCGCGCCGAAGCCCACCGCAACCTGATTACCGAGCATTTGATGGCGTGTTTTCAAACCAGCGACGATAAGTTTGTCAGCCTCCGCCGCATGAGCCGCCACGGCTTGGTGGAAATTACGCGCGAGCGCGAGGCCGCCAGCCTGATGCTGCTGCTGGAGCGCCCGTGGGCCATGGCAGGGCGCATTTTGCTGGAACTCTGGCGCACCCCCGCCGGCCGCAACCCCCGCGTGCGCAGCCGCACCGTGCGCTGCCACCCGGATGTCGCTAAATTATTAGACCAACGCCTCACCACCGAAGTGTGTCTGGCCCAGCTGGGCATGCCCGTGCTGGTGCAGGCCGATAAACTTTGCCCCGCCAACCGTTACGAGTTGCTGGGCTGAGCCACCACCGCCGGTGGCGTAATCCGTATCTTCTCCACCCGGTGCCCGCGCTTGTTGGTTACGTTCAGGGTAAACCCAGCCACTTTCACGCTTTCGCCTTGGGCGGGCAGGTGGTGAAGTTGGTCAATCATCAACCCTGCCAACGTTACGGCGTTGTCATCGGGCAGGCTCCAGCCGTAACGGCGGTTGGCATCCCGCACGGGCATGCGGGCGGGCAGCACAATGCTGCCATCGGGGCCGGTGGCATCTTCCAACGCTTCGCTGCTGTGGGGCATATCGCCCACAATTTCTTCCAAAATATCTTCCAAGGCAATCATACCCTGAATATCCCCGTATTCATCCACCACCATGGCCAAATGTTGGTGGTCTTTTAAAAACGTAAACAGCTGGTGCCCCACGGGCGTGGTTTCGGGCACGTACATGGGTTGGCGCAAATGGTTGCGGAGGATAACCTTGTGGCGGTTGGGCACAGCCGCCAACGCACTCAAATAATCGCGCACGTAAATAATGCCGATGATGTTGTCGGGCTGCCCCTCATACACGGGGATGCGGCTGTGCTTCATCCGCCCCAAGGCTTCGGGAATGTCTTTCGGGTCGGTGGCAATATCCAAGGCCACAATGGCGCTGCGGTGAATCATCACGTCTGCCACGGTCAAGTCGTCCAAGTCCAAAATGGCATCCAACATCCGCTGCTCGGTGGCGGCAATGGTGCCGTGCTGCACACCCAGGTTAATGGCTCCGCGCAGGTCGTTTTCCGTAAAGCCACTTTCTTGGTGCTTGTGCAAACCCAACACGGCCAAAATGCCTCGGTTCAGGCCTTTCACCAGCCACACGGCGGGCATGCACACGGTAACCAATTGGGTAAACAAAGGGGCAAGGTTTAGCGTGATGCTCTCGGCAAAGCGGCTACCAAAGGTTTTGGGCAGCGCTTCGGCAAACACCAGCAACACCACGCTGATGGCAATGGTGGCGTATACCACGCCCACCTCGCCAAATTTATTCACCAGCAAGGCGGTGATGATGGACGACGAGGCCGTGTTCACCAACGTATTAATCAGCAAAATCGTGGTCAGCATCCGCTCGGGGCTTTCCACCAGTTTTAGGGCCACAATGGCTTTGCGGTGGCCCATGCGGGCGCGCTGGTGCAAACGGGCTTTTGAGACGCTTAAAAACGCAGTTTCGGAACATGATGACACCATAGAAATAGCCAACAAAACCCCCACCACGAAGTACGAAATAAACGGGGTCATGAAATGGTCACTTTCTTGGGCGAGGTTTTCAAACTGCGTGTTTGGCGGGGCACGTGGCGCATGCTGGGGGGTATCAGGTTGTGGTTGTCCAACCATTCCAGCGCGGCGTCTTTCACGCGGGCGCGCAACCAATCTCCGGCAGGGGTGTTGAAGCTGTCAGGTAATGCGGCCAAAGGCTGTGTGGATAAATCCCGTACGGCGGTTTGGGTAGCTTCCGGGTGGCTTGCCAGATTGGGGTGGTTTAATGTTTCGTCCAAAAAACTGGCGGGCAGGGGAGTAACGGGAAAACTCCCTGCGCCGGTCTCCAACCTAGCAGGTGTTCCTGTGCACAAAGCCATAATCAGCGTATCAATGTCGTAATGGTGGCGGAACAGGTGGGGCGTGGCCAGCACATCGTCAGATATTGGTAACGGGGCGCTCTCGTCAATCGGGGTCATAATAGGCCGCACAATATCAGCCCAACCCGTAGGCGACAAGGTTGCACACCCCGCACCTGCGGCGTAACGTGGCATAAAGATAACGAAAGGTAACACCATGCTGCCCCAACGCACCCCGTCTTCCCGCAAAGATATCACCAGCCTGCCCTTGCCTGTGTTGGTTGGCGGCGGCCTTTTGGCCTTTGTGCTGTTGGTGTTTGTGGGTGTCGCGCTCACCATGGGCACGGCGCCGGAGCAAACCGAAACGGTGGTCGAACTCCCTCTGGAATAACCCATGCCCTACAAGCTTGCCTTGCTGGTGGCGGTGATGCTGGTACAAACGCTGCATGCCGCCGAACCCCTTGGCCCGGAAGGCTTCCCCGCCGATTGGACACCCGCCGACTTTGAGGTGGATGACCTCCCTGCTACCACCAAACCCAGCCCCACAGGTGTGGCCAGTATTCCCGTAGCCAACCTTCCCCGTGTGGCGGCAGACCCCAGCCTTACCCCCATCCTCACCAGCTCCAGCGTGGCCGTTACACTCACAAACCCTATGCCCCAACTGCCCGTGGTGGCGGTGGATGATGTCGGCCGCATTCCCGACGACCTCGCCAAGCTGGATAGCTGGGGCCCCTTGACCGACATGGCGGGCGGGGTGAGTGAAAAAGCGTGGAAAGGCGTATCCGCCAGCGCGGTGGTCGAGCGTTTGTCGCGCATTCAACCCCAACCTCTGGAAAGTCGCACGCTGGCCGATGTGGTAAGCCGCTTGCTGCTTACCCGCGCCAAGCCCGCGGCGGATACCTCTCCCACCGCAGGTGCCTTGCTGGCAGCCCGTGCCGAAGCTTTGGACAAACTGGGCATGGACGAGCAAGCCTACGCCCTGTGGCGTGTGGTACCTCCCTTGGCTCGCAATGCTGAGAACCGCCTTGCCCAAGGCTGGGCCATGGCCAGCGTGGTGGCAGGCCAAACGGCCGAACCCTGCGCCTTGGCCCGCAAACTGGTGGTAGGTGCTACCAGCGGCCCGTGGCCCGAACTGGCAGTGGTGTGCACGGCGCTGGATAGGGCCAGTGGCGGGCTGGACATGGGCCTGAACGTCGCCGCCGAACAAACGGGGTTTGATCCCGTGCTGCGCCAACTGCTGATTGCCGTGCGGGATGACGACGTACCCGCCAAGCTCCCCGTCAACGCCACCTTCAAACCCCTCAGCGCGGCGGTTATGGCCGTGTACCCCGCCCTGCTGGAGCAAGGCAGCATGGATAAACTGCCCGCCATCGTGCTGCGCCGCCTGCTGCAATCCCAAAACCTGCCTTTGGGCTTGCGGCTGGAAGCCGCCGAGATTCTCCTCAACCGCACCCCCAACGCTGTGGCGGCGGAAAGTTTGCGCGTGCTGTACGAAGCCCAATCCATCCCGCCCGACCAAGTGGCCACCGCCCTGACCACCGCCAAAACCTTGAACGGCCTTTCCGCCCGCACCTTGCTGTGGCAGGGCCTGCGTACCTTGCCCGTGAACACCGACAAACTGGCCGCATGGCAAGCCTTAGCTTCTAGCGCCGCCACCAGCAACCGGCCTGAAATCTCCCTGTGGCTTGGCCCCACCCGTGCTGGCTTGCAGCCCGAAGCCACGCTCTCGCCCACGCACCTTGCTACCGCCGTGCGCGGAGCATGGCTGGCCAATGATGATAAGGTGGCGGATGCCTGGCTCCAAACCGCCCAAACCATGCCAAGCCCCACAGCGGTGTTTATTGCCACCCGCGCCCAACTGGGCATGGAGCACGCCGTGCGCACCAGCACGTTGCCAGTACCTGTGTTAGACCAATGGCTTGTAACCCAAAGCCTGACCACCGATACCGCCCGCACCACGGCCATCCGCACGCTGGCTGTGATGGAAGGGGCAGGAGTCAAACTCCCCGAAGGGGCGTGGAGCAAGCTGGAAGCTCTCACCACCCTGCAACCCGAGGTTGCCACAGGCAACGCTGTGGCGGTGGAAGCCTTGAAAGCTTTGGCCGTAAAAGATGCCCCCCTTGGCCCTGTGGTGCTGAAACTGGTGGAGTGGCAACAGGCCAAACCGTTGTACCAATGGGCCCCCGCCGAAGCCCGTGCGGCCGTGGATGCCTTGGCCATGGTGGGCCTGAAACGCGAAGCCACAACCTTGGCGCTGGAGTTGATGCGCGCCACACCACCGATTGCCAAAACCACACCCAAAACAGGAAAAACAAAACCCGTATCGGGCACCGTGCCCACACCCAAGCTTACCATCCAAAACATGAAGGCCTCCGAGCCAAAGAATAACAAGCTGTGAAGCACCCCATGCCCGAGCTGGACGCCTTTGCCGAGCATTTGCTGGTGGCCCGCGGCATGAGCCGCAACACCGTGATGGCCTACACGCGGGATGTGGCCGATTTTGCAACCTTCACCCGCAACCGCTTGGCCGTAACTCCGGCCGATATTGAAGCCTACATGGCCAACCTTACCCAACGGGGCCAAGCCGCACGCAGCAATGCCCGCAGGCTTTCCACCCTCCGCACCTTGTACCGGTTTTTGCTAGATCGCGGCAGCGTATCCACCGACCCCACGGTGGCCGTGCAAGGCCCGCGCCTCCCCAAATCTCTTCCCAAAGCCCTCAGCGGCGCCGAGATGAAAACCTTGCTGGCCGTGGGCGAAGGCCCCAGCACCGAACACCGCCGCCTGAAAGCTATTCTCTATCTGTTGTACGGCACAGGCTTGCGGGTAAGC
>JBAQUT010000047.1:0-15294 GCA_049297695.1 Alphaproteobacteria bacterium | reverse complement strand
AGGCTATCCTCCCCCCGTGCCCACACTCCCCCTCTACCTTCTCCGCAACACCCATTGGCCCACCCCTATGGCCATGGGCACGCTGCTGGCCATCATCTGGCTTCTGCAAAGCCTCAAGTTCCTGGATTTCATCATCAACAAAGGCCTCGGCCTCGCCACCTTCCTGCACCTCACGGCCTTGCTGGTGCCCAGCCTGCTCACCATCATCCTCCCCTTGGCCGTGTTTGCGGGCGCCGCCTACGCGTTCAAAAACATGGGCGATGAATCCGAGCTCACCACCCTCTACGCCACGGGCTGGAGCCGCCTCTGGGTGCTCACCCCCGCCCTCATGCTGGCCATCGTGGCCACGGCGCTGGGGTTCCTGCTGCACCTGGTCGTCCTCCCCGCCAGCACAACGGCGTTTAAAAACATGCAAACCCAACTCCGCAACGGGCAGTCGGATTTGCTCCTCGACGAAGCCACCTTCAACCAGCTCGGCAACGGCCTCATGGTGTACGTGGGCCAACGCACCGGGCCTACCAGCTTCATGCAACTGCTGGTGCACGATACCCGCAAACCCGCCAAACCCACCACATGGATGGCCGAACGCGGCGAACTCACCGTCCAAAACGGTCACCCCCGCCTCCTCCTCACCCACGGCCTGCAACAAACGCTGCGCACCAGCAACGGGGTTACAAGGCCCGAAACTCTAAGCTTCTCCGAACACAACCTCGATCTCACCAGCCAGTTCAGCCCCGTCACGCTGGAAGCCCGCACGCCGGAACTGGAAGAATACTCCCTCACCACCCTCTGGCACGGCACCCAAGCCATGAAGGCCGAGGCCACCCGCCGCCTGCTCTGGCCCTTAGCGCCCATCCCCTTGGTGCTGTGGGCAGCGGCATGGCTCCTCAAGGTTCCGGGCCGCAGCAGCAACTTTGGCAAACTCGCCATCGCCACCACAGGCGCCATCGCCTACGTGGCCGCCTTGCTGGCCCTTCGCGGCGCGGCGGAAGACTCCGCTCTCGTCATGGCCCTCCAACCCCTCCTCCCCCTCGCTCTCACCGCCTTCTCCCTCTACAAAATCAAGGTTGTTTCCTATGGCTAAACCCACCACCCGCCGCCACCAAACCCCCACCCTCACGGCCTACCTCGCCCGACGCTTTGCGCTGTATCTCATGGCCACCCTCGCCGCCCTGGGGGCTTTTGCCTACCTGCTGGATGTGGTCGATCTCCTCGCCAAAGCCGGCGGCCTCGGCATCCCCACCCCCACACTCCTCACCATGTCGGCGTTCAAACTGCCGGATTTGCTGCAACAACTCCTCCCCTTCGCCGTGCTGCTGGCCACCTTGGTCACCCTCACCCAGCTCAACCGAAGCTCCGAACTTGTGGCCTTGCGCGCCTCCGGCCTTCCCGCCCGCCGCATCATGGTGGGGCCGCTGCTGGTAGTCATCCTCACAGGGGCGTTTGCCCTCACCCTCCTCAACCCCACCGCCGCCACCTTGCTCAAACGGTATGAGGTCTGGAGCAGCCAAACCTTCCCCGGCCGCGCCAAAGGCCTCGTCACGCAGGGCGGCAGCATTTGGCTCAAACAACAAATCACACTCACCTCCTCCACCACCCCCTCCACGCTGTTCATCTACGGGCAAAAAGTAGGGAATGAAGGCACCACCATCCACACCGCCAGCCTGTTCGTGCTCACCCCCCAAGGCACACTCACCCATCGGCTGGAAACCCCGCTCCTCACCCTCACTCCTGGCCAATGGACGCTCACCTCCCCCACCACCATCACCCCGTCCAACAAGCAACTCCCTCCAACAGCCACAATACCTACCAGTTTAACCCCCACCCTTCTCCAAAACAGCTTCACCCAAGCCAGTACACTCAGCGTGTGGGAGCTTCAGGGCTTCATCGCCAACCTCAACGCTACAGGCTTCCCCAGCCAAATCCATACCACCACGTACCATCGCCTCATCGCCCTCCCCGCCTTCCTCATCGCCATGTTCCTGCTGGGGGTGCCCTTTGCCGTGCGCTTCCAACGGAACGCCAGCCTCGCCGGCGTGGTGGGCTTGGGCCTTGGCCTCGGCATGGGGTTTTACCTGTTCAGCAACTTCACGGCCACGCTGGGCATGGCAGGGCGCCTTAGCCCCATCCTCGCCGCCTGGGCCCCCACCGGCATCGCCACCCTCCTCGCCCTCGCCCTCCTCGTCTACCTGCGCGAAGAGTAGCCCATTTCCCACTCTCCCCCGCTTGACGTATACCCAAACTCCGCCCAAACTCCGCCGCAATAAAGCTGTTTCCATAATTCGCTAACCAGTAGCGAGCATGGGTTTTGGCGAGAACGACAGCCGCCGTGTACGTACTGGTACATAAGGCTGACGCAGCGCAGACAAAACCTATGCGCAGCACTGGCTAGTAGAATTTGGAAATAGCTTTCAAACCCCATAAAGGTATCCGCGTGCGCCTCGCCACCCTTATCCTCCTCGCCGCCACGCCTTGGGCCGCCTACGGGCTGGATACCTCCCTCGCCGCCACCCCCACCGCCATCCTCCCCACGGGCAACGTCCCCAACCCTCTCACCCTTACCGAAGGCACACCAACTTCCGACCAAGGCCTCCCCTTCCAACTCAACGCCGGCCAAATGGATTTAGACATTAAGTCTGGCACCCTCACCGCCTCGGGCGGGGTGGATGTCAAAGGGCCGGAAGGCCACCTCACGGCGGACTCCCTCACCTACACCCAAAGCACCGATGCGCTGGTGGCCAAAGGCAACGTGGTGTTTACCGATGTGGATAACACCACCCTCAAGGTCGAAACTCTTACGCTGACAGGCCAACTCAAAACAGGCACCGCCCAAGCCCTCCGCCTCGCCATCCCCCAACTGGGCGAAATCATGCAGGCCCAAAGCGCGGAAAAACGGGCGGACAACCGCTACGTGCTCAACAACGTTACCTACAGCCCCTGTAAAGAGTGTAACAGCAGCGGCCACAAACCGTGGACCATCCACGCCCGCACCATTACCTACGTGCCGGAAACCCCCACCGAAGGCGCCTCCCTCCGCTACAAACACGCCACACTGGATGTGCTGGGCCTCCCCGTCATGTATCTCCCGTATTTCGAGCATCCCATCGGCCCCCGCCGCGCCAAAACAGGCATCCTCCCACCCCAGTTCGGCCACTCCACCGTGCACGGCGACGAAGCCCGCCTCGCCGCCACCATCAACAGCCCCGCCGAAAACGCCGATTACACCCTCCGCACCCGCCTCATGTCCAGCAGCGGCGCCCAAGTCATGGCGGAACGCCGCCAAATCACCACCCACACCCAAAGCGAGGTGAAAGCCAGTTACCTCAACGACATCCGCGTGGGCAAAGTGCGTAGCAACCTTGCCATCAAAGGCGATTATGTCGCCCAACCTGGCCTCCGCTTCGGCCTCAATGGCGAAATCGCCAGCGACGACACCTACCTGAACGACTACTTCAACCGGAACGATCCCTACCTCGCCAGCACCCTGTATGGCGAGCTGGCCCGCCAAGATACCTACGCCGCCCTCTCCACCACTCGCTTCCAAGATCTCAACCCCACCCAAGCCCCAGCCAGCACCGCCCAAGTCCTGCCCCACGCCCAGCTGGAACACATGCTGGATGTGGGCGGCGGCACCCAACTCACCTTCGGCGGCGATGTGGTCAGCCTCCAACGCGGCCAGGGCATCCAATCCCGCCGCATCATCGCCCAGGCCAACCTCGCCCACCCCATGCTGTGGGAGGATGGCAGCAAACTCACGCTGGGTGGCCGCCTGCGGGGCGACATGTACAACGTGGATGGCGGCGCCAACAACGGCAACATCGCCCGTGCCCTGCCCGAAGCCACGCTGAACTGGGAAAAACCCTACATCTCGGAGGGCGGCACCCACACCATAACCCCCCGCGTCATGGGCGCCCTGTCGTTCCGGGGCGGCAACCCCGTAGGCGCCCCGAACGAAGACTCCGTAGCCTACGAGCTAGACACCAACAACCTGTTCGAACCTTCCCGCTTTGCAGGGCTGGATAGAGTTGAAAGCGGCCCTCGCCTCATGTACGGGCTGGATAACCACTGGGGCACGGCGGAATCCACCCAATGGCGCCTGTTCCTCGGCCAATCCATCCGCAAGTACGATGACAACGATTTGCCCCAAAGCGGAGGCGCAGCCACCACGTTGTCCGATTGGGTCGGCTACGCCGAAGCCACCCCCACCGATTGGCTCAGCTTCACCAACCGCTTCCGGCTGGATAATGCGACGTACGAAATCCGCCGCATGGACAGCGGCGTCCAACTCGGCCAAACGGGAGATTGGAAACCCTGGTTCCGCACGGGTTACTCCTTCTTGGATAACGATACCGAAAACCTGAACGCCGATGCCAACCTCCCCCTCACCTATCTGGCCGAAGGCCTCCGCTTCTCCGCCGCCAGCAAGCACGATTTACGCTTTGGCAACACGCTGGAAGCCCAAGCAGGCCTCACCTACCGCCGCGATTGCTACGAAATCAGTTTCATCACCCGCCGCCGCGGCTTCCAAAATGGCGATATCCAACCCAGCACCGATTATCTGGTCAACCTCCAACTCCTCACCCTCGGCTCCGAAACCGACTGAAATGTTGCAACAGCTTAAACTATCCCCCAAACGTCATCCTCGCGAAGGCGAGGATCCACGTTACAACGCCAGCGCAAAGCGCTTCCGCATTCCTTATTGCTAACTTACCAGCCCACCAACTACCGTCTCACCCCTCCACTTCCCCCTAGCGTACTCTCCCCACCTAAGCTATTCTCCCCCCATGAAACACCTCCTCCTTCTAGCCCTCCTCATCGCCACCGCCACCCACGCGCTGGAAGACCGCGTAGTCGCCATCATCAACAACAACATCATCACCGAGGCCCAAGTGAACGCTCGCACCAGCCTGCGCATCACCCAACTGGGCATCGCCACCCCAACGCCCCAACAAACCCAAGGCCTCGCCAAACGCACGCTGTCGGATATGATTGACGAAGAACTCCAACGCCAATACGGCGAATCGCTGGGCATGCAATTGCCTGAACCCTTGGTGGAGAACACGGTGAAAGACGTCCGCGCCAACACTCCCGTGCTCGCCAACATCACATCAACCCAAGCCGAATCCCTGCGCGACCAAGTCAGCGCCGAGCTCCGCTGGGCCTCCATCACCGCCCAAATCGTCAAACCCCAAGTCGACATCTCCAACGCCGAAACCGACCAAATCATTGCCGACATGACCAAATCCCGCCATGTGCTGGAACGCGAAATCAGCCAGATCTTTGTGTCGGTGGATGAATCCAACGAAGCCGCCGCCCGCACCCGCATGGAAGGCTACGCCGCCGAACTCGCCAAAGGCGCCGACTTCTCCACCCTTGCCCGCACCAACTCCGAAGATTCCGCCTCCGCCAGCGCTGGTGGCCACATGGGCTGGTTCTCCAGCGGCGAACTCAACCCCCAACTGGAAGAAGCTTTAAACGCCCTCAAACCTGGCCAAACCAGCGGCCTCATCCGCACACCGCTCGGCTTCCACATCATCAAACTCATCAACGTGCGCACCACCAAACCCATCGATACCTCCCCCGTCACCGAACTCAACCTCTTCGTCGTCAGCCGCCCCCAAACGGTCAGCGGAACCGACCTCGCCCCCGCCGATGCGGAAGCTCTCACCGCCGTCACCCAAACCCTCCAAAAACCGTTCGAGGTCGAAGCCAAATTCACCGACACCGCCTTCACCCAAGCCTTCCCCACCAGCAGCGCCTTGGGCTGGGTTAGCCCCGCCAATCTGCAATCCGCCGTGCAGCAACTGGCCACCAACCTCCAACCCGGCCAATGGAGCAGCCCGTTCCTCATGAACGGCAACGTCTGCGTCCTCTATCTGGCCGCCACCCGCCAAGCCATCTCTCCCCAGCTTACGGCCTACCGCGAACGGGTCAAAGAGCACCTCCTCAAAAATAGGCTGGAGCTCGCCTCCCGCCGCCTGATGCGCGACCTCCGCGCCAAAGCCTTCGTGGATATCCGCTGGTAACGCCGCAGGCGTCATTCCCGCGAAACCTGTCCTGCGAAGCCATCTACGGCGCAGCAGGAGGCGGGAATCCAGGGCCAACGCTCCACTCTTTACGAACCCACGGTTTACCTCTACCCTACACCCCATGAAATACTTCCCCCTCCTCGCCGCCATCGCCGCCGCCATCTTTGCCAGCTGGGCCTTCGCCCCTACATCAACATCGTCATCAACGGTCGAAACCACCTTCCAACGCGTCCTCCGCACAGGCCAACTCCGCTGCGGCTACTACATGTTCAAACCGATGACATGGAAAGACCCCGCCACCGGCGAGATGAAAGGCATGGCGGTAGATTTCGCCCACGAACTGGAAATCCGCTCTGGCATCAAACTTGTCTGGGCCGAAGAAGCAGGGTTTGGTACTATTTTTGAAGGCCTCAAAACCAAACGGTACGATGCCATCTGCACCCCCGCCTGGCCCGATGGCCGCATGGCCCGCGCGGTGGATTTCGGCCGCACATGGTTCTTCTCCGCCATCATCCCCGTGGTGAAAGAGTCGGAAACCCGCCTCACTTCCGTAACCCAACTCAACAGCCCGGATGTCACCATCACCAGCCATGAAGGCGATGCCGACGAAGTTCTGGCCAAAACCATGTTCCCCAAGGCCAAACAACTCCCCATACCTCCTAGTGCGGATACAGGCATGGTGGAAATGAACCTCTTTACGGGCAAGGCGGATGTCGTGCTCACCGATGTCAACCGCATCTACCAAGTCAACCCCAACAGTTCCCAAAAACTGAAAGCCCTGTCCACAGAACCCCTGCAACTGTTCCCCCTCCAAATCGCCGTCAACAAGGGCGATGAGCAACTCAACGCCTTCCTTAACACCAACGTCGAAGCCATGCTGAACGACGGTACCATGGAACGCATCCTGAAAACTCACGAGCCCGGCCCCAACGCCTACCTCCGTGTCGCCAAACCCTACCAATGAGCCACGTTGCCCCCGCCAAACACCTTGGCCAACACTTCCTGAACAACCCCCGCGTCATCGCCCGCATTGCCGATGCCGTGGGCGTCACAGTAGGTGGGTTGGAGCCTGCCCTACGTAGCCCAAACGGCGAAGTATGGGTGGCCGAAATCGGCCCAGGCACCGGCGCCCTCACCGCCGAACTCCTCCGCCGCGGCGCCCACGTGCTGGCGGTGGAGATGGATACCCGCTGCATCCCGGTGCTCGAAGCCCTCTCCGCCCAACATGGCAACCGCCTCACAGTCATCCATGGCGATGCCCTGAACCTGGATTCATGGCTTCCCCACCTCCCCGCAGGCTCCCCCATCTGCGGCAACCTCCCCTACAACGTCGGCACCGAAATCGTCACCCGCCTTCTCACGTATCCCTCTTCACGGCCGCAGGCCGTAGGGGTTGAGGGGGCTTGCCCCCTCACGCCGTTAGGCGTCATGCCCGCGCAGGCGGGCATCCACGTTACACAACCATCGCCTCGCGATTCTTTGTTCTTACAACCTACAACCTACAACCTACAACCAACTCTCACCTTCATGCTCCAAAAAGAAGTCATCCAACGCCTCGTTGCCACAGGCGGAAACGACCACTGGGGCCGCCTCGGCGTCCTCACCCACCTGTTATCCGATGCCACACGCCTGTTCGATGTCGGCCCCGGCAACTTCACGCCCCCGCCCAAAGTCATGTCCAGCATCGTGCAACTCCGCCCCTTGCCCGCCCCCCGCTACCCCGTGGATATGGACAAACTCGATGTCCTCCTCCGCGCCGCCTTCGGCCACCGCCGCAAAATGCTGCGCGGAAGCCTCAAAGGCCTGCTCACCGAATCCCAGATTGAATCCTGCGGCATCACCCCCACCGCCCGCCCCGAAGAACTTACAACTCACCAACTCTGCACCCTCGCCAACCTTCTCCCTTAAGGCTATCAACCATCATGGTGCGGCGTCTGGGGGTTAAGGGGGCTATGCCCCCTTACGACCGCAGGTCGTCATGGCGAGCACAACCTGTCCTACGAAGCCCCCGCTATGGAGCGTAGTAGGAGCGTGGCCATCTCCCACCACGGATACCCCCTAGCTTGCGTCACAAGGCCTTCTCACCAAATCCCAGATTGAATCTTGCGGTATCGCCCTTACCCCGCGCCCCGAAGAACTCTCTACCGAGCAACTGTGCCGCTTGGCTCAATCTCTGGCGTAGAATCCAACCCATCCACCAACAACCGTATCTGACGGTTACTTAAACTGGACGCTGGTTGAAATCCCCACACAGGCGACGATGTATCACGGTCTGTATAAACCCGCTCCAACTCTTCCAAATATCCCAACCGATAATTCAAATCATTCAAGATGGTTTTATTGCCCCACTTGGCCATGGCAGCATCATGCAACCCAGCATAATACCGATGCTCACGTTGTATGAGCGCAATCAACGCATCTGCCCGCGTAGCTAAAGTCGCAGAGTCCCCCGTGCGGTTCATCCAAACATCAGCCCGTTGCAGCGGGTTCAATACATCGCGTGGGTCAATCATCCGTAAAAGCTAGGCCAGCTAACTCCCCTTGTCAACTCACTCTCTTAAAACGGCAAACTCTTGTACAACCGCCCCAACGTCATCTCCTCTTCCGGTTCTTCGGGCGTCACATCTTCCACATGGCTGCTGGTGCGGCGGTATTGGTTAAACACCTCATCTCCCACCCCCAATACTACGCCGTTTTGCACCATCACAGGGGTAAATTCCGTCTCCGTCGGCATGGTGCGGCAGCGGGGGTGCCCGGTCCGATACATCAACACGTTCACCATTCCCCCACCCCGCTGGGTCAGTTCCATGCGGCGCTCCACGGTCAGGCCCTCCAAAGCTTCCACAGGCGTTCCTTCGCTCACATCCCGCAACACGGCATCCACCTGCTGGGCGTTCTGCATCACGCTGGGCGGACACATCCCAACCCCGTTCATAGCTTTCATGGCCAACCCCGTGGTGCACCCCGAAAGCATAACACTTCCAAGCAAAAGGTAATATTTCATAAACTTAATTCAACACAGCCCCACGTCACAGGCAACTCCTCTCCCCGCAATACCCCATCCCCCTACAGCGGACGGGCCACACTCCGGTAAATCAACGTACGCGGGTCGGCCAAATCCACGGCCTGAACCCTCCCGCTGGTAATGTCGGTTCCATTCAGTTCGCGGGTGCGCCCGCCATTTTCATCCACCTGAAGGTTCAACCGCTCCCACACTTTGGCAGGCACGTGGGTGAGGGATAACCACACATAACAATCACTGTCCTGCACGCAAATGTTGGTACGGTCGCCTTGGGCGTAAAACACGGTAAATTTCCCAAAATCTTTGTGCTGACGGCTATCCCGGTGCACATACGGCCCGTTCCAATGGGGCTGAAAGCCCGTCAAAACCTTCGTTTTATCCCACAACGCTTCCAAATCCTCCGCCCCCGTGTCGGTAGGGTCATCTTTGGCCAACGTAAACAAGTAAAACGTTCCCATATCGGCCTGATACCCGGCCAATGCCTCGTCCAACGCCTGTATGTCGGCAATCAACACAGTATCCTTGGCGGTCACAATCCGCCCCCACGCCACATACCCCGCAATCACGGCGATAATCGCAAACACGGCAATGGCCATGCGGGCATCCAGCCCAAACAACGCACCGGCTTGGGCGCGCTGGGTATTCATGTTACTTGGTTAACCCGCCCATGTTGTTCATCAACCCGTCAATAATCCCCATGCTTTGGCCATGGGTTTGGGTTTGGGTAGCGTCTGGCACCACCTCTTTGCTGTCGGCCTCGCTTTTGTCGGTAACGGCCACCACGGTGCCGGATGGGTCAAAATCCACCACCACCACCGTCCGTTTTTCCAAAATATCGGGGTTCAAAGGCTTGTCCCGCATCACGCTGCTCACATACACCCAGCGGCTGTCGGCCAAGGTGCCCGTGGTGCTGGGGCTTCCCAGCAGGCGCGCCACATCCCCTTTGGTGCTCACACCGGGCTGCACTTGGGCCAAACGGCTGGGCAACAGCACCTGGCCATGGGTGGTCGTTGTTTGAGAACAAGCGCTTAGCGCAAAAAGCAACACACTACATATTATGTTTTTCATGCCCAAACCCTAATGCAAGTCTTCCCATGGCGCAAGGTTCAACAAGGAGTAAAAGGGGGTTAAGGTGGCGCAAGACCCCTTACGCCGCAAGGCGTCATGCCCGCGCAACCTGTCCTGCGAAGCCATCTACGGCGCAGCAGGAGGCGGGCATCCAGGGCTTAAAGCCCTCACATCCTCAACTTTTACCAGATAATACCCCTTGCAAACCCCCTCCAAATAGGTTAAATGCCCCCATCAACCTACCAACGTAAGGAGTTCAACCATGGCCGTACCCAAGCGCAAAACCAGCCCTGCCCGCAAAGGCATGCGCCAACAACGCCAAGCGGAAGCCCAAGTGGGCGCCATCCAAGCCAACCCCAAAACGGGCACCTTGGGCTTGCGTCACCATATCGTGAAAGAAACCGACGGCAGCCTCTGGTACAAAGGCGCCATGGTCAAAGGCCCCAAAGTTAAGGCCGAAGCCGCCGAGTAACCCACCCAATCTTCCAAGCCCGCCCTTGGCGGGCTTTTTAAGGCCTTAAGGAATTCCCCCATGCACGGCACCTTCACCACCGCCCACACCTCCAGCCGCGTAACCCCGCAGCAACTGGAAGCCATCCGCCAAACCCTCATCGCCCAGTTCGTGCAAGATACTGATATCGAACTCCGCCTCGCCGCCCTTCAGTCCGGTCAGGCAACCCTTCCTGAAGTCCTCGGTTTTCCCGTGGAGTCGTCTAAAATGGCTTTGACCTCAAGCCTCTGACCTTCTATTCTCTCTCTATGCAATTCCCCCTCCTCACCGCCGCTGCCGCCCTGCCCCGCACGTGCGTCAGCAATGCCCAACTCACTACCCAACTGGCCGAAAAGGGGGTTGTAACCTCGCCGGAATGGATCGAATCCCGCACGGGCATCCAACAACGTTACGTGTGCGAGGCCGATGAAACCACCTTCACCTTGGCGCGGGATGCCGCTCTCAAAGCCCTCGCCCAAGCAGGCATTTCCCCCACCCAGTTGGGCGTTATCGTGGTGGCCACCTGCACGCCGGATCTCACCTTCCCCAGCGTGGCCGCCATGGTGCACGGTGCCATAGGCGCTGGCCCTACGTGCGCGGCGATGGACATCAACGGCGCCTGCAGTGGCTTCCTGATGGCCCTCGCCACCGCCAAAGGCCTGCTGATGCAAGGCCACGGCACCCACGCCCTCATCATTGGTGCCGACACCTTTAGCCACGTGCTCGATTGGTCCGACCGCAACACCTGCATCCTGTTCGGCGATGGCGCCGGCGCCGTCATCATGTCCCGCGAAGATACCTCCGAAACATCCTCTCCCCCCGTGCGTCATGCCCGCGCAGGCGGGCATCCAGGGTTCATTCCCCAAACCTTGCCTCGTGGCCTTTTAGGTGTATCTCTCGGCACCGACGGCACCCAAACCACCCCACTCCAAAGCACCGGCGGCGTGGCCACCACCCAAACGGCGGGCGTCACCACCATGGATGGCAAACGCGTGTTTCTCCACGCCGTGCGCCAAATGGGCCAAACGCCCCCCCTGCTGGCCGAGTTAGGCCTCTCCATCCACGATATCGACCTCCTCATCCCCCACCAAGCCAATGCCCGCATCATCGAAGCCGCCGCCCACCACATGGGCCTCCCTATGAGCAAGGTGGTGCTCACCGTGCCCCACCACGCCAACACCAGCGCCGCCAGCATCCCGCTGGCCATGGCCCACGCCCTTGGCACAGGCCACCTCCACACAGGCCAAACCGTGCTCCTCCAAGCCTTCGGCGCCGGCTTCGCTTGGGGTAGTGCGGTTATACGGTGGTAACTCTTGCATATCATTCTTTATAACTGTATTATGAGCCTACAAATTTAAAGGAAATGTCATGACAGTTTTTACTTCATTCGAATCCTATGTTACCGCCCGCACCGCCCTTATCCCTCAATTAGGCCCTCTTCCTTCTGAAGATATCTTGAAAAACGACTATCAGAATGCTCTTGCCTGCGCCATGCTTTTTGATGGTCCTGTCGATCTTATAGCCATCCCCAACTCGCGCGGAGAAGGCTTCATCCAAGCCGTAGGTAACCATCCCGTTTGCGTTGACATATTAAATACCCGTTAACAACGTCTCATTCCCCCTTGACCCCTCCCCCCAAACCGCCTAAGTTGCGCCCACGGTTAGCGAGTGGATAACACCAAAACCCCAAACGCTTAGCCCACAACCTTCATGCAACAAGGAGAAACCCCCATGGCCGCCAAACTCAAAGACAACACTCTCACCCGCATGGATCTGGCCGAGGCCGTTTATACGGAAGTGGGCCTCTCCCGCAAAGCCGCTGGTGATCTGGTAGATAGCACGCTGGACGAAATCTGCAACGTGCTGGAACGCGGCGAAACCGTCAAACTCTCCACCTTCGGCAACTTTTCCGTGCGCAGCAAACGCGCCCGCATCGGCCGCAACCCTAAAACAGGGGTCGAGGTTCCCATCACCCCACGCAAAGTGCTGGTGTTCCGCGCCTCCCACATCCTCAAAGACCGCATGAACGGCAAGAAGGCCTAACACGCCTCAGGAGCAGTCTCATGGAGACGTTGCCGACCGCCGAAACCGCCGCCCGCCGCAAAGCCCCCGCGCCCATTATAACGCGCGAAAGCAAAAGCATGGCCGCTTACCGCACCATCACCGAAGTTGCGGCGGATATGGGCGTGGCCACCCACGTGCTGCGGTTTTGGGAAAGCAAATTCCCCCACATCAAACCGCTGAAAAAATCCGGCGGGCGCCGCTACTACAAAGCCGACGACATCGCCCTCCTCCGCCTCATCCAAACCCTGCTGTACGATCAAGGCATGACCATCAAAGGCGTGCAAACGTATCTCAAAAAATCATCCAAATCCCAAGTCGCCCAAGCCGCCACATCCCAAGCCCTGTCTCCTGCCTCCATCCTCCAAACTCTCAAAGATATCCGCAATCTGTTGGTAGAAGGTCTCAAAGAATGAACCGCCTCATCCTCCTCACCCTGCTTCCTGCCTCCTGCCTTCTGCTGCCCGCCTCCACCCACGCCGCCAACTGGCTTAACTTCAGCGGCGAACCCAGCCCCACCGCCCCCGCCGCCGACGGCTCTGGTGCCACCCTCCGCCTGCTGGATAAAAACACCAACCGCCTGAAAGATATTCCCCTCAAAGCGGGCGCCACCAGCACGGGCACAGTCGCCATCACCCTCCGCCGCTGCGTGGCGGATGTCCAAGGCATCCCCGGCCAAGACGTGGCCTGGGTGGATGTGGTGGAAACCGCCGACACCAAACCTCTCTACAGCGGCTGGATGTTCAACCTGTACCCGGATGTCGCCACGCTGGAAAACCCCCGCTACGATGTCCGCCTCATCGGCTGCACCCGCCCCGACGGCACCACCAAACCCAAAGCCAGCACCAGCGCCACCGCTCCCAAAGTGGTGGAAGAATCTATGGCTCCCACCGACAGCGAAGCCCCAGACTCCGAAGCAGCCCCCACCGAAGCCGACCCCAACTACATCCCAGGCGTGGAAAAGGCGAATCCCCCCGCCACCGAAGATCCTCTCCACAACCTGATGGACAACCCCGAAGCCCTCCCCGAACGCCCCACTACCGAGTAACCCCAGTGTCATCCTCGCGCAGGCGAGGATCCACGTTTCAAAATCAGTGCGCAGCACTTCCATACCCGAGGCATCATGCCCGCGCAGGCGGGCATCCAGAGCTCAACCCCCCTCTCTTTCACCACACCCCCTCTTGCGTCATTCCAGCGAAAGCTGGAATCCAGCTTGTCCAGAGTATATCCTTACTCCCATGTACATTCCACTTACAACCAACAACTTACAACCAACAACCAACAACGCGCAGCAAGGCGCCTTGTTCGGCCTCGATGCCCGCATCGCCATGGCCGTTTTTGGCGTACTCACGCTCATTGCGGGCGCCACCATCATCAACAACATGGATAGCTCCCGCGCCAAGTCGCTCGCATCCGAACTCTCCGAAATGGGCAAAGCAGTAGAAGCCATCCACACCGATCTCAAAACCGACCTGTTTGACGCCTTGGAAAACCCGTCTGAAAAAAACGCCTTCGCCGCCCTGTTCGATAATCTGGCCGTGGCGGATAGGGATAGGCTGCGCGGCAAATGGCTCGGCCCCTACATCACGTTCACCAGCGCGGTACACCCCCGCTACGGCAACCTGCTCATCCAAAAACACGCGGCCAACCATGCCACCCCTTGCACGGCGGATGAACTCTGCTACCTCTGGGTGGTGTACAGCAACGTGAAGCCCGACATCACCCGTGAGGTAAACGAACTGATTGACGGACTGAAAGAACCCGCGCCAGAATCCGAAGGCCGAGTCCAATGGGATGCCGCCCAAAGCACCTCCGAAGGCCCCCTCTTCTACCGCGCCGGCAAAGCGTTGAAATTCGAATAAGCAATACTTTTCCACATCACTTACTGGGGCGGGTTAAGGGGGCGCAGCCCCCTTACGACCAAAGGTCGTCATGGCGAGCGCAGCGCGGCCATCTCCCAACGTGCCATCAGAGCCACCTAACAACGAACAACACCTACCCCCGTATCGCCACACTCATCTTTTCCAACACCACGTTGATAAACCCCACCTCGCTGGGCTTGCTGGCAAACCCTTTGGCGATGTTAATAAACTCATTCATCACCACCTTGGCAGGGGTTTCGGGCCGTGCCGTCAACTCGGCGGCAGCAGCCCATAACAGGGCAATATGAACAGGGTCCAAACGGTCAAACGGCCATTCATCCACAAGGTTGGCTTTTATCAAGGTTTGGTAACGGGCCGCACTCTCGCCCGCCTCGGCGGTTACCACCGCAAACAACACTTTGTCCGCCTTACGGGCTTTTACTTCGTCCAACAAATCCGCCGCCATTTCGGCCACCTCCACCCCGCTGGCCTTGGCGGCAAACAGGCATTGCACGGCGCACACACGTGCTTCCGTGCGGCTATCGCCCGTCAAACTGCCGCGCAGCTTGGGGAAGGCATCTTCGCCCTGCTGCCACACATCGGTCTGTTCAAGTTCAGGTTTTGCGGTTGGAATGGGTGGGGTGGGCATGCGGGTTGTCAATCAGTTTCTGGAAGTCATCAGGCGTTGCAAATTCATTGTAAACACTCGCATAACGGATAAACCCTACAAAATCAACCTTTTTCAACGTTGTCAACACCACA
>JBAQUT010000046.1:0-50203 GCA_049297695.1 Alphaproteobacteria bacterium | reverse complement strand
CGTGGCCATCTCACGCAATGCCCACCCAACAAAAAACCGCCACAAGGCGGTTTTTGTTATGAACGAGAACTAAATCCCAAATCGTTTGAATAAGAATCGTTGTTTTGGCTACTTTTACCTCTTACGGCACAGGAAATACGTTGTTGTACATCACGAATAAAATCTAAATCAGGAGTTTGGTAATGAAGTACCCCTGTAGTCCCTGGTGGATAAAAACTTGGTACAAGTCGTGAACCTGGATTATCTTTACTACAGTCAATTCCTATTTCGGTATAAAAGTCGCGTGAAAGGTTTGTACATGGAATATTAAGAATATCAGGATGGCTTCCATCTTTAACAGGCTGAAGTAGAATATCATCAAAAGGGTCAGCGTATGGGCGCGTCATAACTCGAGTGATTGGACGAAGCCTTCGTTTTCCTTCAATATCAGGGCCAATGTTGATGATAGTCGATATACGGGATTTTAAATCATCAAGTCGGTCTTCACGTGCGGCTTGGTGCATAAGGGCGACAATAGGTGTCATGGCACCGTTTGCACTTTCAAGATAGTCTACGAAAACCAATGGTTTTTCTTTTTCAAGCAAGTCAGAAGGGGTATATTTGTGTTTGTTGAAGTGTTGTTGAATAATATCATTTTCGCTCAAATCACTCTCACTGTGCCAACAACCTTCCAATTCATATAAAGCTTTCCCAGAGAATGGTAAGTTAGCAAATGATATATTCTCGAGATTTTGATCTTTTGCAATCATTTCAGCTGTATATAATAACCATGAGGGTGAATTCCCAATTCCTATAACATGGGCGTGGGTAGGAAGTTTAGACAAGAGGTCTCGCGCTCCATCAATGAGAGCTTGTATTTGAATATCTGTGACAGGAACTGTCGTTGTCATAAATACTTATAATAAATCTCCTTAATATGCCTGACAGATGTCACCCAAACCCCTTGCCATAACACCCAAACTCCGCTAAACAGCCCCCAACAACCAACCAATCTGGAGCACTCTGATTATGGCCCGTACCCTACCTTTTGATAAATTCCGCAACATCGGCATCATGGCCCACGTGGACGCGGGGAAAACCACCACCAGCGAGCGCATTTTGTACTACACGGGCCGCGTGCATAAAATCGGCGAAGTGCACGAAGGCGCCGCCACCATGGACTGGATGGAGCAAGAGCAAGAGCGCGGGATCACCATCACCTCCGCCGCCACTACGGCCCACTGGAAAGGCTACCAGATCAACCTGATCGATACGCCCGGCCACATCGACTTCAACATTGAAGTGAAACGTTCCGTGCGCGTGCTGGATGGTTTGATTGCCACCTTCTGCTCCGTATCGGGCGTCGAACCCCAATCCGAAACCAACTGGGGCCACGCCAACAACTACGGCGTGCCACGCTTGTGCTACATCAACAAAATGGACCGCGTCGGCGCCGACTTCTTGCGCGGGGTCGAAATGATCCGCGAACGCCTCCGCGCCAACGCCGTGCCCATCCAACTGCCTGTGGGCAAAGAAGATTACTTCAAAGGGATTATCGACCTTGTGCGCATGAAAGCCCTCATCTGGAAAGGTGAAGAGCTGGGCGCCACGTGGGATGAAGTGGAAATCCCCGCCGAAAACCTGGAAGAAGCCAAAAAATGGCGCGCCAACATGATCGACAGCGTGGTGGAACACGACGAAGCCGCCATGAACGCCTACTTGGAAGGCACCGAGCCCGATGAAGCCACGTTGAAGGCCTGCATCCGCAAGGGCACGATCGAGATGAAAATCTTCCCCGTTATTTGCGGGTCAAGCTTCAAAAACAAAGGCGTGCAACCCTTGCTGGACGCCGTGTTGGACTACCTGCCCAACCCGACCGAAATTGCCGACAAAAACCTGGAAGCCGAAGTGCCTGACAGCGACGGCAAAATGCTCACCCTGAAAGTGGGCGACGACCAACCCTTGGCCGCGCTGGCGTTTAAAATCGCCACCGATCCGTTTGTGGGTACCATCACGTTCGTACGCGTTTACACGGGCGTCATTTCCAGCGGAACCGCCATTTTCAACAGCACACGCGGCAAAACTGAGCGCGTGGGCCGGATTGTGAAAATGCACGCCAACAAGCGCGAAGAAGTGACCGAAATCCGCGCCGGCGATATTGCGGCGTTGATCGGGATGAAAGACACCCGCACCGGCGAGACCCTGTGCGATGAAAAGAACCCGTACTTGCTGGAAAACATCAAGGCCATGGACCCCGTAATTAGCCAAGCTATTGAGCCTAAAACGAAAGATATGCAGGAAAAAATGGGGATTGCCTTGGGTAAACTCATGGCCGAAGACCCTTCGTTCCGCGCCTTTACCGATGCCGAAAGCGGCCAAACCATCATTGCCGGTGTGGGCGAACTTCACCTGGAAATCATGATGGACCGCATGAAGCGCGAGCATAAGGTGGAAGTGAACATCGGCGCGCCGCAAGTGGCCTACCGCGAAACCATCACCAAGGCGGCCGAGTGCGAAGGCAAACACGTCAAACAGTCCGGTGGTCGCGGTCAATTCGGTCATGCCTGGGTTCGCTTTGAACCCAACGAAAAGGGCAAGGGCTTTGAGTTTGTGAACGACATCGTGGGCGGTTCTATCCCCAAAGAATACGTGCCTGCCGTGGAAGAAGGTGTGGAAGAAGCCCTCAAAAACGGTATGTTGGCCGGCTTCCCCGTGGTGGACGTAAAAGCCACCGTGTTTGACGGTAGCTACCACGATGTGGATAGTAGCGAAATGGCGTTCAAAATGGCTGGTATATTGGCCGTGAAGGAAGCCGTACGGCGCTGCATGCCCCAAATTCTGGAACCCATCATGAAGCTGGAAGTCACCACTCCCACCGACTTCATGGGCGACGTGATTGGTGATATCTCCAGCCGCCGCGGCATGATCCAAGGCACGGAAGACGTGTTCGGCCAAACGGTGGTGCGCGCCCAAGTGCCGCTGGCCAACCTGTTCGGCTACGTCACCACGCTCCGCAGCCTTACTCAAGGCCGCGCCAGCCCCAGCATGGAGTTTGACCACTACGAACCCGTGCCCGCCAACGTGGCGCTGGAAATTCAAAAATCCCGCAACGCGTAAGCGTGTTGGAATAAGATACCAAAAACCGCCTTCAGGCGGTTTTGCTTATCCGTGCCCGCGTTGGGTGGGAGTATCGTGCTTGCGGGCGTCGTCCAGCAGTTTTTGAAGTTCCTCCATTTCGGAAGGGCAAATATCCAACATCTCCAGCATATCCAACTGACCCTGCAAACGTTTGGGGTCAAAGGTCTTAGGGTTGGTAAAATCCAGCAAAAGCTTCCCTTGCCGTAAAATCTCGGGGCAAACGTGGGGAGGAATATCTTGGCCCTTAGCTGTACAGCTAGGAACCATCAAAGGAATCAACACGCTGGCGGCACGGGCAAAGTTGCGGAACATACCTAGAAAATGGGACAAATTTTTCAGAAAACAAGCCTAAAGCTTAGTTTTTACAAACGTGAGGCTGAACACGCTGCCGCCGCCTTTGCGCTCGCTTAATTGGGCTTTGCCCCCGTGCTGGCGCATAATTTCGGCCACAATGGCAAGCCCGAGGCCGCTGCCGTTGCCATATTTCTCGTTGCGGCCTTCCCCCTGCCAAAAACGGCTGAATACGCGGTCGCGCTCGGTGGCAGGCACGCCGGGGCCGCGGTCGGCCACGTCAACTACACCATCCAAGGTAATTTCTACCTCCACCGCGCTGCCTTTGGGGCTGTGTTGGATGGCATTATCCACCAGGTTTTGCAACGCTTCCCCTGCCAGCAAAGCGTTGGCTTTCACCATCACGGGCAGGGCAGGGGCTTCCACCTCCAACTTCACTTTGCGGCCGTGGGCCAGGGGGGCTAGGCGGGCCACCACATCCCGCGCCAAGGCGGTCAGGTCGGTAGGTTGCAGGGCGGTGTCGGTTTGCATCAGTTGGGCGTAGTGCAGCATTTGGCCCACCATGCGGTTCATGCGCTGCACATCGTTCACCAAATCATCGCGGCCGGGCAGTTTGTCTAGCAATTCCAAACGGGCTTGCATAATGGCCAAAGGGGTTTTTAGCTGGTGGGCGGCATCGGCGGAAAGTTGTTGTTGGGCCGTCAGCGCCCGCCCAAGCTGGCTTAAAAGCCCGTTTACCGCCTCCACCAAAGGTTTTACCTCGTACGGTACTTCGGTCGTTAAAAGCTTTTGGTCGGGGTTGTGGGGGCCAATGGCTTTCACATCCTCGCTCAAGCGCCGCAAGGGGCGCAAGGCCTCGCCCACACTCATGGCGATGGTGATGAGCACCAGCACAAACGCGGGCAACAGCCAAATCATCAAGTGCTGGGTGGCATCACGGCTGGCGGCTTGCAGCAGAACATCGTCAATGGTGCGCGATTGCCCTACAGTGAGGTAGCGCATGCCCTTAGGCGTTGGCACAGGCCGCACCAGCATGAACATGCTGGATTCTTTCCCGTCGGTGGCCTTGGTATCCATGTAGGTGGTTTTGGGTACGGCCACCAGCCCCGTGCGCAGCATGGCCACGGCCAAGGGGTGGCTGCGGGCTATAATACCGCCTTGGCCATCGTGCAAAACAAACACAAAGCCGTTATCCCGCGCGCGGTAGGTGGTGGCTACCTCTTGAGGCACGGTAAAGCTGGCTTCGCCGGTGCTGGAGATTTGCAAATACCCCAGCAATTCTGCCGCTTGACGCCGTAACATTTCGTCCTGCGCCCTGTCGCCCACTTCATCCAACGTGTTGTTGAACAACCACACCATCCCCGCACACACCAACGCCAGCACAAGGCCCAAGCGGAAGGTGAGGCGGAGGAGAAGGGAGCGTTCCATTATGAGTATGTTGGTATGTTTGTAGGTTGGTATGTTAAGAAACAAGGATGTGTAGAGTGGATGAGATGGTGTAGGGGCATATATCCAACTTTCTTTCCGAACATACTACCATACCAACATACCAATATGCTAGCTGGCCTTGCCAGCGCCTTCATCCACAATCCAATACCCCACCCCGCGTACGGTGCCAATCTCAATGTCGGCGCCATGGTCGGCCAGATTTTTGCGCAGGCGGTGCAGGGCTACTTCCAGCGCGTTGCGGCCACCGGCCGGTGCCCCGTGCTCCAGCAATTCTTTGCTCACCACTTGGCCGGTGCGGCGCATCAGCTCGGTCAGCAAACCAAGCTCCCGCTTGCCCATAGGAACAGTCTTTCCAGCCACTTGCACGGTGCCGTGCAGAGTGTCCAGCGTTACGTTCCCGCTGCTTAGCTGCATGCCCTGCGGCCCGCCGCTGCGGCGGAGGAGGGCACGGAGGCGTGCCTGCAACTCGTACAAACTGAACGGTTTGGGCAAATAATCGTCGGCCCCCGCATCCAGCCCTTTCACGCGCTCCTGCGGCAGGCCCATGGCGGTCAGCATCAAAATGGGGGTGCTGGTGTTGGCGGCGCGGAGTTCGGTTACCAAATCCAGCCCGTCGCCATCGGGCAGGCGCCTGTCGCAAATAATGGCCTCAAAGGGCATCACCAGCTTGGCGCGGGCTTCGGCGATGCTCCCAGCAAGGGTTACGCCGTAACCGTTTTTTTGCAGGGTTTGCTCAATCAGCCCTGCCAAAGCCTTCTCGTCTTCCACTACCAATATTTTCATGGGTTTGCCTTTCGTTGCGTATGTAAGCTTACAAGCCTGCCCCCCACCCCGCAAGGGTGGCGCTTACCCGTTTCTTACACGTGCGCGCAATGTGCGCCGCAAGCGTGGGCACCCCCCTTTACCCTTACACCAAGTAGGGGCATGAATGCGGTGTCGCTCTTCCGTTTCCTTTGCGACCTTGTTACGGAAACGGGTAACCCAAAAAAGGAATAACACCATGACCAAACTGATGCTCGCCCTCGCCCTTGCCACCGTAGCCGTGCCCGCCATGGCCAGCGAAACTGTGAAGGCCTACGAAGCCTCCACCAAGGCTGAAGCCGTAGAAGTGAAAGCCGAAGCCGCTGCCGAAGTATCCGGTACCGCTGCCGTATCCGCCACCGAAGCCCACGCCGAAGAAGCCCATGGCGATGACCACGCCCATGAAGGCCACGACGCCAAGTAAGCGTTGTACGGTTAAAAAAGCCCCCATCTGGGGGCTTTTGTGTTAGCGGCGTCTATCACCACCGCCCCGTGGTGCGGGTGGGGCTGGGGGAGCCGAAGGCGCCGCCCGCACAACGGCGGCAGGAGGCGTTGCGGAACGCGGCTGGTGCTGCACAGAAGGCTTGCTGCTAGGGCCACGGAAGCTACCATGCCCGCCCACAGGACTATTGGCCGTACCATTGTGACCACGTGGGGTTACCATCACGCCGCCATGGCCTTGACCACGGTAACGGGGTTGGCCGTTGTGTGGGTGAGTAGGCTGGTGGTTCGGGGTAATCGTCACCGTGGTGCCATTATACTGCGGGCGGTCATTCCCTGAAGGCTTAATGAGCGTGTTGGGGGTTACTGTTACCGTACCGCTTTTGCGTTCGGGATAGCCGGGATAGCCGGGGCGGTCGGGGTTGGTGGGGGTATCGCGCTTCACATGCCAGTCCACGTGGTTGCTGCGGTGGTGAGGATGAGTGCGGCGTACCGCAACCTTTTCCCGCTTCACAGCCCAAGGCCAGTAGGTGCCAGCGCTGTGGCCAGATTCATAGCTCCAACTCCGCCCACCAGAGGTACTCCCACCGCTGCCACCATAATAGGAGTCATTGTAAAGAGGGGCAGGGGGCGGTACGGGTTGGTTCACACGCAAAGATACGGGGCTGTACACCGTGGCATGCACTCCGCTAACAGGGTTGTTGTAAGGATAACCTTCGCATTTTAAATAATATTCAGGCGACATGTTGGTAAACTCAGGCTGGTCTCCCGAAGCCTGCATGCACAAACGGGGAGTGGCATAGTACACCTTACCATCTTCCACAAAGCTCAGTTCGGGGATGACGGGATTCCCTGGGTTTACATCGGCCATACGGATGATGCCGAACGGCGAGCTACGCCCAGCTGTTTGGTAGCACCCCAGCATAGCTTCGGGCGTGGTGGGTTGGGTGAGCAGGTAGGTATGGCATTGGCCCCGTTGTGCAAAAGTACGTGCCACAGGTTCGGGCTGGGTGGTGGTGTGCCATACCTTGAGCTGTGGGTCTTTGTTCACAACGGCTGGGGAAGGGGATGGCATGGTATCGGCCTTCACCGCCACGGTGGGTCTGGGGGTTGCAACGGGTGCAACAACAGCAGGTTTCAAGGTAACAAATGTCACATCTTTCCCATTAATGGTAATAACTTGTTCTTGGCAGGTCATGTTGGGTGTTGGCTTCAGTTCGGCCTTGCACGCTTCGGTTGACATCATGTAACGCACGCCACCGTTCTCGTAACTGGTGGAAGGGTCATGAGGGGTACGTGCAATGGCAACCGCCTTGTAAGTGTCAGGCGTAAACGTGCGAGGCAAATACACAGGAGTAGGCACACGGGCACAGCCATGGGTAAAAGGTTCGGTTCTTTCATTGTTTGTAATAACTTCATGGCATATATCGCGGTGACGGTAGGTTTCAGAAAGGGGGTTTGTTGGGTTGACGATACGGACATCTGGTTTTGAAGATGATCCTGCCACCACAGGACCAGATGATGGAGTTACAGGTTGTAACGTTTTATGTTTATAAGATGGGTGTTCAGAAATAAGGACTGAAATATAAGTAGCACTGGAAGCAGCAATAAATATATTGGTTGCCTCACACAAAAAATTTGCAAAGGGCCCTGCCCGACGGGACTTCAAGTTTTTAAATGGATTCATATTCATCGTCCGTCTCTCCCGTGTATATTTAGGGTTATTAATAGCGTCTCGCATAGCAGCAGTAACGCTGGGTTGTCCCGGTGTTGGGTGTTGGTTGGTCATCGCACGTATCCCCATCCTGTTGGTCTTTGTATACCCTCTATATAGCGCGCGCAAGCCCTTTTGCAAGATTAAACGAATAAACCCAAAAAACCCCTTGACACACCTAGCAAACACCCCTATACCCCGCCCATCAGGTGCCCTTCAAATGGCGCTTGCGAACAGGATTTTACCCCGAAAAAGCCAGCTTTATGGGGTATGGGCCGACACCGCAGATGGCCGCGGGTCGGTTTTGTGTATGAACCGGTGCCTCTGCCTGCTGGAACAGGCAAGCCCCTAACAGGAGACGTTGCGATGGATACCACGCAAAACATCACCATCCGGCTGAAAAGCTTTGACCACCGCATGCTGGACAAAGCCACGAAGGAAATTGAAGACACCGCCAAGCGCACCGGCGCCAAGGTGAAGGGCCCCATTCCATTGCCCACCAACATTGAACGTTTTTGCTTGAACCGCAGCCCCCACGTGGACAAAAAAAGCCGCGAACACTTTGAAATCCGCACCCACAAACGGATGATGAAGATTGTAGACCCCACCCCCCAAACCATTGATGCGCTGATGAAGCTGGACCTGGCTGCTGGCGTTGACGTGCAGATTAAGCTGTAAGGAGGGAGAACAATCATGAAACAAGCTCCTGCCACCCAACGCGCCACCAAGTACCCCAGCCGCGCTGGCTTGCTGGCCAAAAAAATCGGCATGACCCGCGTGTTTAACGACAAAGGTCAGCAAATCCCCGTCACCGTGCTGCAAGTGGATAACTTGCAAGTGGTGGCCCACCGCACCAAAGAGAAAAACGGTTACACCGCCATTCAGGTGGGTGCGTTTGCCCAAAAGGCTCAACGTCTTTCCAAGCCTGTGGCTGGCCACTTCCGCAAAGCGGGCGTGGAAGCTAAAAAGGTTTTGGCCGAGTTCCGCATGGAAGGCGATTTGCCAGCCGTGGGCACTGCCTTGACCGCCGACTACTTCACCGCTGGTCAAATGGTAGACGTAAGCGGTATTACCAAGGGCCGCGGGTTTGCGGGTGTTATCAAACGTTGGAACTTCTCCAGCGGCCGTGCCAGCCACGGTAACTCGCTCAGCCACCGGATTCACGGGTCCACCGGTTCACGCCAAGATCCCGGTAAGGTGTTCAAAAACAAAAAAATGGCCGGACACTTGGGCGTTGAAAACGTCACCACCCAAAACCTGGAAGTGGTGGGCGTGGATGCCGAACTTTCGGTGATTATGGTGAAGGGCAGCGTGCCCGGTAACAAAGGCAGCTTGGTGATGGTACGTGATGCCATTAAAGCCAAGACGGCCAAGTAAGGGAGAAAGAACATGAATTTTGATATCGTATCCCTCGATGGCACCAAGACAGGAAGCATTGAGCTTTCGGCCGACGTGTTTGGTCGTGCAGTCCGGAAAGACTTGTTGGCCCGTATGGTGAACTACCAACTGGCCGCCCAGCGCGCCGGTACCGCCCACACCAAAACCCGTGGCGAGATTAACCGCACGAAGAAAAAAATGTACCGCCAAAAAGGTACCGGTGGCGCCCGCCACGGTGCCCGTACCCCCAGCTTGTTTGTGGGTGGTGGCGTGGTGTTTGGTCCTCGTGGACGTGATTTTAGCCACAACCTGACCAAGAGCACCCGTCAAGCGGCGCTCAAGTCGGCCTTCAGCAGCAAAGCTGAAACCAAAGACCTGATCATCATCAGCGAAGCCGCCTTGAAAACCCATAAAACGAAAGACTTGGCCAGCAAGCTGGAAAAGCTGAACGCCCTGCACGCCACCTTTATTGTGGACGCGCTGGACGCCAACTTTGACAAAGCCAGCCGCAACTTGCCTCTCATTAAGGTTTTGCCCACCGAAGGCGCCAACGTGTACGATATTTTGCACGCGCCCAAGCTGGTCATCACCGAAAATGCCGTGAAAATGCTGGAAGCCCGTTTGGTCTCCGCCCGCGCCGGCAAAGCCGAAGCTGGTGAAAAGCCCGCCAAAGCTGCTAAAGCCAAAGCCGAACCTAAGGCGAAGGCTGAACCCAAGGCGAAAGCCACCAAAGCTAAGAAGGAGGCCTAACCCATGGTAGCCCGTTACCGCCCCAAACTGAAACCCATGATGAGCGAAAAGGCCCTGACCATCCTCATCAAACCGTTGGTCACCGAAAAAACAACCCGCATGGCCGAAGCCGGCAACTGGTTGTCGTTCGTGGTTTCCAACGATGCCACCAAGCCCGACATCCGCAACGCGGTTGAAGTGCTGTACGGCGTGGAAGTGGAAGCCGTGAACACCCAAGTTCAAAAAGGCAAAACCAAAGCCCCCAAAGGCCGCCGCGTGTTCCGCAGCGACGTGAAAAAGGCATTCATCAAACTCAAAGCTGGCCAATCAGTCGATCTGATGGCAGGCGTGAAGTAACGGAAGGAGATTGCAAACCATGGCACTGAAAACCTTCAACCCCGTCACGCCAGGACGCCGCATGCTGATTGCGGTGGACCGTAGCGAGCTTTACAAAGGCGGCCCGGTTAAAACATTGACCGACGAGCTCCGTAAAAGCGGTGGTCGCGCCAACAGTGGTCGTATTACCACTCGCCATATCGGAGGCGGTCACCGCCAACGTTACCGTTTGATCGACTTCAAGCGCATCAAGCACGGCGTACCCGCCAAGGTTGTGCGTTTGGAATACGACCCCAACCGTACCAGCTTCATTGCCCTCATTGAGTACAAAGACGGCGAGCAAAACTACATTTTGGCCCCCCAACGCTTGAAGGCTGGCGACACCGTGATGAGCGGACCCCAGGCCGAAGTTGCCCCTGGCAACGCGTTGCCCTTGAAAAACATTCCCGTGGGTACCGTGGTGCACAACGTGGAGCTGAAAATCGGCAAAGGCGGCCAAATGGCCCGCAGCGCAGGTTCCAGCATCCAGGTTGCCGGTAAAGAAGGTTCGTACATCCAACTTCGTATGCCCAGCGGCGAACTCCGCCTGGTGCACGAACTGTGCATGGCCACCGTGGGTGCCGTCAGCAACCCCGACCACATGAACACGCAAATCGGTAAAGCGGGCCGTACCCGCTGGATGGGTACCCGCCCAACCGTCCGAGGTGAAGTGATGAACCCGGTCGATCACCCCCTTGGTGGCCGTACCCGTGGTAACCGTCACCCCGTATCGCCTTGGGGTAAATGCGCCAAGGGTGGTAAAACCCGTAAACGCGGCAAGCCCAGCGGTAAGTTTATTATCCGCCGTGCTAAAGGCAAAAAGGTTTATTAAGGAAGGATATGACAGATGTCTCGCAGTATTCGTAAAGGTCCTTTTGCCGATCACCACCTGATGAAAAAGGTGGCCAAAGCTGGTAAGTCCGGCGGCAAAAAAGAAGTTATCAAAACATGGTCGCGCCGCAGCACCATCCTGCCCGAAATGGTAGGAATCACGTTTGCCGTGCACAACGGTCACAAACACATTCCCGTGTTGGTGAACGATGACATGGTGGGCATGAAGTTTGGCGAATTCGCCGCAACCCGTACATTTAACGGACACCCGGAAAAATCGGCCAAAGCCGAACCGGCCAAGAAATAAGGAGCTGAGGTATGAGCCAACAAGCAAACCCCCGCCGTATTGCCACCAACGAAGCGATGGCAAGCGCGAAAGGTGTGAAAGGCAGCACGCAAAAAGCCCAACTGGTGTTGGAGCTGATTCGTGGTAAACCCGTCGAGCAAGCCCTCAACGCCCTGCAATTCTGCCGCCGCCGCCTGGCCGAGCCCGCCCGCAAGGTGCTGCTCTCTGCCATTGCCAACGCCGCCAACAACCACAGCCTGAACGTGGACAAACTGGTGGTAGCCCATGCCTATGCCGACAAAGGCATTGTCATGAAGCGGTTTTCCGCCCGTGGCCGTGGCCGCAGCGCTGCCATTTTGAAGCCCCGTTGCCACCTGACGATTGTGGTGGCCGAGCGCGAACCCGTGGTTGTGGAAAAACCCGCACCCAAAGCTAAAAAAGCTGAAGGGGAGGGGAAGTAATGACAACCTATCATATTTCTCCAAGCCCAGCGGCTAACCCTATTATTGTCTCCCATCCTGCCGATGAAATTGCTCGCCGCGCTGTGGGAACGATTTTGACGGATATAAACCTTGCAGGGCCGCTCACGCAGGTTTTGACAGTCGATAAAGATGGTCAAAATGTACGTATAGAAAACGCCAAGAACTTTTCAACGGGAGGACAACGCTAATGGGTCAGAAGATTAAACCAACCTCGTTGCGTTTGGGCATCAACCGTAACTGGAGCAGCCTGTGGTTTGCCAACCACGATTACGCCGCCCAAGTCAAAGAAGACGTGGCCATCCGCGGCTTTTTGATGAAAAAGCTGGGCAAACAGTCCAACGTGGCCCGTATTGTGATTGAGCGCCCCAACCGCAAATGTCGCGTGTTCATCCACACCAGCCGTCCGGGTGTTATCATCGGGAAAAAAGGTGCGGATATTGAAACGCTGCGCAAAGCCCTGCAAGCCTTGAGCAAAAGCGAAGTGGTTTTGAACATTGTGGAAATCCGCAAGCCCGATGCCGACGCCCAACTGATTGCCGACAGTATTGCCGGCCAGCTGGAACGCCGCATCGCCTACCGCCGCGCCAGCAAGCGTGCGTTGCAAAACGCCATGCAAAACGGTGTGAAAGGTGTGAAGGTTCGTGTATCCGGCCGTTTGAACGGCGCCGAAATTGCCCGTACCGAATGGGCTATTGAAGGCAGTCTGCCGTTGCACACGCTCCGCGCGGATATTGATTTCGGCTTTGCCGAGGCCCATACCACGTATGGTAAAATTGGTGTTCAAGTGTGGGTGAACCATGGCGAAAAATACGCCATTGACTACACAAGCCAAGTGCAGTAAACGCCAGAGGATTAGGAGAAAATACCATGTTGCAACCGTCCCGCACCAAATTCCGCAAGGCGTTTAAGGGCAAAATCAAAGGTAACGCCAAAGGCGGTACCGAGGTGAGCTTTGGCGAATACGGCCTGAAAGCCATTGAGCCAAACCGCGTAACCGCCCGCGAAATCGAATCTGCACGCCGTGCCATGACCCGTTCCGTATCCCGTGGTGGCCGCGTATGGGTTTTGATGTTTCCCGATATTCCCGTCACCAAAAAACCCGCCGAAGTACGGATGGGAAGCGGGAAGGGTGGTTTGGAATACTACGTGTGCCGCGTGAAGCCTGGCCGCATTTTGTTCGAAATGGCCGGTGTCACCGAAGCCCAAGCGAAGGAAGCCTTCCGCTTGGCCGCCATGAAATTGTCGGTAAAAACGAAGATGGTGGCTCGCCACCACGGCGCGTAAGGAGAAAACGATGAAATACGCTGAACTTGCCTCAAAATCTGCCGCCCAGCTGAATGACCAGCTCATTCAACTGCGCAAAGAGCAAATGAACCTGCGCTTCCAAAAAGCCGCCGGTCAACTGGAAAAACCCACCCGCTGGCGCGAGGTCCGCAAGGCCATCGCCATGGTGCACACCGCCATCGTCAATGTGGCTCAATCCGCTACCAAGGGGAGCAAATAACCATGCCACGCCGTATTCTCCAAGGTACTGTCGTTTCCACCAAGTCCGCCAAAACCATCGTGGTGCGCACCGACACCACCACCCGCCACCCGATTTATGGTAAAACCATGCGCGGTAGCAAAAAGTTCCATGCCCACGACGAAAACACCACCGCACAAATGGGCGATGTGGTTCAAATCGTGGAATGCCCGCCCAAGTCCGCCCTCAAACGCTTTGAGCTGTTGAAGGTTGTGGCCAAGGCTGGCGAACAGATTACCGACAGCGCCAGCGATGTAGCTGTTACCGAACAACCCTCAGCGTAAGTCTGATTGAAAGGATACTGCGATGATTCAACAAGAAACCCGCCTCCAGGTTGCCGATAACTCCGGCGCCCAAGAGGTGATGTGCATTAAAGTTTTGGGTGGTAGCCACCGTCGCTATGCGGCCGTGGGCGATATCATCGTGGTCAGCATCAAAAAAGCGTTGCCCAAGGGCAAGGTGAAAAAAGGTGCCGTGCACAAGGCCGTGGTGGTACGTACCGCCAAAGAAGTGCGCCGCGCCGATGGTACCGCCATCCGCTTTGATACCAACGCCGCCGTGCTGATTGACGCCAAGGGCGAGCCCATTGGTACCCGTATCTTTGGCCCCGTTCCCCGCGAACTGCGCGCCGACTACATGAAAATCGTATCTTTGGCTCCGGAGGTTCTCTAATGGCTACTTTGAATTCCAAACTGAAACGCGGCGATGAAGTGATTGTCATCACTGGCAAAAGCAAAGGCCTTGTGGGTAAAATCCGCGAAGTCGTCACCGCCACCCAGCGCGTGTACGTCGAAGGCGTGAACATGGTTACCAAGCATATCAGCCAAAAGGACGCGATCCGTTTAAACCGCGAACCCGGCAAAATGCAAAAGGAAGCCAGCATCGCCGTTTCCAACGTGATGCTCAAAGATCCCAAAACCGGCAAGCCGACCAAAATCGGCATCAAGGTGAAGGACGATGGTTCCAAAGTCCGCGTGGCCAAGGCCAGCGGAACCGAGCTGGACACTGTTTCTAAGGCCAAAAGCGCAGCCGTCAAGAGCGCTAAACCCAAAACTAAGTCCAAGAAATAAGGAGGATACTGGTTATGGTTGATAAAGCAAAACCCGCTGCAGCAAAGGCCCCAAAAGCCGACAAAGCTGTTAAAGCGGTTGCCACCAAAGCTCCGAAAGAAGCTGCGGTTGCCATTGAATTGGGGGCCGATTACACCCCCCGTATGGCCGACATGTACAAAAAGTCCATCAAACCCAAAATGATGAAGGACTTCAAGTACAGCAACGACTTCATGGCTCCCCGCCTCACCAAAATCGTGTTGAACATGGGTGTGGGTCGTGCAAGCCAAGATAAAAAACTGCTGGACGCCGCCGTGGCCGATATGCGCCTCATCGCCGGTCAGCAACCTGTGATTACCTACGCCCGCAAGAGCATCAGCAATTACGGCCTGCGTGAAGGTATGGCCATTGGTTGCAAAGTAACCCTGCGTGGCCGCCGGATGTACGAGTTCCTCGACCGTCTCATCACCATCGCGCTCCCCCGCGTGCGCGACTTTGATGGCTTGAGCAGCCGTACGTTTGATGGCCGTGGTAACTTCGCCATGGGGATCAAAGAACAGATTATCTTCCAAGAAATCGACTTTGATAAAACCGACGGCGTGCGCGGTATGGACGTGATTATCTGCACCACGGCCAAAACCGACAACGAAGCCCGCGTGTTGCTGACCGAATTCGGCATGCCCTTTAAAAAGGCCCGCCAACAAGCTAAGAAGGAGGCTTAACCATGGCCAAAACCTGTGTATTGAACCGCCAAGCCAAACGCGAGCACGTTGTTGCCCGCGATGACGCCAAGCGCGAGGCCCTGAAAGCCATCATTAAAAACGCCGGCACCAGCTACGAAGACCGCCTTGCGGCCCGCGACAAGCTGAACGGTATGGACCGCAACGGCAGCTACGTGAAGTTGCGCAGCCGCTGCCAAACCACCGGCCGCCCCCGTGGCGTGTACAGCAAGCTTGGCTTGTGCCGTAACGAAATCCGCCGCATGGTGGTCGAGGGTGTTCTCCCCGGCCTCCGCAAGGCCAGCTGGTAAGGAAAGGATTTACCCATGACTATGACCGATCCCATCTCTGACATGTTCGCCCGCCTGAAGAACGGCCTGAAACAGCATCACAAACAAGTACTTGTACCTGCCAGCAGCATGAAAAAAGCTGTGCTGGACGTGCTGGTGGCCGAAGGCTACCTGACCGGCTGGACCGAGCAAGACGACGCCCAAACCGGCCACAAGCAAATTGTGGTGGATTTGAAGTATCACCAAGGCCAACCTGTGATCATTCAGCTCTCCCGTGTTTCTAAGCCCGGTCGCCGCGTGTATTCCAGCAAAGCTGAAATCCCCCTGGTGAAAAACGGCCTCGGCATCACCATCGTATCAACCAGCAAAGGCGTCATGAGCGACACCAAAGCCCGCGAACTGAATGTGGGTGGTGAAGTGATTGGCTTGGTGAGCTAACATGCAACGTTACAGCGCCCACACTCCATATGAGCACATGAAACGTGAGGGGATTCAGAAACTTGTTCTGACGCTCCAAGCCGCAGGCGCAACAATATTGAGTGTAGACGGCGGTACATCGGAAGTTATTTTTGAGTCTGATAAAGGCGCAATCGTGAACTATCCTAATGACCCTGGAACTGTTAAAGAATTAAGATAGGAGGACAATATTTATGTCCCGCGTAGGCAAAAAACCAGTTGAAATCCCCAGCGGCGTGACCGTTGCTGTGGAAGGCCGCACCGTGAAGGTGACCGGCCCCAAGGGCAACCTCAGCCAAGTGCTGCCGCCCGAAATTAGCGCCAAGGTGGAAGGCAAAGAGGTGGTGTTTACGGCCGACCGTAAATCTCCCGCCCTGAGCCCTGCCTGGGGCACCGCCCGCGCCTTGGTGCGCAACATGGTGGATGGTGTCACTCAAGGTTACACCGTCCCCCTGAAGCTGGTGGGTGTGGGTTACCGCGCCAACCTGCAAGGCACCAAGCTGAACATCGCATTGGGCTACAGCCACCCCGTGAACATCGACATCCCCCAAGGGATTAAGGTGGAAGTAAGCAAAGAGCAAACCGACATCGTCATCAGCGGCATGGACAAACAAGCCGTGGGTGAGTTTGCCGCCCTGGTACGCAGCAAGCGCAGCCCCGAACCCTTCAAAGGGAAGGGTGTGAAGTACCTTGCCGAGCGTATTATTATGAAGGAAGGGAAGAAGAAATAACGAAAAGGCCGAAAGGCCTTTTTTGTTGTCGAGTTTATTGTTTTTATATATTATGTATTTATGATATGAAATAAGTAATAAGGAGATAAAGCCGATGGATGAGTCGTTGCGCCAAGAAATGGACGGAATGAAACAAGCCATTTGTAATGCGACAAAAGGTCTCACGAACCCGTATCTAGATGGATTACCTATATTTGCATTAAAAACTCGAACAACATTAAGTTCTACAACAGCTTTGTATTTGAACGATTTTGCCACGAAATTCTATTTCTTATCAGATATCCCTCTACATGTTGTCAAAGTAGAAGGTAATCCTTTGCAAATATTAGTTCAACCCGCTGCTTTGAAAGATAAATATGGCAAAGATACTCGAGGTTATTTCGATTTTCAACATGTTGGTTCAAACTGGATGAAGCCATTTCACGTTGAGTCGTTGGATATGATTGAGCCTTTATCTGAGTAACTTTTCCAGATAACCCCTTGCAAACCCCTTTTAAATAAGCCATAAGCCACCCACCACGGGTCGGTGAGATGAGTCCCAAACCGTGGCAACGTCAGTCCTCTCAAGCTTTGGCGAAGGAGGGCCGCAACCAAGAAAGGAACGCCCCTATGGCCCACGAATCTAGTGCTCAGCGCCGCGCGCGCCGCACACGCTTCAAACTGAAGCGCAACAGCCCCGGCAAACTGCGCATGAGCATTTACCGCAGCAACATGAACATTGCCGTGCAGATTATCGACGATACCCAAGGCAAAACGGTTGTCTCGGCTACCACGCTGGAAAAAACCCTCCGCAAGGAACTGGCAGGCAACGGCCGTAGCATGAAGGCCGCCGAAGTGATTGGCAAAACCATTGGCGAACGCGCCAAAAAAGCCGGTATTTCCGACGTGATGTTTGACCGTGGGAGCTACCGCTTCACCGGCCGTTTGAAAGTGCTGGCCGATGCCGCCCGCGCCGCAGGCCTGAAATTTTAAGCGCAACGAAAGAGATTGAGATGAGCGAACAGCAAAACAACTCCCGCCGCGAAGGTGGCAACCGCGACAACCGTCAAGGTGGAAACGACCGTGACAACGGCGGTATGGTGGATAAACTGATCGGCGTACGCCGCGTTGCCAAAACCGTGAAAGGTGGCCGCCGCATGTCGTTTGGTGCCCTGGTGGTGATTGGCGACGAAGCCGGCCGCGTTGGCTTTGGTAAAGGCAAGGCCCGCGAAGTGCCCGATGCCGTGCGCAAAGCGACCGACGAAGCCAAACGCGCCATGGTGCGCGTGCCCATGCGCCAAGGCCGTACCATTCACCACGAAGTGCGCGCAAACTTTGGTGCCACCCGCGTGATTTTGAAGCCCGCCGTGCCCGGTACGGGGATTGTGGCAGGCGGCCCAATGCGTGCCGTATTTGAGGCGATGGGGATGAAAGATATCATCGCCAAGGCTTTGGGCAGCACCAACCCTTACAACATGGTGCAAGCCACGTTTGAGGCCTTTAAAAAGATGGAAACGCCCCGCGGTATTGCCGCCAAGCGTGGCCTTCAGATTACGGCCTTAACGTTGCACGCCGCCGAAGCCAAACGCGGCGAAACCGACCAGAAGGAAGTGAACGAAGCTGCCCTGAAGGCCAAAGAAGCCCGCAAAGCCGCCCAAGCCGCTGCCAAGAGCAAAGGCAAAGGTGGACGTGACGGTGGCCGTGGCCGCGATGGCGACCGCAAACCCCGTGAAGACCGCAAACCTGCCGCCCCCAAAGTGGTGACGGTAAGCAAAAATGACAGCATGAAAGCTGCCATTACCGAAACGCCGAAGGCGGACTAATCAGACTGTGAATGAATAGAAAGCTCCTATCTGGGGGCTTTCTATATGGGATAGATCTGATATCCTCAAAAAAAGTATATTATAGGAAAGGATAAAAAATGCCAAAAGATGAACAGTCTGGTTTTCAGAAGGCTCTGCGTATCAACGGTATAAGATTGGCCGAAGGATCTACATGTTGCATCCATCCAGATCAAGATGTTTGCGGTTTTACATCTATTGATACATCTCTTCTTCCATCAAAACCAAGTATTGATGAGGTGTTTGGGGTGGAAAACGTATGTTTGGAATTGGCCTCCCCTGAAGATTCTGAAAGAATGAAAAATTCCATAGATTTTTACTGGAACCGTAATAAAAAGACGTCACGAACAGAGATGTAACGTTGAGATAGGTAAATATGAAATAAAAGAAGAGGTGAAAATAGCCAGTACAAAACCCTTGCAATCCTATGTTTTTCCCCCTATAAGCCCCTCTGAACCACCCGCAAGGGGATAACAATGGCGCAAGGGAGAACCGAGTCATGAATGCTAAAAAAACCGCTGAAGCAACCACGCTGAAGCTGAACCAAATTTCCGACAACGAAGGCGCGGCCAAACGGCTGATGCGCGTGGGCCGCGGTGGCGGTTCTGGCAAAGGTAAACAGGCCGGTCGCGGTGTGAAAGGGCAAAAAGCCCGTAAATCCGGCAACGTGCGTGCTGGTTTTGAAGGTGGTCAAAACCCCCTGTACCGCCGTTTGCCCATGCGCGGTTTCAACAACAAAAACTTTGAAACTGTTTACACCATCGTGAACATCGGCACCCTGCAAGCCATGGTGGATGATGGCCGTTTGGACGCTAAAAAACCCGTAACCATTGAAGCCATTATCGCCACCGGCCTTACCAAAAAGCCTTACGATGGCTTGAAAGTGCTGGGCACGGGCGAACTGAAGGCCAAACTCACCATCACTGCCGCCGCCGTCAGTGCTGGCGCCCAAAAGGCTATTGAAGCCGCTGGAGGCTCCGTGACTCTCGTAGAAAAGAAAGTCTACGAATCGGGTGTGAAGCTGAAAGCTAAAAAATAAGCTTACACTTTAGGCCCCGCACCGTCGGGGCCTTTGCATTTTTACTGGAATTTTCGCGCCAAAAAGGGTACAAAAGCATCATGAGCAACGTCAACCTTGGCTCCCAAGCCGAAATCGCCGAACTGGCCCGCAAGGCCAAAGGTCTTCAACAACGTATTATGTTTGTGCTGTTTGCGTTTATTATTTACCGCTTGGGCACGCACATCCCGCTGCCAGGGGTGGATGCCGTGGCCCTTTCTGCTTACCAAGGCAACCTGCAAGGCGGCCTGCTGGGCATGTTCAACATGTTTTCGGGTGGTGCGCTATCCCGTATGGCCCTGTTTGCCCTCAACATCATGCCGTACATTACGGCCAGCATTATCGTGCAGTTGCTCTCCACCGCTACGCCCAGTTTGAAAGAGTTAAAGCAAGAGGGCGAAATCGGTCGCCGCAAACTGGCCCAATACACCCGTTATCTCACGGTGGTGTTGGCCTTTGTGCAAGGGTTTGGTTTGGCCAGCGGGATTGAAAACGCCACCGCCCAAGCGGGCGGTGAACTGCTGCGTTTGGTGCCCGAAGGCGGTCTTGCCTTCCGCCTGCAAACGGCGCTCACCATCACCACGGGTACGCTGTTCCTCATGTGGTTGGGCGAGCAAATCAACCAACGGGGTATCGGGAACGGTATTTCCCTCCTCATTTTTGCGGGGATAGTTGCCGAGATGCCCGGTAGCCTGTTCCGCTTGTTTGAGCTGGCCCGTACGGGTTCGGTGAGCGGGTTTGCCGTGCTGGCCTTTGTTGTGGGGGCTGCGGCGGCGGTGCTGTTTATCGTGTTTATGGAAACAGCTGTGCGGCGCATTTCCATCCAATACCCCAACCGCAGGGCTGGGCCGTTTGGGCAGGTGGAACAGGCCCAAAACTTTTTGCCCCTCAAGCTGAACCTTGCGGGCGTGATCCCCCCCATTTTTGCCAGCGCCTTGCTGATGGCCCCCGTAACAGCCGCCAGCTACGCGCCGGAAGCCGCGTGGGCCCAGTTCATTGGGGCGTGGTTTACGCCGGGCAAACTTCTGTACTTGGTGGCGTTTGTTACGCTGATTATCTTCTTTAGCTTCTTCTATGTGGCTACCGTCACTTTCAACGCTACGGATACGGCGGATAACCTAAAAAAATCCGGTGCGTTCATCCCTGGTATCCGCCCTGGTGCCAGCACGGCGGCCTTTTTGGACAGCGTGGTAACCCGCCTGACTATGCTGGGTGCCGTGTATCTGGCCTTCATTTGCGCGGTGCCCGACCTTCTGCACCGTGATAATCTCATCCCCGTGTACATTGGCGGTACCAGCATTTTGATTATCGTGAGCGTGACGATTGATACGGTCAGCCGCATCCAAAGCGCCCTGATTGCCCAAAAGTACGAAAGCCTTTTGAAAAAAGCCGGTGGAAACGGCAAAGGTGGCCTTCTGGTGGGAGGGCGTAAGTAGTGATTATAGTCATGTTCGGCCCACCAGGTGTGGGTAAGGGGACTCAAGCCGCCAAACTGGCCCAGCATTTTAATATTCCCGCGTTTTCCACAGGGGATATGTTCCGTGCCGCCATTGCGGGCAAAACCCCGCTGGGCTTAAAAATCAAAGCCACCATGGAAGCGGGTGATTTGGTGGGCGACGACGTGGTAAACCAACTGGTGGCCGAGCGTATGGAGCAGCCCGATTGCAAAAACGGCCTGATTTTGGATGGTTACCCCCGCACGGTGGCCCAAGTGAGGGTGCTGGATAGCTGGCTGGCGGGCCACAAGTACAAGCTGGACCATGTGATTCAACTGGTGGTGGACGAAGATGCCTTGGTGGAACGCCTTCAAGGTCGTCTGTACGCCCCCACCAGCAAGCGCACGTACCACGAGGAGTACGCCCCCCCCAAAGTAGCTGGAAAATGCGACGATACGGGTGAAAGTCTGATTCACCGTGACGACGACAAACCCGATGTGGTGCGTCACCGCTTTGAGATTTATACCAAAAACACCCAACCCGTGCTGGACCACTTTGCCGCCGACGGTCGCCTGAAGCGGATTGACGGCTTGCAAGCCATTGATAAGGTATATGTCGACATTTTAAAGGCGATTGATACCCGCAAGGCGGCCTAACGAAGATATCGTCATGGCGAGCGTAACTTGTCCTACGAAGCCGCTACTGTACGGCGTAGTAGAAGCGTGGCCATCTCATGCGAGAGCTTTGTCGCTGTTGAACCCCCTTGCATCCCGTGCCCAACCCTGTTAAACCGCATCCATAAAAGGAAATACATATGGCCAAAGATGACGTGATTGAGTTTGACGGCGTGGTGGTGGATACCCTCCCCAACACCCTGTTCAAGGTGCAGATTGAAGGGAAGGACGGCAAGCCCGGCCCTGTAATTTTGGCCCATATTTCGGGTAAAATGCGCCAAAACAACATCCGTATTTTGCAAGGTGATACCGTGAAGGTGGAAATGACGCCGTACGACCTCTCCAAGGGCCGTATCACCTTCCGCCAACGCGTGGGCGGCCCCACCAGCGCCGGCGGAACCACCACGGCCAGTGGGGCGCCTGTTGCGCCTTCCGGCCCGCCACCCCAACGCCGTCGGCGTTAATCTATGGGGAAACTTGTTCATCGGGATGTCGCCGTGCGCGTAGCTGCGATATCTGAGTCATTGAAGCAAGATCCTGTCCTTCAAGCTGCTCGTTTGTTACCAGGGTATGTCTCCTCCGCCTTAAGGGCGGCGAGTCAGTATTACCATCCCGACGAGGGCGATTATAACGCATGGATGGCAGAGAGAGACCAAGAAATACGGGATGAGGTAGAGGAGGCACGTCGTAGCCTGAAATCCCGTAAATCATCTCAGTCACACAAATAAAACCGATAGTTTAACTGCCTAATCTTCTACCACCCCTTAACTTTCTTCCCCAACCCCCTTGCAAACCATGTGTAAACCTGCTAAACGGCCCCAACTGCCGCCTTCGTGTTCGGGGGTGGGTTAGGACCTTTTATGGGTTGTAATGTAAGTAAAACAAAGGGTTGAACGATGAAGTACACCTCATCCATCAAAGCCGAGAAAACCCGCGACCGCAAGTTGCAGGTAGTTTCGCGCCGCCGCAATAAGGCCGGCAAGTTTTTGGGCCGCATCCGCGTTGTGATGCGCGACAAAATGACCAACGGGAAAGCGCGTCGTTTCAGCGTAACTCAGGGCTAAAGATCAATTTAAAAGGAGTGTAGCTCGCATGGCTCGTATCGCGGGTGTTAATATTCCGACAGAAAAGAAAGTATGGGTGGCTCTCACCTATATTTACGGTGTCGGCCCTAAAATCAGTATGGATGTTTTGGCCAAGGCCAAAGTGGACAGCAACAAGCGCGTGAATTCGTTGAGCGACGACGAAGTGGCCCGTATCCGCGACGTGATTGATGCCAACGCCACTGTGGAAGGGGATTTGCGCCGTCAAGTGTCCCTCAACATCAAGCGCTTGCAAGACTTGGGCTGCTACCGTGGCCAACGTCACCGCCGCAGCTTGCCTGTGCGCGGCCAACGCACCCGCACCAACGCCCGTACCCGCAAAGGCCCCCGCAAGGGCGCCGGTGCTGGCCCCATTAAAAAAGCTTAAGGATTAGAACATCATGGCTAAACCAGCAGCTAAAACCGCCGATGTTTCCGCCAAGCGCAAAGCCCGTAAAAACGTGCCCAGCGCCGTGTGCCACATCAACAGCACCTTCAACAACACCATTGTGACCATCACCGATGCCCAAGGCAACGCCGTTGCCTGGAGCAGCGCGGGCCAACAAGGCTTCAAAGGCAGCCGTAAAGGCACGCCCTTTGCCGCCCAGCTGGCTGCCGAAGCCGCAGGCCGCAATGCCCGCGAGCACGGCGTACGCACTCTGACCGACATCTTGTTAAAAGGCGCAGGTGCAGGCCGCGAAAGCGCCCTACGTGCGTTGCAAGGCTTGGGTTTTGATATTATTGCGATCCGCGACGTCACCGGTATCCCCCACAACGGCTGCCGTTTGCCCAAGCGCCGCCGCGTTTAACAGGTAGGGCAGGGGCTTCGGCTTTTGCCCTTATGTTGCCGCGTACTCAACCAGTTATATACCTTTAACCACCAACGCTGGCACCACCAGCGGAACAACGGAGGCCCACCCCATGCAAAAACAAGCCAACTGGAAAGAACTGATTAAGCCTAGCAAACTGAACCTGAAATCCGGCACCGCAGCAGGCAAAGCCGCTACCTTTGATGTGGAGCCTCTGGAACGCGGTTTTGGCCATACTCTGGGTAACGCTCTGCGCCGCGTGCTGCTCTCCAGCCTGCAAGGTTCTGCCGTGAAGCAAATCCGTATTGAAGGCGTGCAACACGAGTTTTCAACCTTGGCGGGTGCCCAGGAAGATGTGACCGATATTATCTTGAACCTCAAAGCCATGGCCGTACGCAGCCATGCCGGTGAAGACAAGCTGGTCAGCATTAAAAAGAAAGGCCCTTGCGTTGTTACGGCGGCCGATGTGGATGGTGGCCATGACATTGAAATGATTGATCCAACCCACCATATCGTCACGCTGAACGAAGGTGCGACGCTGAACATGGACTTGGTGATTGGCACGGGCAAAGGCTACAGCCCCGCCGCCGACCGTGGAGCCGACGAACGCCAACCCGGCAGCATCCTGATTGACGCCATTTACAGCCCTGTGCGCCGTGTGAGCTTCAAGGTATCCGACGCCCGTGTGGGCCAAGTGACCGACTACGACAAGCTGACCATGGATGTGGAAACCAACGGTGCCGTGGCTCCTGAAGATGCCGTGGCCTACGCCGCCCGCATTTTGCAAGACCAACTCTCGGTGTTCATCAACTTTGAAGACATTGCGGAAGAACCCGCCGGTCGCGAAGTGATGATCGACATCAACCCCCACCTGTTGATGAAAGTGGACGAGTTGGAATTGTCCGTCCGTTCCGCCAACTGCCTGAAAAACGAAAACATCGTTTACATCGGCGACTTGGTGCAAAAAACCGAAGGCGAAATGCTCAAAACCCCCAACTTCGGCCGGAAATCGCTCAACGAAATCCGCGATTTGCTGGGTCAAATGGGTCTTGGTCTCGGCATGCGCCTTGAAAACTGGCCCCCTGAAAACATCGAAGAACTTGCCCGCCGCCTTGACAAAGTGGTTCAATAGTTCTACCTACCGCCTAACAGCTTGAAATGAAGGAGTACTAAAGTTATGAGACACGGACTTGCAGGACGCCAGTTTGGCCGCGACACCACCGCCCGCAAAGCATTGTTGCGCGGCTTGGCCATGCAGCTGATTGAGCACGGCCAAATTAAAACCACCTTGGCCAAGGCGAAAGACCTTGTGCGCGTGGTAGCCCCCCTCATCACCCGTGCCCGTACGGATACCTTGCACAACCGTCGTATTGTATCCTCCACCATCACCAACCCCATCACGTTGAAGGCGTTGTTTGAAACTGTGGCCCCCCTGTTCAAAGATGTTCCCGGCGGTTACACCCGCGTGATGAAAATGGGCTTCCGCAAAGGCGACGACGCTCCCATGGCGATGATTGAGCTGACCAAAAAAGTTGGCGCCGCACCTTCTTCCAAACCCGCAGCCAAAGCCAAAAAAGCTAAGGCTGAGGTTGAGGTAAAGGCCGAGTAAGTCACACTGCCTAATAAAAAGCCGCCGCAAGGCGGTTTTTTGTTAGGCAAAACGGTGTAGAGTATTGGCACATAAAGGAGATGTGCGATGAGCGACCTGATGCAGGTGTTGGCGGAAGATACGCCGTTGAAACCAGTGGCCCCAGCATCCAAACAAGGGATGGGGTTTTTATTGGGGATTTTGGTAGGGTGCATTATCTGTGTACCCGTGTTTGTAACGGGGGCCCAAATGGCCCAGCAGTACGATTACTCCACGTTTATATGGGGTACTCTTCTGGGTGGGGTGCTGGTGGCGGCGGTTTCGATATTAACGGGGCATGTGGGCGTGCGCACAGGATTAAGCAGCAGCATGTTGGCAAAAATGGCCTTTGGGAGCCGTGGATATGTGCTGGTGAATATTGCGCTGGCGTTATCGTCGATTGGGTGGTTTGGCATTCAAACCACGGTGTTTAGCAGCAGTTTTGTAAGCCTTTCCCAACAAGTGTGGGGGTACACGCCAAGTTTGGCCTTGGTTACGCTGGTAGCGGGCGCGGTTATGTCCAGCACGGCGGTGATTGGTTTTCGTGGAGTCGGAAAACTCAGTTACATAGCCTCGCCTTTGCTGCTGATTTTAATTTTGTTACCCTTGTACCAGTTTTGGCAAAGCGGACAGTTGGTGGGGGTTACAGGCCATGTATCGCAAGAGGGGGCGGGGTTGCTAACATTGGTGGCCATCATCAGCGGTGCTGCCTTTAGTTATGCGGCCAGCGCACCGGATTACACCCGTTTGATGAGGACATCGGGGGGTATGGCCATAGCCACATTAGGTGGTCTTGCGGTATTTTACCCATTTTTGCTGATTGTGACGGGATTGGTAAGCTTGGCAGCCAACAATGGTGATTTTATGCAGATTATGCTGAATCTTGGTTTTGGGAGCTTGGCCATTGTCGTGTTGTTTTTGGCCACATGGACAACCAACGATGTGAATGCTTATGGAGGTGCCTTGGCTGCTAACCTCTTCTTACCTTCTGTGCCGCGCTGGAAGCTAACCGTGTTGGTAGGGGCTGTTGGGACGGTGGCGTCCTTGCTGGGTATTTTTGAGCATTTCATCACGTGGCTGATTTTTATCGGTAACGTGTTTGCCCCCATGGCGGGGGCCTATGTGGCCGATTATTGGTTAAACCCCACCCGCTACGATGTAAAAAAAGAGATTCCTACCATGCGCCCCAACCCTTTGGCGGCGTGGTTGGCTGGTCTGGCCGTGGGCCTTGCCACCACGGCACCTGCCAACATGGGGGCAGGGCTGTTCACCCTTTCGGGGATTTCAAGCCTAGACGCCTTGGTTGTAGCCGCGGCCGTGCTGTGGGGGTTGAAGCGGTTTGATTAACCCCCTAGAAACACCAAACCCCGCCGCAGCGGGGTTTATGAGGCCGTAACCTTACTGGGCGGTAGGCGCAGGTCCAGCGGCGGGGGCCACGGGGGCCATGCCTTCGGCGTAGTCGATTTTGGCGTTTTTACGGAGATCGGCCAAGTAGCCTTGGATGACTTGCTGGCTCAGCTCTTGCTTGATTTGCTCGGCCACTTGTTCCAAGGGGGGAACGTATTTGTCGTTCTTCTCTTCCACCATCACCACGTGCCAGCCGAATTGGGTTTTAACAGGCGTGCGGGCAATGCTGCCCACAGGGGTGCTAAACGCCACGGCCGCAAACTCGGGCACCATGGCTTCGCGGCGGAACCAACCTAACTCACCACCGTTATCCTTGCTGGGGCCAATGCTTTTTTCACGGGCCAGCTGCTCAAACGTGGCGGGGGTGGCCACGGTAATCAGGTTATTGGCCTCGGCCTCGGTGGCTACCAGAATGTGGCGAGCTTTCACGGCGGGGAAGGCGCGCTGGGCTTTGGTGGCATCGTAAGCCTGTTGCAGCACGGCGGGGGTTAACACCTCGTTCACCTTTTTTTGCACTACCATGTTGGCGGCAATTTGCTTGCGGGCGTTTTCCAGCTGGTCTTTAAAGGCCTGCTCGGATTCCACGTTCGTACGCTTGATTTCTTGCTCGATCAGTTTTTGCTCCACCAAACGGTCCAGCAATTGGCGTTTGATGTCGGCTTCGCGGCCTTGCACCAGTTGGGCGGGCAGGTTGGCCATTTGTTTATCCACTTCGCCTGAAACCAGCTTGTCGCCATTCACGGTGGCTAAGGTTTCACCTTTTTTATCGGCATCGCCGCAGGCGGAAAGGGTGAGGGCGGTGGCCAAAGCAGCCATCATGAGGAACGAGCGTGCACACAGCATGGTTTACATCCTTTTGTTTTATTTGATAAATGGTGAGGGGTTGACAATCCCGCCGCCCATGGCCATAACCTGCCTAACATGTGGCCCATTTGCAAGCCCCTCTTCCGCAAAGGTGATGAATCCCATCGCAGCTTTGCCCCTTTGGTAAGCCTTGAGCTTGACCATGGTTCCACCACAGGCCTAGGCTTGGTGTAGGAGCGCATCATGATGCAATCTATCCGCGATTTGTTGGCCCACCGTACGTTTGTCTCGGTTGCTTTGACCGACACGGGTTCGGTGCGCACTCTTCGTTTCCGTAGCGCTTACGCCCTTGTGGCTGTCATTTTCATGGTTTCGGGTTGGTTGGCTTTGGCTTTGGCGGGGGATGTGGGCCGTGCCCGCTTTGCCGCCGCCATTACGGGTGATGAACAGGCCAAGCATTATTTGGCCCTGATTGACGATTTGAAGCGCCAGCGCGACGCCGAGCGCGAGCAAATGAAGGTGATAGCCCAAGAGCTTGGCACCTTGCAGTTGCGGCTAGATAGATTTGACGCCCTGGGCAGCAAGCTGGAAGCGGAAGGTACCCTTATCACGGCCTCGGAAGACGACGCCGCAGGAAAAGGGGGCCCGCTGGCAGACAGCACCCTGGGGGAGTTGGATATTGAGGATATGAAGGCCCAGCTGGGTCTGGTTCAAACCAAGGCGGATTATGCCGAACTGGCGCTGGAAACCAGTCTTGCTATGTCCATCCGCAAAGCCCTTGGCCCTACCAACGATGGATTGCCGTACTTCTGGCCTGTTATGGCGGATACCAGCCGCATGAGCTCTACCTTTGGCTGGCGGATCGACCCCGTGCGCGGCGGCCGTGCCATGCACAGCGGGTTTGATATTGCCGACAGCGTGGGTACTCCTGTGGTTTCGGCCGGCGAAGGCGTGGTGGTGTTTGCAGGCTGGCGTTTTGGCTACGGGAACCTGATTGAAGTGAAGCACACTGGCGGCTTCAGCAGTCGTTACGCCCACCTTTCCAAACGGTTTGCAGTGGAAGGCCAGCGCGTGCAACCGGGCGACCTGATTGCCCTGATGGGCAACACCGGCCGCAGCACGGGCAGCCACCTGCATTTTGAAATCCGGAAAGACGGCCAGGCCCTAAACCCCTACCCGTTCATTAAGGACACCCGCTTGGATGTGATGCAAATGGCCCGCAACGGCAAAGGCAAAGAGCTAATGGCAGGGATGCGGGGCGGGAAAACGGCAACCCGATAAACGTACTTGACATACAAGTATGGTATACATATATAGATGGCTAACAGGAGATAAAACGTCATGGCCTCGCATTACGAACAAACAGTTGATTTTGACCTTATGGTAAAAACAGCCACGGCATTGAGTGAGGCTGGCTTTAACACCTACAGCTTGACGCGTAGCAACCCTGCCAAGGCAAGTAACTTTTCTATGTCGGGTGGGTTTATTGTTTCAAAGGGAGAGAACCCTAAGAAATTTATGTATGTTTATGCCGATAATTTTGGAAAAAACGAGGTGTCAGAACGTCATTGGGTGGGAAGTGAGAATCATGCAGGTATTGCAACCTTAAATCCATGGTATCCCGTGTTTAAAACGGAAAATGTTGTGGATTTGGCTGAAAAGCTCCTTCATACAGAAGCGGCCACCCTTACCCTTGCCTAACAAACCAGCATTTGTGCCCGTTTTGCCTTTCAAAATGGCCTTAAACCCGCTACATTCCGCCTGAAATGGGGGAGTACCGATATGGTGTTAGCAGGCATGAAAAAAGCATGGGCCAACTGGTTTGGCGATAGCTCCAGTCGGTATGTGAAAAGCATCCAACACTACGTGGGCGCCATTAACGCGCAAGAAGAGGCGTTGGCCAAGCTGACCGACGAGCAATTAGCTGCCAAAACGCTGGAATTTAAGGCTCAATTGGCTAAAGGAATGCCCTTGGATGACCTGCTGGTGCCCGCCTTTGCCGCCGTGCGGGAAGCCGCCAAGCGGGCCTTGGGCTTGCGCATGTTTGATGTGCAATTGCTGGGGGGTGTGGTGCTGCACAACAACCGCATTACCGAGATGAAAACCGGTGAGGGGAAAACCTTAGTTGCCACCTTGCCCGCCTACCTAAACGCCCTGACAGGCAAAGGCGTGCACGTGGTAACCGTGAATGATTACTTGGCCCGCCGCGACAGCCAGTGGATGGCCCAAGTGTTTGCCAAATTGGGGTTAACCACCAGTTTTATTGTGCACGGCCAAAACCCTACCGAGCGCAAGGCGGCCTACGCGGCAGATATTACCTACGCCACCAACAACGAACTAGGGTTTGATTACTTGCGGGATAACATGGCCCTAAGCCCCGCCATGCAAGTACAACGCCCCCTGAACTTTGCCATTGTGGACGAGGTGGATAGCATTTTGATTGATGAATCGCGCACCCCGCTCATCATCAGCGGCCCCGCCGACGATAAAACCGAGCTATACCTCACGGTGAATGCCATTGCCCCAACACTGGTGGCCGGTGCCGATTACGAGATTGACGAAAAGCAGCGCACCGCGCACCTTACCGAAGAAGGCACCGACAAAGCCGAGGCCTTTTTAAAAGCAAAGGGCTTGATGGCCGACGACGGTAACTTGTACGACCCCCACAACGTGCAGCTGGTGCACCACGTGAACCAAGCGTTGCGGGCCCATGTGCTGTTCCGGCGGGATGTGGAATATATTTTGAAAGACGGCCAAGTGGTGCTGATTGACGAATTTACGGGCCGTATGATGCCTGGCCGCCGCTTGAGCGATGGGCTGCACCAAGCCATTGAAGCGAAAGAAAGCGTGGCCATCCAACAAGAAAACCAAACCATGGCCAGCATCACGTTTCAAAATTATTTCCGCCTGTACCCCAAGCTGGGCGGTATGACCGGTACGGCCCTGACGGAAGAAGAAGAGTTTGAAAGCATTTACGGCCTGAGTGTGATTGCCATGCCCACCAACATCACCGTGAAGCGGTTGGATGAGGCGGATATTATTTACCGTACCAAAGAAGGCAAAATGAAGGCGCTGATTAAAGACATTGCCGATTGCCACACCCGTGGCCAGTCCGTGCTGGTGGGTACGGCCAGCATTGAGCGCAGCGAAGAGGTTTCGAATTTTTTGAAAGAGCAAGGTGTGCCCCACCAAGTTCTCAACGCCCGCTTCCACGAGCAAGAGGCCGAGATTATCGCCCAAGCAGGGCGTTTGGGCGCCGTCACCATTGCCACCAACATGGCGGGGCGAGGGACGGATATTAAGCTAGGCGGTAACTTAGAACTGATGTTGCGGGATGTGATTGACGAGGCCGAACGCACCCGCCTAAAAGCCCAACATGCGGAGGAACATGCCGCCGTGATGGATGCTGGTGGCTTGCGGGTGATTGGAACCGAACGCCACGAATCCCGCCGGATTGACAACCAATTGCGGGGCCGCAGTGGCCGCCAAGGCGACGTGGGCAGCAGCGTGTTTTACCTCAGCTTGCAGGATGACTTGATCAAACGCTTTGCCCCCAGTTTGGATGCCCTGATGGCGCGATTGAACATGCCCGACGACGAGGCCATTCAGCACCCGTGGATTGCCAAAAGCATCGAGACCGCCCAGCGGAAAATTGAAGGCCTTCACTTTGACGTGCGCAAACACGTGCTGAAATTTGACGATGTGTTGAACGAACAACGCAAAGTGATATACGACCAGCGCACGCAAATTTTGAAGGCCGACGATATTACCGACAGCGTGGAAGCGTATCGGCATGATTTGCTGGCCGAACTGTTGGAACAGGCCATGCCCGTAGGCACCTTGCCCGAGCAATGGCAGCCCGCCGTGCTGCGGGAAGGGTTAGCCAAATGGTTCAACATTGAGGCGCCCGTGGAGCAATGGTACGTGGGGGCGGATGATGCGGGGGATATCATCACCAAAGCCACCGCCATGGTGGATGCCGCATGGGCTGCCAAAAAAACCGAGTTCCGGCCCGAGGCCATGGCAGCCATTCAGCGCAGCGTGCTGCTGCAAGTGCTGGACGGAAAATGGCGCCAGCACTTGCAGGTGCTGGATTACTTGCGGCGCGGCATCAACCTGCGCGGCTACGCCCAAAAAGACCCCATCAACGAATTTGCCCGCGAAAGCTACGTGTTGTTTGAAGAATTGCTGGCCAACGTAAAGCGCGATACCGTGGGCCTGCTGGCCCGCGTGAAACTGGTGGAAGAAGGGCAGATGGCGCCCCAACCACCTCAAAACTTGAAACTCACCCACCCGAATGAGCAAGGCGAGCCCGTAACGGAATTGGACGAGGTCATCCCCCCCCGCCCAAAGCCTCAAGCCCCTCCCGCGGGGCTGCCAAGCCTAAGCCCGGAAAACTTGGGCGTAAGTAGCTGGGAGGCCCTCAACCCGCTGGATACGCGCATCCCCCGCAACAACCCGTGCCCGTGTGGCAGTGGCGCGCGCTTCAAGCAATGCCACGGCAATGTGGGGCGGTTGGGAAAAGCCAAGGCAGCCTAGCCAAAAGCGTTGAAAGAGGATACAACACATTATGAAACCCGAAGCCCGCGTCCGCATCGCCCCATCTCCCACCGGTGAACCCCACATCGGGTTGGCCTATGCCACCATGATCAACATGGCCCTCATCCACCAAGGGGGCGGCGGTAAGCTGATTATGCGGATTGAAGACACCGACCAACTCCGCAGCACCGAAGCCAGCGAGCACAGCATTTACGAATGCATGGCCTGGCTGGGTTTTAAGTTCGACGAATCGCCCGCCGCAGGCGGCCCCCACGGCCCCTACCGCCAAACCGAACGCAAAGCCATTTATGCAAAATACGCCGCCGAGCTGGAAGTCAAAGGCCACGCCTTCACCTGCTTTTGCACGGCGGAACGGTTGGACACCATGCGCACCCTGCAACGCAAAATGGGTCAAAAACCCATGTACGATGGCGCGTGCATGAAGCTTTCCAAGGAAGAGGTTGAAAAGCGTAAGGCTGCTGGTGAGCCCCACGTGCTGCGGATGAAAGTGCCCACCGAAGGTATCTGCACGTTTACCGATGAAATTTACGGCGAGGTGAGCATCCCGTGGAGCGATATTGACATGCAGGTGCTGATGAAAGCCGACGGTTTGCCCACCTACCACTTTGCGGTGGTGGTAGACGACCACCTGATGGGTATCACCCACATGGTGCGCGGCGACGAGTACATCCCCAGCACGCCCAAGCATATCAAGCTGTACGAATATTTTGGCTGGCAAATGCCCAAAATCGTGCATTTCCCCGTGTGGCGCAATGCCGACCGCACCAAGCTTTCCAAGCGGAAAAACCATACTAGCCTGCGGTGGTTTCAAGCGCAAGGGTACTTGCCGGAAGCCATTTTGAACTTCCTCGGCCAACCCTTTGTGCGCATGGCGGAAGGCGAAGACGAACTGATGGATTTAAATGGCTACTTTGCCAAGTTTGATACCAGCGTGGTGAGCAAAGCTGGTGCTGTGTTTGATATTGGCAAACTGGATTGGTTCAACGGCCGTTGGATGCGCGAAAAGCTGACCGACGAGCAATATTTGAAGCACGTGCAAACATGGGCGATGCGGGATGACAAGCTGACCAAAGCCCTGCTGCTGGCCCGCAGCCGCGCGGGTAAGTTCTCCGAGCTTCCCACGTGGGTGGCGCCCCTGTTTGTTAACAGCTTTGGCCTCACGCCCGAGCATTTTGCAGGCCTGAAAACCACGCCGGAACAAACCGCCGCCATCCTTTCCGCCGTGCTGGAGATGGTGGAAAAAACACCCACGTTCACGGCCCCCGCCTTGTGGGAAGCCATCAAAGCCATGGAAACGCCGCTGGGCCACAAAGCCAAGTTCATCACCGCGCCGTTGTTTATTGCCATTGGCGGCAAAGCCCAAGGGTTGCCTCTCACCGAAAGCATGGAACTTCTGGGCCGCGCCCAAACGCGGGATAGGCTAAAAGCCGCCCGTGATGTGTTTGGTGCGGTGGTGGTGGAGGATAAACCTACCGAGGAAGCGTGTTGACGCACGTTCGTGCGTCATGCCCGCGCAGGCGGGCATCCAGGGCCAATGCCCCGTACACATCAAACTAGCCTCGCCCTAAACCATTTGCTAAACTGCTAACTGACAATCACTTAGGACTCCGACCTCATGACTCTGACCTTGTACAACACCCTCACCAAAGCCAAAGCCCCGTTTACGCCGATCGATGCCCGTAACGTGCGCCTGTACGCCTGCGGCATTACGCCTTACGATTACGGCCACATGGGCAATGCCGCCACCGCCGTGGCGTTTGATATGCTGTTCCGCGTGCTGCGTCACGTGTACGGCGAAGGGCATGTTACCTACGTGCGTAACGTGACGGATATTGACGATAAAATTATTACCCGTGCGGCGGAAACGGGGCAAACCCCTGTGGAGCTTTCGGCCAAATTCAGCGCCATTTATGAGGATAGCTTGAACCAGCTTGGCTGCTTACCGCCCACCCAACTCACGCTGGTAAGCACGCACCTGCCCGAGATTGTGGCCATGGTGGATGCGCTGATAGACACAGGTTTTGCCTACGCAACGCCCAGCGGCGACGTGATGTACCGCGTGAGCAAATTCCCCGCCTATGGCGCGTTGGTGAACCGCAAACTGGAAGACCAGCAGCACGGCAGCCGCGTGGCGGAAGATACCGAAAAAGAAAGCCCCGACGACTTTGTGCTGTGGAAAGCCAACGCCAAAAGCGCCACCAAAATGGAACAGGCGTTTAACCCTGCGGAGTACGGTGCCAAACATTTTGCCGCGCTGGGCCGCCCCGGCTGGCACATTGAATGCTCGGCCATGAGCAAAAAACACTTGGGAGATACCTTTGATATCCATGGCGGCGGCGAGGATTTGAAGTTCCCCCACCACAGTTGTGAAATCGCCCAAAGCGAAGCCCTGTTGCCCCACGGTCAGCCCATGGCCAACGTGTGGATGCACCGTGCGTTCATTACGGTTGAAGGCCGTCGGATGGGTAAAAGTATGGGGAATTTTGTGTCGATGCCCGACGCCCTCGCCAAGCACGACCCCATGGCTATCCGCCTGTGGCTACTGCAAACCCACTACCGCAAGCCGGTGGATTACAGCGAGCAGGCGCTGGAAGCCTGCGCCACGCGGTTAACTAAACTCCGCCGTAAAGCGGCCGAGCATGGCGGTACGGAAGCCCCCCCCGAAGGCTTTATGAACGCACTGCTGGACGATTTGAACACCAGCAAGGCCCTGAGCTTTTTAGAAGCCAACCCCGCCAGCCTATCTTCTATGATGGGGATGTTGGGGCTGAAGTAGAGAGTGCACAAGGGAAGCTGTTTAAGCTGCCCGCCCGCCGCTGCGCAACACGCTGTGGGTTTGCCCGCCAAGGGCAATGTGGCGGGCTTTGCCTTCTTGTTCCATCAGCATGGCAAGGGCTTTGTGGGGTTGGGAAAGTTCGGTAAGCGGGGCTTGCACACTCAGCACTTGGGCCAAGGCATTAGCTTGGTGACGAGGGTTATAAAACCCGTAAAGACCTTTGTGGATGTGTGCATTCCCCAAAGGGCACAGGTTTGGGGTGCCAACCACACGTTTGCCCCGTGCAAGGGCCTGAACACCCAAAGCGCTTTGCAAGGTTACAACGGTATCGCAATACGCCAAATCATGTTCCAGCAAGCGGGTGCAGGCACGCTCACGGATAATATGGTTGGGGTACGTATGTTTCATGTCGGCTATCCACTCGGCCACGGTAAACGTACGGTAACGCGGCATAGGGTTTTTCAAGGCCATATAGGCTTCTAAAAATGCGGTAATGCTGGGGTCGGGTACGGCAATCAAAGTGTCGAGTCCTTGAACCATGGTACAGGGTTTAGGTTGAATATCCCAGGCATTCAGTTCAGTTAGGGGGTTGGGGTGGTATCCTGGCCAAACATGGGCCGGGGCAATGCCCCCCAACACCAGCCGCCCGTGGGCCGTAGGGCCGTTCAAGCGAGAAAGGGCGTTGCCAGGGTTCAGGTACGGGTGGTTGGCATCCACATAGGCCCACCTTAGGAACGCCGCATGCTGCTCCAGGTCATCACTCATGTGGGCATCTGCATACGTCCGTGCTTTGGCCAAGTGGCTTAATATCAAACCTTGGCTGTTATGGGTGGCGTAGTTGGCCACCAATGCTTCGGTAGCGTCTAGCTCGCTGGCCATAATGTCGGTTTCCACAGCCACACCCAAACTATGTGCCACAGCTGCCAAAATGGGCGAAAGCGTGCTGTCGTAGCGGTTTTCCACACACCCAGGGTCATACACCCTGAAACGGCGGTTTTGTAAAACATCCATCCCTCCTATATAGGTAAAATATCCCGCTTTGGCAAATCTGTGCTATACACGGGGCATGGCCACAACCTTTGCCGAAGCCCTAGAAAACCTATCCCTGTTGCCGGATTGGGAGCAACGCTTTGCCTACATGATGGAACTGGCCGACGAACTTCCACCTTTCCCCGAAGCGGATAAAACCGACGCCAACCTTGTGCGCGGCTGCACCAGCCGCGTGTGGATGACCCACGGGTGGGATGGGGAAGGGCGGTTGGTGCTGGCGTTGGATTCCGATGCCCTGCTGGTGCGCGGCCTGCTGGCGCTGGTGTGGCTGGCGTATCAGGGGCAAACCCGCGATAAACTGGCCACCATCAACCTGCCCGCCCAGCTGGATAAGCTAGGGTTGTCCGCCAACCTTTCCCCCAACCGCCGCAACGGGCTGGCCAGCGTGGTGGCCCGTTTGGCAGGTTTAGGGGCGTAACCACGTACAACCACATGATGTTGGGGTTGCGCACCCGTATAAACCGCCCTATTTACCACCTATAGCGAAAGGGTGGATACTATGAAAGCTTGGAAACGGAACACGGCTTTGGTTGGCAGTGCGTGCGCATGGTTGGGGACGTGGGCATATGCCATAGAGAGCAACAGCCACACACCTTCGTCAACCCTCACTTCAGATGGTTTACAAAATATAAGCCGTACCTTGGTCGAGCTACGCCAAAAGGCCACCCCCATGGCCCAAACCGTGAAAGCGGTACCAATGCAAAGCCCGGATGCCTGGCTGGCAGCCTACAAAACTCCCAGTTTGACACCCGATGAAGATGAAAAACTCAAAGTGTGGGCCACAAAACCAGCGAGTGAAGCTCTCAAAACCGCTATGGCGCAAACTAACCTGGATGGAACGCCCTTTACCCGCACCCAAAAAATGGCTGTGGTGGTAGATATCATGGCCAAAAAGTTGGGAGCAGAAACAGTGGCGGAGTTAAAGCAATCTCTTGCTGCCCAAAGTTTGGAATCTGTAAGCCCTGAGAATCAAGACATTTTTGGCTACGTGCTCACCCTTGCCCGCGCCAGCGATTCGTTTTTACACCCGCAGTATGTGGCGCCGCGCACTCTGGTTATCCAAGCCGTGCAAGCTCTTCCAGAAACGCCCAAAGCACCTGTGATTAGCGTCGTTCAACCTGATGCCAAGCCTAGCAAAACCGCTAAATCCACGCATGTTGTGGTGCAAGGGTTTGAAGTACCAACCTCGTTGCTAACACTCGGTAAAACATCGTGGGGTAATATCAGCATTACCCGCACCCGATAAATATAAAGTTAACTGCCCTGTTGACTTATAAGTATACATATCCTATGTCACGGGAATGAAAAAATATCGTAAATGGTTAGGGGCGGGCCTTATTGTAGCTGGCGTAGGTTTGGCGGCTACGTTGTGGCCTGAAGACAAGCAGGCCAAAGAAACATTGCGTGTTATTGCACAAGGCGAAGTGACGACAGGTTTAACGCCTGTTCCAGAACCTGTTGTTGTAACAACTCCTCAAACTGTCAAAGCGATTGTTGAGCTTTCGCCCGAACAAAAAGCTCGTGTTGAAGAACAGCTTGCGAAGGGTAGTGCCTTGGTTCTTGGAGTGAAAACAGCTAAACATAAGCCTGATACAGAACTTCATCCCATCGATTCCGTAATTCAGGGTATGAACCCACCCAAAGGGACATCAACCACCACAGCCCTTACCCAGCCTAAATTAGAAGCAACACCCAACCCGCTGGCTGAGGCCCGTGCTACCACCCCTCCAAAAGCTTTGGAAGTTCCAAGTGCTCCCCGTGCCGCTACGGTACGGAAACATATTGCCGAGAAAACAGCTCCCGTCCGCAATCGTGTTAACAACGGATATAGGGCTTTTAAAGAACAAGTTCTTTCAAAAAATAATCTATTCGGCCAATAATCACCCCCGCCGCCAGCGCCCATCGCCTTCGCGCACGGCGTGGCCTTCCAGCTCCAATTCCACCAGCAACATGGTTAGCGCCGCATCGGGCAGGCCGCTGGCCCGTATCAACTCATCGCCCGCCATGGGCGTGCGGCCCAACAGCTCATACACCGTTTGGCGGGGGCTAGCGGGCAGGGAAGGGGTATCTTCGGTTTCATCCAATGCAAAACGCTCTTCCAGCAAACTGGGCTGCACGGCCTTGGCGCGGGGCACGTAGGGGGCGGGGGTGGCGGGAATGTCTTGCAAAATATCCGCCACGCATTCCACCAACGTGGCACCGTTTTTCAGCAACCAGTTGGGGCCGCCCGCGCGAGGGTCGCTGGGGCTGCCCGGCACGGCCCACACTTCGCGCCCGTAATCCAACGCGCATTGGGCGGTAATCAGGCTGCCCGAGTTTTTGGTGGCTTCGCTCACCGCAATGCCCACACTCAGGCCCGCAATAATCCGGTTGCGGCGGGGGAACAGGCTGGCCGTGGGCACCATGCCCAGCGCTTGTTCGCTGACCACCGCACCGGCGGCGATCATCCGCTGCCGCAACACACCATTTTCTGGCGGGTAAATGTTGTCCACGCCGCCGGCTACCACGGCCACGGTGGGGCCGTTCCCCGCCAAGGCACCTTCGTGGGCGGCGGTATCAATCCCGCGGGCCAAACCACTGGTTACACAAATACCCGCACGGGCTAAAGCGGTGGCCAAGTCGCGGCTCCATGCCAGCCCCGCCGCGCTGGCGTTGCGGTTGCCCACCAACGCCACTTGGCGACGATGTAACAAAGTTGCATCCCCCAACACACTCAACACCAGCGGCGGGTCGGGGAGTTCGGCCAAGGCGGCGGGGTAGCCTTCAAACCCCCACAGCACCATGGTGCCGCCCAGCTTGTTCAAAGCTTCAACCTCGCGCTGCACGTTCTCCACGCTGGCCAAGGGCTGGTCGGCCTTCAGCCAGCGGGCGCTGGCGGCAAGGGCGCCTTCCACGCCCCCAAATTGCCGTACGGCTTTCCGAAAGGTAACCGGCCCCACCCCCCGCGTGCGGGCCAACCGAAGCTGGGCGAGGTGGGTGGGGGTGAGGTTCATTCCCGCACCGTGGCATATTGTGGAACAGAAATCAAGCGAGCTGTGTGCGCATTGCGTTAACACTCGTAATCCAGTAACCCGTAATCCAGTAACCAGTCACTTGCTCTGGCCCATCTGCCACACCCCCACCCACCATTAAGCCGCAGAAACGCTACATTTTAGGCACCTACCCTTGCGGGGTAGGTAAGGCTTGCGTCAGGTTGGTTTCAACCGAAACGAACAACCAAGGAGTTTATCATGCCTGCTTACGTCATCACCGTTGCCCAACAAAAAGGAGGGGTGGGTAAATCCACTCTGGCCGCCCATCTGGCCGTGGCCTTTGCCGAAATGGGCTACAGCACCATGTTGTTCGATACCGATCCTCAAGGCACCTGCGCCCACTGGCGCGCCCAACGCAAGAAGGACGATATTGGCCTCATCGCCACCAGCGGCTGGCGCCTCACGCGCGACCTCTCCATGGCCCGCGAAGCCAACGACGTGATCGTGATCGATACGCCCCCCCACGCCGAAATGGACATTAAGGTAAGCACCCGCGCCGCCGACCTGGTGGTGGTGCCCATCCAACCCAGCCCCGCCGACCTGTGGGCCGTGAAAGAAACCATCAACACCATTACCGGCGAAAGCCGCAACGCCATGGTGGTTTTGAACCGCGTCATCCCCCGCGCCAACATTACCCATGAAATCCGTGAAAAACTGATGCAAATGGATGTGCCCGTGGCCGAAACCGAAATCGGCAACCGCGTGATGTTTGCCGCCAGCATGGAAAACGGCCTGACCGTGTTGGACGGTTTTGCCAACCCCAGCCAAGTGGAAATTATGGCGTTTGTGAAGGAAATCGCCACCAAGATCGGCTTGGCCTTCCGTGGCAAAGCCACCCCCGCCGAGCGCAAAGCCAACGCCGAGGCCCCTGCCAAAGCGGCCCCCGCCAAAAAGGCCGTGGCCCCCAAAGCCGCCCCTAAAAAAGCCAAACGCGTGGCCGCCAAGCCCGCCAAAAAGGCTCCCGCCAAAGCTGCACCTGCCAAAAAGCGTAAGGCGGCTTAAGGTTATCTGCTGAAAAGGGCACCTTTGGGTGCCCTTTCTGCTTGCAGCCCGCCCCATCTCTGCTACCATACCCCCGTATCAGAAAGCCTTAAAAAATGCTCAACCGTTTGCTTGTTCCCCTTGTTAGTGTTGTTACCCTCAGTCATGCGGCAGGGTTGTTGTTACCATGGGTAGGGGTTACGGGCTTTATGGCCTTTGCGGCGGCCATGCTGGTAGGCTTGGCAGGCGTGGTGGCGGTGCTGCTGGTGGTGGCTGCGCCAGATGCCGCGCTGGTGAAAACCCTGCTGGCCGTGGTGGGCCGTATTGAGCGCAACGAGCCCCCCCAACCCGTTCATACCACCCGCACCGATGATTTGGGCGAGTTGGCCCGCGCCCTCAACCGCCTGACCAACCGTGATAAAGCGGTGGAGCAAGCCAACTCCGATGCCCTGACCGGCCTTGCCAACCGCCGCGGCCTGCAACAAAAACTGGAATACGCCTTCAAACGCCAGCAAAGCATGGCCCTGTTTTACGTGGATTTGGATAAATTTAAACCCATCAACGATACCTACGGCCACGAAATGGGCGATGCGGTGCTGAAGCGCACGGCCGAGCTGTTCCAAGCCTGCGTGAGGGAAAACGACCTTGTGGCCCGCATCGGCGGCGACGAATTTGTGCTGGTGATGTGGGAGCTGACCGACCGCAAGCTGCTGGAAGACCGCGCCAAAAAGATTTTGGAAACCATCTCCGAGCCTATGTGGGTGAACGACGTGCGCGTCAAAATCGGCGGAAGCATTGGCATCACCGTGGCCCCCACCGATGGCGAAAGCCCCGAAGCCCTGATGGCCGCCGCCGACGAAACCATGTACGCCGTGAAAAAAGCGGGCCGGAATAATTGGAAATTCTACTCCTAGAAACCGCAGTAGGCGTCATTGCGAGCGAAGCGCGGCAATCTCCCAAACTAGGGCGCTCGGTGATTCTCTCTCCCAAACCTCTTGCCAATCTGTCTACTTTCCGCCACCGTAGCCCCATGAAAACAAAAACCCTCCTGCCCATCCTCCTGTCATCGTGCATTTTGTTCTCGGCGTGCGCCAGCAAGCCAGAGGGCGAGCTTTCCGGCACCGTAGCCGAGCTGTACAACAAAGGCATGGCCGAAATGAAGGTGGGCAAGCACAAAGACGCCGTGCACACGTTCGACGAGCTGAACCGCCAATACCCCTACAGCGGCTGGGCCACCCGCGCCGAGATGATGACCGCCTACGCCCAGCTGCAAAACGAGGATTTTGACGAGGCGATTGTGACCGCCAACCATTTTATCAAATACCACCCTGGCCACAAAGATTTGGCCTACGTGTACTACTTAAAAGGGCTGGCCAACTACAACCGCATCCGCGATGTGATGCGCGACCAAGGCTACACGCGGGAAGCGTTGGCCGCGTTTGAGGAGGTGGCCAACCGCTTCCCCGAAAGCCTGTACGCCCGCGATGCCAAGCTGAAAATAACCCTGTGCAAAGACCACTTGGCGGGAAAAGAAATGCAGGTGGGCCGCTACTACCAAGCCCAAAAGCAGTATTTGGCCGCCATCAATCGCTTTCAAGAAGTGGTGAAGCTGTACCAAACCAGCAGCCAAACACCGGAAGCGTTGTACCGCCTGACCGAAAGCTACCTTGCCTTGGGGTTGACCGACGAGGCCCAGCGCGCCGCCGCCATTTTGGGGCATAACTACGGCAGCAACGAGTGGTACAGCAAAGCCTACGGCCTGCTCACCGCCCAAAACCTAGCCCCTGTGGGGAAAGAAAAAAGTTGGTACAGCCAGATGTATAAGGGTGTTAAGGCGTTATTTTAAGAACGTTTAACCGCCAAAACTAAAATCGTGTGCGGGTGCCCAAATCGATACGTCGATTTTTCCGTTTTGAAGAGGAGAGAACGATACAACCAATTCTGGCGATTGCTTGCGGATTCGTTCGATTTCATCATTTAAACCTGCCATAAAAGCAGAGCCACGTTTATGTGGCGGGGATATGAGAAATGATTGATTCGAAAAAGCATTTGTAAAAGGGCCAGCTTGAATTTGAACCTCAAGAAAATGTGCGTAAAGCGTTTGGCCAGCGTGGGCGCCGTTGGCTTTGGTATCAAGAATGTGTATGGGATCCATGCAGGCAATATAGGAGGGGGACTCCCAATTTTCAAGGCGTATGTTATACATAATTATGCTTACCGCCCTTACCATCCGCAACTTAGCCCTGATTGATACGTTGGAGCTTGCCCCCAAGGCGGGCTTCACCGTGCTGACCGGCGAAACAGGGGCCGGAAAAAGCATGGTGCTGGATGCGTTGGATTTGGCCTTGGGCGGCCGTGCGGACGCGGGGTTGATGCGGGCAGGCGAGGCGGTGTGCGAGGTGGTGGCCACGTTTGAGGGCCCTGCCACCCAAACCCTGCAAGCGGTGTTGGAGGAACAGGGGATTGAAGGGGATGGCGAGTGGGTGTTGCGCCGCCAGTTGAAGGCGGATAACGGAAAACTTGTCAGCCGTGCGTGGCTGAACGGCACGCCCGTGCCCGTGGGCGCGTTGGCGGGGGTGGGGGCATGTGTGGTGGATATTCATAGCCAGCACGGCACCATGGCGCTCACCACGCCTGCCGCCCAGCGGGGAGTGGTGGATGCGTTCCATGGAGATGCCCCAGCGGTGACGGCGGTGGCCAGCACGCATGATGCATGGCACACTGCCCAGCACGAGTTGGCTTTGTCCCGTGCGGCCACGGCTAAGGCTTTTGAGGATGCGGAGCTTCGGGCGGCGTGGTTGAAGGAATTGAAGCAGCTAAACTACCACGCTGGTGAGGAAGACAAACTGGCCCACCAGCGCGCCCAGCTGGCCAACGCCGCCCAGCTGGCCCAACTGTTGTCCACGGTGGACGCCGCGTTGAACGACGATGCGGGCACGCTGGCCACCTTGGCCATGGCTTCACGGGCGTTGCACAGTGCGGCGGGGTTGAACGAGGGTTTAACGGGGTTGGCGGGCCGTGTGGAGAGTGCCCTGACCGACTTGCGGGATGCCGCGTACGACATTGCCCGCTCGGCCCATGGCGGGGAAGGCGAGATGAGTTTGGAGGAGATTGACGACAGGCTTCATGCCCTGAAAGCCTGCGCCCGCAAGCATGGTTGCACGGTGGCGGAGCTGCCCGATATGTTGGCCCGGTTGCAGGCGGAAGATGCCATGGCCGTGGCGGGAGGCGAGCAGGTGGAAGCCTTGGCCGCCGCCGAGCGGAAGGCCCGTGGGGTGTTTGAAGCGGCCTGCCAAGCGTTGACCTACGCCCGTACGGCCTGTTTGCCAAACCTTCACACCCAGCTTCATGCTGCGTTGAAAGACCTGCTGATGCCCCATGCCCGCGTGGAGGTGCAACTAACCACGCTGCCGCCCGACAGTTGGAACGGGGAGGGGGCGGAAACCATCACGTTTTTGTTGGCGGCCAACCCTGGCCAGCCCGCGCAACCTATGGCCAAAGTGGCCAGCGGGGGAGAACTTTCCCGCCTAATGTTGGCCCTGAAAACCGTGTTTTACGCCGCGTTGCCGCCCCAAACGATTATTTTGGATGAGATTGATACGGGCCTCTCCGGCGCCGCCGCCCACGCCGTGGGGCAGGCCATGGCGCGGTTGGCCCAGCGGCATCAGGTGATCGCCATCACCCACCACGCCCAAGTGGCGGCCTTGGCCCAGCACCACTGGCAGGTGGCCAAACACACGGCGGGCGGCACCACCACCAGCAGCGTTGCGGTGTTAACCACTCCAGCCCGCACCGACGAAGTAGCGCGGCTGCTGAGCGGGGCGACTATCACCGAAGCAGCGCGGGCGGCGGCGAGGGAGTTGATGGCGGCGTAGAAAATGTATATGTTTGCAAGTGTAAATCAATGAAAGCATAAACGATGGTTGACGTTATCAAGCCCCAACGTGCTTTGGAAATATCCCAAGGTTCACAATCCAACGATCCTGAGATTGTTCTTTGCAAGGAAGAATTGAAGGTTTATCACGCCATTATTGATTACATGAACCGTAACATTGCCAAGGCGGCTCGTACGGGAACATCTTTATCCAGAACTCCATCGTCTATTCGTTCACGTATTACTAAAGGTATTTCGCATAAAGATATATATATTGGTTTTGATGAGAATGGTACTGGATATGGCAAATTATCCTTTGCAGATCCTTTAAAAATGGCGCTCCAAACATTGCGTAGTGCAGGATATGGCATTAGCATGATTCAGCGTACAAACCCTCGTTATGCGGGGCTTGAAATGGAGCCAAAGTTGGTCATCTCATGGGGTGACGCCGACATAAAAGATATGTCATAATCGGGCATCATGCCCGACCTCTTCACCCTCTCTGCTGCCGCCCGTGTGGACGAACTGACCGCATTGCTGCGTGCGGCCAACGAGGCGTATTACACCCGTGCCACGCCTACGATGAGCGATGCGGCGTACGATGCCTTGCTGAACGAATTGCGGCGGTTGGAAGCGGAACACCCCGAACTGGCCAAGGTGGATTCTCCCACCCGCACCGTGGGCGCGGCGGTGTTGGACGAACTGCCCAAACATAAGCACCTCAAGCCCATGATCTCGCTGAAAAGTGCGGACAGCGAGGGGGGGGTGCGGGGGTTCTTTCAAACCTTGCGGAACTTTGTGGGGGCCGAGCACACGCCGGAACTGGTGGTGGAGCCGAAGATTGATGGCCTCTCCCTCTCGCTAACATATGAAAACGGCAAACTCACCCACGCCACCACGCGGGGGGATAAAGAGGTGGGGGAAGATGTGCTGCACAATGTGAAAAGCATTGCCAGCATCCCTCACTATTTGCCAAGCAAGCAAGGGGGTGAAGGGGGCTTGCCCCCTTCCGCCGTAGGCGTCATGCCCGCGCAGGCGGGTATCCACGTTTCAAATTCAGCGCGGAACGCTTCCATTCCAACCATCGTGGAAGTGAGAGGCGAGGTGTACATGGAATACGCCGCCCTCCAAACCGTGAACGATGCCCAACTGGCCGCGGGCAAACCTGCCTTTGCCAACACCCGCAACGCGGCGGCGGGCAGCTTGCGCCAGTTGGACAGCCTCATTGCCGCCAGCCGCCCCCTCAAGTTTGACGCGTATGCCTTTGGCGGATGGGTTAGCCAAACAGAGGGAAGTGGTTACAACCAACAACCAACAACCAACAACGTTTCATCCCCCACCACTCACGACGGCGAACTTAGGCTCCTTCAGGAGTGGGGCTTCACCGTAGCCCAAGGCTACAAAGTTGTGCCCGATGAATCCGCCGCCATGGAGGTGTTTGCGGCGTGGGAGGCCCAGCGCGAGAGCTTGCCCTACGCCATTGATGGCTTGGTGTATAAGGTGAACGATGTGGCGTTGCAGGCCCGTTTGGGAGAAGTAGGTCGGGAGCCACGGTGGGCGTTGGCCCACAAGTTTAAGGCGGAAGGGGGCGTGAGCACCATTGAAGCTATTGACGTGCAAGTGGGCCGGAGCGGCAAAATAACGCCTGTGGCGCGGCTGGCGCCGGTGCAAATTTTGGGGGCCACCATCACCAACGCCACGCTGCACAACGAAGATTACATTGCCAGCCGCCAGTTGAATGTGGGCGACAGCGTATTTGTGGAGCGGGCGGGGGATGTCATCCCCCAAGTGATTGCGTTGGTGAACGCGGCGGCGGAGGGGAAGGCGGTGTGGACGTTCCCCACCCAATGCCCTCGGTGCGGCACGCCCTTGGTGCGGGAGGCCGATGCGGCGGATTGGTTGTGCCCCAACCACGTAGCTTGCCCTGCGCAGGCCGAGGCCAGCATCATCCACGCCGTTAGCAAAACCGCGCTGGATATTGACGGGCTGGGGGAAAAACAGGTGCAAGAGTTTATGGAGAAAGGGCTTGTAACAACGCTGGCCGATATCTTCACCCTGCCAACCCACACCGCCACCATCCAGCAATGGGAAGGCTACGGCGCACTCTCGGTGGCCAACCTGTGCGCCGCCATTGAGAAGGCCAAAACCCCTACGCTGCCAAGGTTTATCAACGCTTTGGGCATCCCCCAAGTGGGCACCCAAACGGCGGTGGACCTTGCCAAGTATTTCCCAACCTGGGGAGATATCGTCATGGCGAGCGCAGCGCGGCCATCTCTTCAAGATTCCCCCTTGCTTCAAGTGGAAGGCGTTGGCCCCAAAGTAGCCGCCAGCATCATGGTTTTTTTGAACGAACCCCACACCCAAGCCTTGTTGGGTGAACTGTTGAAGCATGTGCACCCGCAACGGTACGAAGCCCAAGCCCGTCAGCAAGGGTTTTTTACGGGAAAAACCGTTGTGTTGACGGGCACCATGGCCGCCATGACCCGCCCCGAAGCCAAGGCGCGGCTGGAGGCCCAAGGGGCTAAAGTTACTGGCAGTGTGACCAGCAAAACAGATTACGTGATTGCGGGAGAAGAGGCGGGCAGCAAGCTGAAAGAGGCTCAGCGGTTGGGGGTAGTGGTGTTGAGTGAGAGTGAGTTTATGGGAAAACTCGGTTAAGGTTTTTTTCCCTGTGGGAAAGCCCCACACATATCCTATCGCCACACCTGCCACATGAGCAGCCGCAGCTGTTGTAAGGGCGTTGAAGGCTGTCGATAAAACGGTTGCCCGGAACATATCGCGCCGCCCAATCCTCTCCATATCGGCCTGAAGGCCAAAATGATTGGCAAGAGAGATGCAGCTTAAAGCTGCCGTGCACAACGGAATGGTTGTCCATGCCGAAGTGCCCACAGCCGCAGCCAAAGACGTTCCAAGAATAGTATAATAAGCGGGGTCGGTTAAGGCATTGGGGCGTATCATAAGTTTTACTTAGTATACATATCGGAAAAAGGCAACAAAAAAGCGCCCGTTGTTATTCTTCTTGGGGGGCGCTTGGTAGGCAGGTGTTTAGGTTTTATGTTTTTATTCTTCAGTGTTCGAGCGGGTTGCCCTCTTGCGAAAGGTTTCCCTCCGCCGGATTTTATTGGTTTTTTGTTGTTCGCCGGCCAGGTTTAGTTTTGTCAAAGGGGGTGGCTTGCTGCCGGTTTTTATCCCTTTGCCCAACGGTTAGGTTGGATGAAGTGTGCTTATAAAACATGCATACAGCAAGGGGTTTCCTGACAGGGTGTGCATGTTTTTGCGGCGGGTGTGGCAGGAATAGTAGGTAGTGGGATAGTAGGGAATGGGTTAGAGTTTGCTGTCATCGGCATAGGCGGCGGGGTTAATCCATGGTGCCAAGGCGGTTTTCATGACAATTGCAAACATATCGTCACGGTTAACTTTGCCGTTAGTAAGCAAGCCGTTAACCCCTGATTTATAATCGTAGGGAAGGCCAGCAGCCAAAACGAGGGGGCGTAATTCGGCGCCTTGAGATAAAGCTTTACCCCAACTGGCAGGCAAGGGAGTACCGGGGCCTGGCACGACCACTTCCCGTACACCATCGGTGATGGCCACGTAACTCATCATGATGGGCGTGCCATGAATTTCTACCACGCCACCTTCCAAACCCACGCCCAAGTCGGCCCCCAAGGCCTTGGCGGCGCGGGCGCGGTTCAGGGCGCCGGTCAGGGTTTCCTCATGCCCCAAGGGCTGGGCGGATACCCCGCTGGGTACGTCTTCGCCCCGCACGGTGGCCTCGAGCCAATAGGCCCCCACACCTTGCTGCACGGCGGCAATTTTGGCGGCATTTTTGCTGCCGACGATGATGGTTTTCATGGGGTATGGCTCCATTGTACAAGGCTTCGAAGGGCATACTTCGCTTGCGCGAAGTGTGGTGCGGATGAAAGGACTCGAACCTTCACGGGTTACCCCGCTGGTACCTAAAACCAGTGCGTCTACCAATTCCGCCACATCCGCGTGAGGTATGTTGTACGGGGTTGCGGCGTTGGATGCAAGCCCCCGCGCGTGCGTGCCTGCAACCGCGTCACAACGCTTGAAATTTGAAGGTTTTAGCCTAGGGTGCAAGGGCACATAACAGAAAGAAAACCCATGCGCCCCACCTTAATTGCCCTTACCTGCCTGCTGGCCTTTGCCAGCACCACCGCCAGCGCCGGAGTTGTGCTGAACAGCTACAGCCGCGAAGCCAAAGCCGCCCGTGAGGCAAGCGAGGCCGCCGAACAAGCCAAATACCAAGCCGAAGGCCTGAATGCCGAGCAAGCCAAAGCCAAAATGGAAGAGGCCAACAACCCCTTCACCGCCGCCATTTACGCCACGCAATCCAAAATCGGGCATGTGGCCGCCTCGTTGAAAGGTGGATTCCAAAACAATACCATTGAAAACATTGAAAAAGACCTTGCCAAAGCCGAAAAACGTGGTGACACCGCCCGCGTGGAGGCGTTGAAACTCCGTTTGAAGGACGAGCAAGCCAAAGCCGCCCAAAGCCAAACCGAGGCCGATGAGTACAAAGCCCACATGGACAAAAACATGGTGAAGGTTAACGCCGCCGTGAAAGAAGTGATGGTGGGCGACGGCAAAACCCATACGCCCATTCCGGATGTGGATGAGGCCGAATAAAAAGCATAAAAAAGCCGTGGGAGCTTGTTATCGCTTTCCCACGGCTTGCCACCTTTCGGTGGTCTTGCAAGCCCGATTTCTCGGGTAACATGAATATCATAAAGGGGCTTGCAAAAATCCGCAAGATAGTCCACATAACCATCTGTGGCGGCTGTAGCTCAGTGGTAGAGCGCTAGATTGTGGTTCTGGATGTCGGGAGTTCGATCCTCCTCAGTCGCCCCATACTTCGCGCAGCGAAGTATGCCCTTCGGAGCCTTGGCGGAGTAGGGCCGTGTCGATTATCCCCATCACTTTCGCCAGCATGCGCTTCGTATGGCGGGCCACGTTGAATGATGGCTGCCGAATCTCCCCCATAACTTTCCTTTCACGCCATCCTTTCCCGCTTGCATACGCCCCCCCCATCTGCTAAAACCCGCCCAAGCGTTTACGAACAACCAACAACGAGGGGGAGTTTCCCATGCAAGTCACGGTCACCAACGGTCAAGGCCTTCAACGCAACATTGCGGGCGTGGTCCCCGCCGCCGAGGTGGATGCCCGCCTGACCATGGCCTATGAAGCCGCCGCCAAAAGCGTGAAAGTGGATGGTTTCCGCGAAGGTATGGCGCCTGTAAGCGTGGTGAAAAGCAAGGTGGGAGACCGTGTGCGTGCCGAGGTGGCCCAACGTTTGATCCAAGAAGCCATTGCCAAAGCCGTGAAAGACAACAGCCTGAACTTGGCTGGCAACCCCCACGTGCACGCGGGCGAAGGCCACGACGACCACGCCGAAGTGGCTGTGACCGAAGGGAAAGACTTTACCTTCCACGCCCACGCCGAGATTTACCCCACCATTGAGCCCAAAGCCTTTGAAGGCCTGAAGCTGACCCGCGAAACCGCCGAAGTGAACGACGATGTGGTAACCATGGCGCTGGAACGGTTGCAAGAACAACTCACCGTGTTCAAGCCCAAAAACGGCCCAGCCGCCCAAGGCGACAAGGTGATCCTCACCGGTCAAGGCTACAAGGTGGAAGGCGGCAAAGAAACACCGTTTGACGGCGGCAAACTGGAGAAGTTCGGCGTTACCATCGGCAGCGGTATGCTCATCCCCGGGTTTGAAGACGGTTTGATTGACAGCAAACAAGGCGACCAGGTGGACTTGGACGTGACCTTCCCCAAAGATTATCATGCGGAAGAACTGGCTGGCAAACCCGCCAAGTTCAAGCTGACCATTGACGGTGTGGAAGCCCCCGCCACCGAAGCGTTGACCGACGAAAGCGTGAAGCCCTTGGGTTTTGAAAGCCTCGATAAGTTGAAAGAGGTGCTGCGCAACGGCGCCGAACGTGACCTGAAAACCGCCAGCCAACAACGCCTGAAGCGCCAAATGCTGGACCAGTTGGACGAAACCAACAAGTTTGATGTGCCCAGCGGTTTGGTTCAAAACGAACACGCCGCCCTGTGGCGCGCCCAACTGCAAGAGCTGCAAATGCGCAAACTGCCGCTGGAAGCCCTTGGTAAGCCCGTGGAAGAAGCCATAAAAGAACTGTTGCCCTTGGCCGACCGCCGCGTACGTTTGGGCTTGCTGATGACCGAAATCGCCCGCACCCATAAAATCCAGGTAACGGGTGCCGACTTGGACAAAGCCGTGGCCGAACAAGTGGCCATGAGCGGCCCCCAAGGCGAGCAAGTGCAACGCCATTTCATGAAGCCCGAAAACCGCAGCCAACTGGCTGGCCCTGTGTTGGAAGACAAAGTGACCCAGTACATCCTCAGCAAGGCCACCATCACCGACACCAAGGTGGATGCCAAGGAGCTGTTGAGCGAACTGCAGTAATATTTAAATGTCGGAATTACAAAGCTCATCATGCCGGGATACATGGAAAGTCTTGGCTGGTGGGCTTCAGCGCCGATTTGAAATGACAGATATCGAG